>JBBDYQ010000022.1 GCA_040901445.1 Thermoleophilaceae bacterium | reverse complement strand
ATACCCGGAATCGTCCCTGCGCATCCGGACAGCACCCCCTTTGCGCGACAGCCTCGCGTGAACGCGGAAGCGGGGCGCCCCTCGGTGCGGGTATCTGCGACGGGCCTGCGTTGCGGCGGGCTTGCAAGAAGCCCAGCCGCTGAGCACGACCGCTGCCCACCGGACAAGCGAGGCCCTCTGCATGCCGGACCGACAGTCCCCCACGCCTTGTCTTGTGATGGAGGCAGCAGGGCAATGATCCCCGTAGAGCCGCAGGTGCGGCTCGACCAGCCGCTGCTCACCGCAGCGCAGGTCGCGGAGCTCCTCGCCGTCCCGGTCTCGTCCGTGTACGACTACGCGAGGCGCTACCGCGACCCGCTGCCCTCCATCCAGATCGGCCGGCATCGCCGCTTCGACCGCGACAGCCTCGCGGGCTGGCTCAGCCGGCAGCTGCGCGACCCAACTCGCTGACGCCGGCGCTCGCGTCGAACGCTCGCGTCAGCCGGTCCGCCGCGTCGTGCTGGGGCACGTAGTGGACGTAGATCATCGTCGTCTGGATCTGCGCGTGGCCCATCCAGGCCTGCACGTCTGAGATCGCCGCCACCTGCACCGCCAGTGTGCCGAACGTGTGCCGCAGGTCGTGGAAGCGGAGCGGCGGCTCCTTCGTCCGGAGGTGACCGAGGCCCGCTCGCTCGAGGGTCGCGTAGAAGCGCACGCGAATCCGGCTATCGACCTGGGCGCCGCCGAGGGGAGTGCAGAACACGTAGTCGTCCGCGCGAGTGAAGCGCTCGCGCCGGCTCAGGCGGTCCAGCGCGGCAGCTACCTGGTCGGCCATGGGAACGCTGCGCACGTAGGACGACTTCGGCCGGTCGAGCTGGTGGCGCGCGATCGCCCAGCGGACGTGCAGCAGCCGCCGCCCGAAGTCGACGTCCTGCCGGCGCAGCGCCCGCAGCTCGCCCATCCGCAGGCCGGCGCCGATGGCGACGCGGTAGAGCGCCGCCTCCCCCTCATCCGAGGCGGCACGCACCAAAGCCTCGGCCTCCTCGGACGACAACACATTGAAGTCGCCCGACGGCTTCAGCGTGATTCGGTCGGCGTCCTCGGCGGCGTTCCGTTCCACCCAGCGCTTCTTCTTCGCCCGCTTGAGGATGGCATGAAGCATCACCTGCGCCTTCTGGATCGTCCGCCGCGAGAGCTGCCCCGCCTCCAACAATTCCTGCTGCCACTCCTCGATGCGATCGGTGGTGATCTCCTCGAGCGGCGTGGCGGCGCCGAACCGGTCGAGCAGGTAGCGCCGCGACTGGCCGCGGTAGTCCTCCACCGTGCTCGCCTTGCGCTGGCGGTCGAACTCGACGTGGCGCAGCCACTCGTCCCGTGCATCCCGCAGCGTGCGAGTAGCCATCTGGGGAACACGCCCCGGCGGATCCAGCCGGATCGCCGCGAGCAGCTCGTCGAGTGCCGCCCGCGCCTCGATCGGCGCCAGGTGCTCCGGAGTCGGCTTAGGTCCGTTGCCGGCCCGCCACAGCACCGCGCCTCGCGGCGTGCGCGCCCCGGAGTCCCTTACGTGAGCCGGACCAAGCACTCTCTGATGCCGGCCCGCGGCGTCCCGCCAGAGCGCGTACCACCGCCTCGCGTGCTTCGGCCCCTTGATCTGCAGGTGGCCGGTGACGTTGTCCTGCATGACGTCTTCCCCTCGGTCGGCATCCCAGCCAACCGGCCGCCCAAAAGACATCTCGGGAACACGCGGGGCGCGATTCGGGCTCCAACTCGACACATCCCGAAGGCGCGCAAAGCGCACAGCCACGGCAAACAGCGGGATGGGCCGGGCTGGACTCGAACCAGCGCCCTACGGATTATGAGTCCGCTGCTCTGACCAACTGAGCTACCGGCCCGAGCGGCCTTCTTGGGCCGCTCGGGCAACGGTAGCGGTACAGACTCGCTCTGGGTTGCCCTATGGGAGCATCCCGTCGGACACGTCGAGGAAGGAGAGCTTCGTGCCTCCGTCCTCTTGCCCGAGGAGCTCGCCTCCCTGCGTCATCGACAGCAGGTCGCCGTAGTCCTCGACAGTCGGGTCTTCGTACGGGTGGCTTCCCACGCGCACCCCCCTTTCGCTCCGGACACCTCCTGGCGAAATCCCCCGCCTAGGAGCGAAGGGTCAAGCTATCGCGCGATTGCCGGGCGCGTCAAGGCCCCAAACGTGCCAAGCGGAGGTACCGCAGACCGGCAGTGGACAGCCAGCCGGCGAGAACGCCGAGGAACACGCGCTGCCATGAGCCCGCGACCTCGTCCGGAACCACGGGCTGGATGAGGAACAGCACGATGGCGAGGACCGACATCGCCTCGATGAAGCCGGCGAAGCGCCCGAAGCGGCCATCGCGCACCAGTGGGCGCGCGAGCGTGGCCATCGCCAGGGCGAGTGCCCCAAAGGCCACGAACGCCGCCGCGCCGTGGATCTCGCCGACCGCCGTCGACCCCACGCGGCTCGTCGGGTCCGCCGGGAACAGCGTGACGGCGATCATCCCGAAGCCGAAGACGGCCAGGAGCGCGGCAGGGCGGCGGGCGCCCGGCTCGGCACGCACGCAGGAGGCGAGAGCGAAGCCTCCGGCGGCGAGCGCGAGGAAGGCGAACGACTGCACCAGCCCCCACTCCCCCGTGGCGTACTCGCTGACCTTGCGCCGCGCGGGGTCGAGGTCGTCGCGCAGGAAGTGCATCGCGACCGTGCCGGCCAGGAATCCGAGCGGCCCCGCCAGCGCGATCCGCGCGCGGGCGCGCAGCTTCGGCGTCGTGTCCATGGCGACGCCGAAGGCTAGCCGCGGCGGCGGCTTACCCGGCGGGCTGGACGCAGCGCATCCCGATGAGGTCGCCGCAGCCTGGCGGGTCGCCGAGCGCCGGCGTGGCCACGACCGGCAGCAGCAGCGACGACGGGTGCTCGGCGTCGTGCACGATCGTGTTGAGCGCCGGCAGCCGCGAGGGCACGTAGACGTACAGGCTCTCGGTGAGCGGCGGCGAGTAGACCTTCACGAGGATCCGGTGCCCCGGCCGGAACACGTGCGCCACCGGGAACACCTCGATCTCGTACTGGGCCACCTCGCCCGGCGTGACCGTGCCCGGATGCGTGAACGGATGCTCGGGGCGGATGATCTCGCCGTCGGCGTTGCGCTTGGTGCGCAGCTCGTCAAGCGCCTTGAACGACGCCCGCAGCATGCCGCGCTGCAGGTAGGTGAGCGTGCCGTCGGGCGCCTGGTCGGCCACCGTGACGAAGAAGTCCGTGCTGAGAGTGTGCACGGGCAGGTTCACGCTCAGCGCGGTGGTGGACGCATGCAGCGTGGCGGCGATCGGCCCCGCGATCGTGGTGGGCTGCTCCATCGGCTCCGAGCGGAAGGAGAGCTCGTCGGGCCCGCCGGCGGAGGACAGCTCGCCGCCCACGGTGGGCGCGAAGTAGTTCCACGACTGGCGCCCGGTGCCGGCCACGTAGCTGTCCGAGCCCTCGCCGGCGGCGGGCGGCTCGGTGCTCAGGCCCTCGTCCGAGCGCAGGTACCAGCGCGTCCAGTCCGTGCCCGGGAAGGGGAAGTCGGCGCCCTCCACCAGACCGTTGGAGGTGAGCGCGCCGGAGCGCTCGGCGGTCTCCAGCAGCACCTGGACCGGCGGCTGGGCGTCGATGCCGTTGGGGACGTCGCGCACGAAGCGCTCGATCCACGCGTAGCGCTGCGCCCGGACCTCGGGCGGCGCGCCGCCGTTGACCGAGTGGTCGCCGTTGGAGGCGACGAAGCGCTTGGGAAGCCCCTCCGGCAGCTTCTCGAACACCACCGGGCCGCCGCGCGGGCCGGTCTGCTCGTCCTGCCACGCGTGCCCGACGAAGGTGGGGACGTCGATGCCGTCGAGGTAGGTGTAGAGCGAGTGCGCCGCCCACCAGGGCCCGTCGTTGTAGCCGATGATCCCGTTGAGCAGCGGCTCGTCCATGACGTTGGGCGCCTCGCGGTCGGCGAGGTTTGCCACG
This sequence comes from Thermoleophilaceae bacterium, assembly GCA_040901445.1. Taxonomy (GTDB): domain Bacteria; phylum Actinomycetota; class Thermoleophilia; order Solirubrobacterales; family Thermoleophilaceae; genus JBBDYQ01. Next base: position 302,668 of record JBBDYQ010000022.1, on the reverse strand, counting down.
CACTCCATGTCCCCTTCAGCGAGGCCGGGGAGCGTGCCGCCGGAGACGTCCACGGCGGGCCGGTAGGCGTAGGGCCAGGCCAGCGGGAAGCCGAGGTTGGGAACGCCGCCCGGGTAGACGATGCCGCGGTAGAGGTCGTCGATCAGGCCGGAGACGACGAGCGCGTCGAGGTGCGGGGGATCCTCGGCCGCGGTGAAGGTGGCGGTGATGCCGCCGTAGGAGTGGCCCATCAGTCCCACGCGCCCGTTGGACCAGGGCTGGTCGGCTATCCACTCCACGATCTCGTAGCCGTCCTTTGCGTGGCGGCGGTCGAAGAGGTCGAACCGGCCGCCGGAGCAACCCGTGCCGCGAATCGACACGTGAATGGTCGCGTAGCGCGCCTCGATCGAGTCCGGGCCGCCGACCGGGCTGCTGCCGCCGGCATAGCCGTCGTACACGAAGATCGCGGGCCATCCTCCGGCGGGCGGGTCGCCCGGCGGGAGCTGCAGGTTGGCGGCGAGCCGCGTGCCGTCCTGCATCTCGATGTAGGTGTTCGGCGCCGCTGTCGCTGCCGGCGCGAGCGCCAGCATGGCGATGACGGCGGCCGCGGACGCGATCCGCGTGACGATCCCCTGCACGACGATCTCCCTCCCTGCTCGCCGGCCCCCGCGGCCGGCGTGAACCGTGCAGCCTACCGGCTCAGCCGGTGGCGGCCTGCAGGGCCCGCTCGAGCTCCTCCGCGCCGAACGCGCCCTCGAGCCGCGCCGCCACGTTGCCCTCGGCGTCGATGGCAAAGGCCCACGGCTCGGTGGGCAGGTTCCACTCGCGGACCTGCTCGCGGAAGCCCCGCTCCACCTCGTTGTCCTCGTAGATCTCCATGTGGACGAAGGCGGCGTCGCCCTCGTGCGCGCCCTTCACCTGCTTGAGCACGTCCACCGTGGGGCCGCAGACGCGGCTCTGGCACAGGGCGGGAGTGGCGAAGACGAGCAGCACCGGCTGCTTGCCCACCACGTCGGCGAAGTCGTGCTCGTGCAGGTCCGGCGCGGGCGGCACGCGCGTGTCGATGCGCTCGATCACTCCACCCACGTCCTCCACGGTGGGGGTGCTGGTGCGCGGGGCCGGATCGCCGACCGCGGGCACCTGCCAGTCGTCGCGTGCCTTGACGGCGATCGGATCCGCCGCGACCAGGCGGCCGTCGAGCATGACGAGGCCGAGCACCTGGTAGTCGCCGGGCTCATCGAAGGGAAGCTGCGCCGTGTAGTAGGACTTCGCGGAGGTGGGGTCGGCGGTGACCGACTCGCTCTGGAACTCGGGCTTCACCGCCAGCGAGTGCCAGTCGGCGGGGAACGGGCCCTGCACGTCGCGCCCCTGCTCGTCCGCCACGTACAGGGCGGCCTGAGCCTGCGAGATCTGCTTGCGCGAGCGGTCGAAGAGACCGAAGCCGAAGCGATTCTCCTCACCCGGCTGGAGCACGAGCACGGCCGGCGAGAGCACCGGCCCGGGCCCGACGTCCTCGCGCAGCTCGGCGATCGTCCTGGACCCGGCGTCCGGGAAGTCCGCGGCCGATGCCGGCGGCGGAGCGCCGGCGCTGCCGCGGTCATCGTCGCCCTCGCCGTCGCCACCGCACGACGCGAGGAGCGCGGCGGTTGCCAGCAGCACGGCCGCCGTCGGGATGCGCCTCCGGGTCATCCCGCCAAAGGGTAGATAACGCGCCCGCTCCGGCGCGCCGCTCGGGCGAGCGCTTAACGCCGTCTTCGCAATAAGTAGGGTTCCGGCGCCCCCGCGATCCACGCATCCAGGAGGAGAGAGACATGGCGGACCGTGCTGCGCTCATCACCGGCGGATCGAGTGGGATCGGGCTCGCGATCGCGCGCGCGCTCGGCAGGGAGGGCTACGGGCTCACCGTGTCGGCCCGCCGTCCCGACAAGCTCGAGGAGGCGGTCAAGGGGCTCGTGGACGAGGGCCTTGACGCCCACGCGGTGCCGGCCAACATGACCGCGGAGGAGGACATCGTTGCGTTGCGCGACGCACACCGCGAGCGCTACGGCCGCCTCGACGTGCTCGTGAACAACGCCGGCGTGGGCATCGGCGGCGCGATCGCGGAGCACGAGACCAAGAAGCTCGACATCCAGCTCGGCGCCAACCTGCGCGGCGTCTACCTGATGCTGCGCGAGGCCATCCCGATGCTCAAGGAGTCGGGCGCGGAGCACGGCAAGGCGCTGGTGGTGAACGTGGCGTCGATCGCGGGCAAGCACGGCCAGGGCTGGCTGGGCGCGTACTCGGCCACGAAGGCCGCCGTGGTGGGCCTCTCCCAGGCGGCACACGGCGAGCTGTCCAAGGAGGGCATCCAGGTCACGGCCTTCTGCCCCGCGTTCGTGGCCACGTCGATGACCGACTGGGTCGAGGGGCAGGTGCCCAAGGAGGAGATGATCCAGCCCGAGGACATCGCCGAGGCGGTGCTGTTCCTGCTGCGCACCTCGCGCAACTGCATCGTCCCGGAGGTCCAGTTCGTGCGGCCGGGCGACTCTCCCGGGTCGGGCGTCTAGTTGGAGACGAGCTCGCGCTCGGCCGTCTCGCGCTCGACCTCGTCGAGCCAGTCGAGCGCGGCCTCGAAGTCCTCGTAGCGGCGGAAGGGCCGCAGCCAGGCCCAGCCCTCGCGCCCGGCGAGCTCCCCCGTGCGGTCGGTCTCGCCGGTGCGCCGGCGCCCCTCCCGCTCGATGCGGTCCTTGAGCTCGCGGTGCTCCGCGGCGACCGCGGCCAGGTCCCAGCCCTCGTCACGCGCGAGGCTGGCCTCGAGCATGGCGGTGAGGGTGAGCACCTCGCGCTGCGTGGCCCTGCGCGCGCGCTTGCGGGCACCGGTGTAGCGATCCCACGCGCGGGCGAAGGAGACGAAGCTCGTGCGGCCCCCGTTGCGGTGCGCCGCGAGCATCGGGCAGACGCCGCCCTGGCGATCGGTGTACGCGCCGATGATGATCTCGTTGCTGCGCACGCCGTCGAGCATCGCCCGCTTGGTGCGGGCGGGCAGGCATTCGACGGAAAGTCGAAGCTCCTGAGCTGGATGTCGCCGGCGGGTTGCCATGGAGTCGGTTCGCTTAGGCTACGCACCGTCGTCGGCGGCTTCAAGTGCCGTCCTCCTCGCTGAAAGGGAACTTGCATGCGTCTTGGGCTGCACGTTGGCTACTGGGGACTGGGCCTCACCTCACAGCAGCAGATCGATCTTGTCCGCGAGGCGGAGTCGCTCGGCTACGACTCGGTGTGGACGGCGGAGGCCTACGGCTCGGACTCGGCCACGATCCTGGGCTGGATCGCGGCGCAGACCGAGAAGATCAAGATCGGCTCCGCGATCTTCCAGATGCCGGGCCGCTCCCCCGCCATGACGGCGATGACGGCGGCCACGCTCGACCAGCTCTCGGACGGGCGGATGCTGCTCGGAATCGGCTCCTCGGGGCCGCAGGTGGCGGAGGGCTGGCACGGCCAGCGCTTCGCAAAGCAGCTGCAGCGCACGCGCGAGTACGTGGGCATCGTGCGCAAGGCGCTGGCGCGCGAGCGGCTCGAGTTCCAGGGGGACTCGTACGAGCTGCCGCTGCCGGACGGGCCCGGCAAGGCGCTGAAGCTGATGATCGCGCCGGTGCAGGACTCCATCCCGATCTACGTCGCGGCCATCGGGCCGAAGAACACGCAGCTGTGCGGTGAGATCGCCGACGGCTGGCTGCCCACGTTCTTCTCCCCCGAGCACGTGGACGACTCGCGCAAGCTGCTCGAGGAGGGCGCGCAGCGCGCCGGGCGCTCGCTCAACGGCAGCTTCGACATCGCCCCCAACGTGAACGTGGCCATCGCCGACGACGTGGACGCGGCGCGCGACCTCATGCGCCCGGTGCTCGCGCTGTACGTGGGGGGCATGGGCTCGAAGGACAAGAACTTCTACAACGCGCTCGTGCGCCGCTACGGCTTCGAGGAGGCGGCCGAGGAGGTGCAGGGCCTCTACCTCGAGGGCAAGAAGGAAGAGGCCGCGGCGGCCCTGCCCGCGGAGCTGATCGACATGGTCTCGCTCTGCGGCCCCAAGGAGCGCGTGAAGGAGCGGCTCGACGTCTACCGCGAGGCGGGCGTGGGCACGCTGATCATGACGCCGATGGCGTTCGACGCCGAGTCGCGCTCGCGCATCATGCGCGAGCTGGCCGAGCTGGTCTGAGCCTGAAGCCGAGCGCCCGGCTGCGCCTCCTCCTCGCCGCGTTCGGCGACCCCGGCCACGCGTTCCCGGCCATCGCGCTGGGACGGGCGCTGGCGGCGCGTGGCCACGACGTGTGCCTGCAGACCTGGGAGCGCTGGCGCGAGCACGTCGAGGGTGAGGGCATGCGCTTCGCAGCGGCGCCGGAGTACCAGGTCTTCCCCACCCGCGAGCGCCCGCTGGAGCCCTACCAGGCGGCCGTGCGCGCGGCGGTCGAGACGCGGCCGCTGGTGGCGGAGCTGGAGCCGCACGTGGTGGTGGCGGACATCCTCACCCTCGCGCCGGCGCTGGCGGCGGAGCTCGAGGGACGGCCGTGGGCCACGCTGGTGCCGCACGTCCTCCCCACCCCCGCTCCCGGCTTCCCCCCCTACTCCGTCGGCGCGCGCCTGCCGCGCACGCGCGCGGGCGGGGCGCTCTGGGGCCTGCTCGAGCCTGTGGTGCGCATCGGCGAGCGGCGCGGCCGCGACGAGCTGAACGGGGCGCGGACGCGCGTGGGGCTGGCGCCGCTGGAGCATCTGCACGGCGGGATCTCGCGGCAGCTGGCGATCGTCGCCACGTTCCCCCAGCTCGAGTACCCGCGGCAGTGGCACCCGTCCGTGCGGGTGACGGGGCCGCTGCTGTGGGAGCAGCCGTTCGGGGAGGTGGAGGAGCCGCCGGGAGACGCGCCGCTGGTGCTCGTGGCCCCCAGCACGTCACAGGACCCGGACCAGCGGATGCTGCGCGCCGCGCTCGAGGGCCTGGCGGGCGAGCCCGTCCGGGTGCTGGCCACGACCAACCGCCGCCCGCCGCCCGAGCCGGTGCCGGTGCCGGCCAACGCGCGGCTGGTGGACTGGCTGTCGTATGCGCGGACGATGCCGCGCTGCTCCGTCGTGGTGTGCCACGCGGGGCACGGCACCGTGGCGCGGGCGCTGGCGTGCGGGGTGCCGGTGGTGGCGTGCCCGGCGGCGGGCGACATGGCCGAGAACGCGGCGCGGGTCGCGTGGGCGGGCGCGGGGGTGGCGCTGCCGCGGCGGCTGGCCACGGCGCGGGGCGTCCGGCTGGCCGTGCGGCGGGTGCTGGGCGAGCCCGGATTCGCGGCCACGGCCGGGCGCCTGCGCGCGTGGGCCGAGCGCAACGACGGAGCGGAGCTGGCCGCGGACGCGGTCGAGGCGCTGGCGGAGGGCTGACCTGGCCGGAGCCGGCCAACGCATTGTCTACGCGGTCGCCGGCTGGGGCTTCGCGGGCGCCGGCTCCGGCTGGGGCTTCGCGGGCGCCGGGGCGGTGCGGGCCCTGCGCCGCAACACGGGACGCTCGACGGCGCGGTGGAGCAGGTCGGAGGCCACGAGCGTGAGGGCGAGGGTGATGAGGAGCGTGCCGAGCAGGACCTTCTTCGCCCCCCAGCCGGTGTCGGCCACGAGCTGGGAGACCTCCCACGCGATCGGCCAGTGCAGCAGGAAGATCGGGTACGAGCGCTCGCCGAGCCAGTGGGCCAGGCGGTTGTCGAGCACGCGCCAGGGCCGCACGCCGGCCCACTGCGCCACCAGCGGCGCGCCGATGACCAGGCCGGCGGCGAAGAGGCTCAGCAGCTTGCCGGCCCCGCCCCCGGCGAGGCGCACGAGCGGGAGGAATGAGAGGAAGAGCACGATGCCGGCCAGCGCGGCCCCGAGCGCGATGCGGCCCACCCGGGCGCGTCCGGCCAGGCGGGGCGCGGCGAACGGCTCCGCGATGGCCAGCAGCAGGCCCGGCGTGAAGGCCCAGAACTCGCCGACGAGCGTGCCGTAGATGGCGCCGTTGAAGCTCGACGCCAGGCTGGCTGCGCCGGCCGCGAGGGCAATCGCGGCGAGCAGTGCCGCCCGGGCGGCGGGCGTGCGCACCCGGCCGCTGATGGCGCCGAGCGAGAGGAAGAAGAGCGGTACGGCCACGTAGAACGCCACCTCCACGCTCAGCGACCAGGCGTGGGCGATGTGCTGCGACCAGCCGGCTCCGGCGATGTCGGTGAGCAGCAGGATCCCGAGGGTCTGTCCGGCGTCGAGCCCCAGCGTCCCGTAGATCACGAGCAGCAGCGCGCAGACCACCAGGAAGGCGGGGTAGATGCGGAGCACCCGGTTGCGCGCGTAGCGGCGCAGGCGAGGGCGCTTGCCGTGCGTGATGTAGGCCCGCACGAACGGGCGGGCGATCAGGTAGCCCGAGAGCACGAAGAACAGGTAGACGCCGAGCGCTCCCACGCGCAGCACGTCGCCGACGGGATTCCCGTAGACGACCGCGATGTCGAGGTTCGGGCCGATGCCGCCCTGCAGCCCGGCCGCGGCCAGCCCGAGGAACGCCGCGTGCCAGCTGAGCACCGCGAGCGCAGCGATCGCGCGCAGCGGATCGCCGGCCACGAAGCGGCCGGGGAGTTCCCTTCCCACCTCCATCCTGGCGCCCAGTGTAGGCGCGGTGAGACCCGAGCGGGGCCGCCATTCGTCGAACTGCGGAGGTGGGATTCGAACCCACAACCATCGCCTTAACAGGGCGCTGCTCTGCCATTGAGCTACTCCGCACTACCTGTATGGGTCACGCCCCCTGGAGGACGCTCTCGAAACTGTAGTCGACCAAACCGGCCTCGACTTCAGCGTGGCAGTTGGAGCATAGGAGTACGCACTTGCGCGCCTCTGCTCGGGCCTTTTCGAGAGAACGCGTGAACCCGCCACGTGCGATACCGAACTCCTTCGTTGCAGGATCGAGGTGGTGGAAGTGGAGAGCGGTCACCGACCGGTCGTAACCGCAGAGCCGACAACACCCGCCGGCCTCGGCCACGAGGATCTCCTTCACGCGGCGGCGGCGGCGCGCCACGGCCTCGGCGCGGCACTGCTTGCACCGGTAGTGCCTGGCGGAGCCTGTCCTCGCGTACCGCGTGACGCCGTGTGTGCGGCACCGACGGCTGATCTCTGGCGGATCTGGCGGAGCGACCCGGTTCCGAGCGGTGCGAAGCCCGTGGCGGGCGAGCCAATGCCGCACCGTCGTCTGGCTCAGGCCGAGCTCGGCCGCGATGGCACGGGTGGTCAACCCTTCGGCCACGAGCGCTTCCAGCACCTCCCGCTCGATGCCCCCGCGCGCTGCGTGCTTCGCGCGCCCGTTGGCCTCCAGCCCGTGCTTTCTCAGCCAGTAGGCGACCGTCGAGGGATCGCGCTCGAGGCGGCGGCCGATCTCCTCGAGCGAGAGACCCTCATCAAGAAAGCGCTCAAGGCGAGCTCGGTCCACACGAAGAGTCTCTCCGAGAGACCGGATGGAAAAGCGAACTGGTGTTCGTGTCGCATGGCCTCTCCCCCAGCCCTACTCGAGCGTCCCCTCGAGCCGGGATCCCTCGTGCGAGGCCTTGAGGCGCAGCAGCGTGCGCGCCTCGATCTGGCGGACGCGTTCCCTCGTCACGCCCACCTTCAGACCGATGTCCTCCAGCGTCATGGGACCCTCGCCGGCGAGGCCGTAGCGCAGCTCCAGCACCCGCCGCTCGCGCCAGGGCAGCGCCTGCAGCGCCTCCTGGAGGTCGGCGTCGCGGAGGCGCTGGGCCACCACCTCGAGCGGCCGGTCCCAGCTCGAGTCCTCGATGAAGTCCGCGAGCTGGGCCTCGCCCTCCTCCGAGCCCACCGGCGCCTCGAGCGAGACGGGCTCGTGGCCGAGCTTGAGGATCTCCTCCACCTGCTTGGCCGGCATCTCGAGCTCGCGCCCGATCTCGTCGGGCGACGGCTCGCGGTTCTGCTTCTGGACGAGCATGCGGCGGGTGCGGTGCACGCGGTTCATCCGCTCCACCATGTGGACGGGGATGCGGATCGTGCGCGACTGGTCCGCCAGTGCCCGCGTGATGGCCTGGCGAATCCACCAGGTGGCGTAGGTCGAGAACTTGAACCCCCGGCGCCAGTCGAACTTCTCGACGGCGCGGATCAGGCCCAGGTTGCCCTCCTGGATGAGGTCGAGCAGCGTGAGGCCGCGGCCCGTGTAGCGCTTGGCGATCGACACCACGAGCCGCAGGTTGGCCTCCACCAGCGAGTTCTTGGCCGCCATGTCGTTGGCCTCGATGCGCTTGGCCAGCCGCACCTCGTCGTCCTTGGTGAGCAGCCTCACCCGGCCGATGTTGCGCAGGTAGAGGCGCACCGCGTCATCGACGTTCTCGACCGGCTCGGCGGCCTGCTGGATGCCGGGGGCCGAGACGCCGCCCTCGTAGTAGGCGTCGTAGGGGTCGCGGCTGGGCACGGCGTCCTTGGGCGTGGACTCCACGACGCCCTCCTCCTCCGCTTCCTCCGCGCGGAGCTCGCCGTCCTGGTCGTCGAGGAGGTCGCGCTCGTTCACAGCTCGCCCCCCAGCAGCTCGTCGACGCGCGCGCGGACGGCCTCGCGCTCTGTCACCAGGCTGCGCTGAGCGGCTGCGTCGCCCTCCTGGCCCGCGTGACGCAGCGCGCGGTCGATGCGCCGCGACTCCAGGTCGAGGAATGTGAGCTCCAGCGTCGTGGGTGACGGCACCTGGTCGTCCGCGCCCATCGCGATCTCGGTGACCGCCGCCGACACCGAGGCGTCGTCCGGCAGCTCCGCCAGCGGATCCTCGAAATGCGCTCCGATCCAGTCGCGTGCCTCGCGCAGCACGGCGGACGAGAGGTGCTGGTCGCTCAGACGCTCGAGGTAGCCGCGCCCCGCGGCGCGCTCCGCCAGGCACATGCTCATGAAGACGCGCTCGCGCTTGCGCATGAGGTCCACGTCGGGCCGGCCGTTGCCCCCCGGGCGCCCGGCCGCAGGCGCGGACGGCGCGACGGTGGCTTGGGGGGCGGGCTGGGTCACGAGGTGCTCGGGCACATCAAGTCTGTTGGATACGAAACGCACAAGCTCAAGCCAAGTTTTGGTATCTCGAGGCACTGCACCCACGATTGGGCGTACCCGCTGCAGCGCGGCGTCCACCTCCCGTGGCTTCTCCGGGTCTACATCGGCAATCACCCGCCTGACCTCAAACTCGGGCACCCCGATCGCCCTGTCCCTGGCCCGGGTGAACTCGTCCACGCCGGCACGGGCGACGAGATCGGCCGGGTCGCTGCCCTCCGGAAGATCGATGACCAGCAGCTCCAGGTCGCGCTTCTGGGCGGCCCGGGCCGCCCGGAGCATGGCGTCCTGGCCGGCGCTGTCGGGGTCCAGAGCGAGATAGACGGTCTTTGCCGCCCACGACAGCGCGGCCATCTGCTGCTCGGTGAGGGATGTGCCCATAGCGGCCACAACCTCTGTGATACCCGCCTGGTGCAGGGCCAGCACATCCGTGTAGCCCTCCACCACGATCACGTGGCCTGCTTTGGCGGCCGCTCCGCGCGCCCGGTCGAGCCCGAATAGCTGGCTGCCCTTCTGGAAGAGGTCGTTCTCGCTGGTATTGACGTACTTCGCGCCCTGGTCGTCGCGCAGCGCGCGGGCGCCGAAGCCGCGGACGCGCCCGTTGCGGTCGGCGAGCGGGAACATGATGCGGCCGCGAAAGGCGTCGTAGAACCCGCCCTGGCGCCCGCGCCGGCCGAGCCCGGCCGCCGCGACCTCCTCCACCGAGAAGCCGTCCCTCTGCGCCGCGAGCACGATCCGGTCCCACGGCTTGGGCGAGTAGCCCACGCGGAACTCGCGCAGCACCTTCTCCTCCAGCCCCCGTGAGGCGAGGTACTCGCGCGCGGGCGACGCCTCGGCGGCCTCCCAGAGGAACCTGGCGTAGAACGCCGCGGCGCGCTCCACGAGCCCCTGGAGGCGCTCGCGGCGGCGGCGGCGCTCCTCGGCGCGCGGATCCTCGTTCTCGCGCTCCAGCCGCGTGCCCGAGCGCTCGGCCAGCAGCTCGACCGAGGCCTTGAAGTCGAGGCCCTCCGTCTCCTGCACGAAGCGGATGGCATCGCCCGACGCCCCGCAGCCGAAGCAGTGGTAGAGCCCGTGCTCGGCGTTGACCGAGAACGACGGCGTGCGCTCGTCGTGGAACGGGCACAGTCCGGTGAAGCGCGTGCCCACCCGGCGCAGGTCCGTGCGCGCGCTCACCAGCTCGACCATGTCCACGACCTGCTTGACGCGCTCGATCGAGTCCGTGGTGTAGAGGGACATCAGCGAGGGACCACTAGAAGCCGTGCGGAACCGAGAGGTCGGAGAACGCCCGCACCGCGAAGCGATCGGTCATCCCCGCGAGGTAGTCGGTCACGCGCTCGGCCTCTGTGGCGTCCTCGGTGACCGCCGCGGGCGGGTGCTCGGCGTAGTGGTCGAAGAGGGCCCGCATCATCCGCTCGATCCGCGGCAGCTCGCGCTGCGCTGCGGGTGCCAGATACACGCGCTCGAACATGAAGGTGCGCAGCCGGTCCATGGCCTCCCCCACCTCCTCGCCCTGGACGATGTCGTCAGCCTCCCGGGAGTGGGCCACCACGTCCCGCACCAGCGTGTCGATGCGCGCGGAGCCGGTGGGGCCCAGCACGTCGATCTCGGCCGCCGGCAGGTCGCGGGCGGCGAGCACGCCGGCGCGCAGGGCGTCGTCGATGTCGTGGTTGATGTAGGCGATGCGGTCCACGAGGCGCACGATCCGCCCCTCCAGCGTGGCCGGCTTCTCCGGACCGCCGCGGTGGCGCAGGATGCCGTCGCGCACCTGCTCGCAGACGTTGAGCCCCTCGAGCCGCTCCACCACCCGCAGCGAGTGGTGGTTGTGGAAGAAGCGCGTGCCGAACCGTTCCTTCAGGCAGTCGTCGAGCACCTTCTCGCCGATGTGGCCGAAGGGCGGGTGACCCAGGTCGTGCCCCAGCCCGACGGCCTCCGTGAGGTCCTCGTTGAGAGCGAGCGCGCGCGCCACCGTGCGCGCGATGCCGCACGTCTCGAGCGTGTGCGTGAGCCGCGTGCGGTAGTGGTCGCCCTCGGGCGAGATGAACACCTGCGTCTTGTGCTTGAGGCGCCGGAAGGCCTTGGAGTGCACGATCCGGTCGCGGTCGCGCTGGAACGGCGTGCGCACCGGCGAGTCCTCCTCCGCCACGGCGCGCTCCGCCGGGTACGAGCGACACGCGTGGGGCGAGAGGAAGGCCTCCTCCCACGCCTCGACGCGATCGCGTAGAGGGCGGTCGGCGGTCCGCTGGGACATGCCCCGCAGTCTCGCAGGCGGGGCGGCCTCGCCCGCCGCCCCGCCCATGAGCTTCACACGCTTGTCACCTTCGTCACCGTGGTGTCGTGGAGAAGGACGCGCTCGCCGCCCTCGGGCGGGGTCAGCGCGCCGTCCACCTGGCCGTACCAACCCGGGTGCCCCCGAAAGGGGAGCGGTCGCCGGTCCCCCGTCTAGGGGACTGGGAGTGAACCCAGGCCCGTGTCCACCCGCACGGGCCGCTCCGCCCCGGACGGCTGGCGCCACGAGATCGTGAGCGGCGCCGTCTCGCCCGGCTCGATCCTCGCCTTCACCCCGAGCCGCAGCAGCTCCTGCTCCGGGATCCCGCCCTCCGGCTCGCGCGTGGGCGGGAAGAGCTGGTGCGCGTAGGTGTCCAGGAACACCGCGCTGCCGTCCACCTCGTCCCCGTCGGCGCTCACGAGCCGCAGGTCCTCCGCCGCGAGCTCGACGCGGCGCAGCGAGTCGTTGCGCAACTCGCCGGACAGCACGCGGTCGTCGGGCAGGGTCTCCGGGGCGAACACCAGCGGGTCCTTCGTCCACACCAGGTCGCCCGCGGCGGCATCCCGGTCGTCGCCGCCGCAGCCGGGGAGCGTGAGCGCCGCGGCCGCGAGCACGAGCGCGAGGCGCGGCGCCATTGCGAGCTGCCCTACTCCGGCTCGGGCGGCTGGGTGAACCAGTCGCAGCCCGGCGGATCGGTGTTGTCCACCGGGTTCCAGGTGGCGCAGGTGGCCTGGGAGGCGGACTTCACCGGGTTGCCGGTGGAGAAGGCCGAGCCCTCCGGGCAGGCGGGCAGCGACGCCGGGTCGCTCTCGATCTCGCCCCCGCCGGCGCCCTCGTTGGCGCCCCAGCAGTTGCCCGCCCCTTCCTCGTCCCACCAGAAGTCCAGGCCGTTGGGATCGCGCGTGCCGTCGGGGCGCGTGCCCATCCGGTTGTCGGCGAAGCTGTTGCCGTGTGAGGTGTCGAACTGGTTGCCCGAGTCGTTCTCCGACTGCCCGGTGGAGTCCGAGCCGCGCAGCAGCGCCGGCACGTACAGCAGCATGATCCCGTTGCGCCAGTTGTCGTAGATGTGGTTGCCGCGCGCGATGTTGCCGTTGCCGCCCGCGATGAGGATGCCCGTGCCCACCGGCGTCTGAAAGGTCGGGCAGACCTTCTCCGGGTCGTCGCGCTCCTCCACGGGCCGCTTGCAGTACGCGTCCATCTCCGCGTTGTAGAGGTCCTTGTTGTTCGAGTAGATCTCGTTGTTCTCCCACTTGGCGCAGTCCTGGGGCATGCCCGGGTGCCCGGAGGCGAACGAGTCCGTGGTGATTCCGGCGCTGTTGTGGTGGAACTTGTTGTCGTGGGCCCAGACGCCGTTGCCCGCGGTGCCCGAGTAGCCGATGGCGTTGTCGTGGGAGTCGGAGTTGCGGATCTCGATGCCGTAGCGCTCGCAATGGCCCTCGGGCCCGGAGCCCGGATAGATCCCCGAGTCGCCGTTGCGGTAGGCCTCGATGTTCTCGTAGAGGCCGTTGTCCGAGGCGAACGAGAGCACGCCGTATTCGCGGGAGTCGTGCGACACCACCTCGTCGATCCGGAAGCCGTTGGTCTCGAGGACGTAGATGTTGTTGAAGTCGGACTTCTCGACCTCGAAGTTCTTGAGGTAGATCCCGTCGGCACGGTCGGCGCGGATGACGTTGAGCTTGGCGCGCTCGCCCTCGATGAAGACGTCGGCCGGCTCCAGGCCCAGGCCCTCGATCTGCAGGCTGCACCTGTCGTCGCAGGCGCGGTCCGCGTCGGGGCCGTCCCCGATGACCGCGATCAGGTTCTGCGCGTTGGGACACGCCCGCTGGTACTCGTACGACGCCACACGCGTGCCGTTCTCGGACTCGACGTAGAGCTCGTTGCAGGCCGGATCTGGCTCGGGCTCCTCGCGGCTCGGCGCCTCGCGGTAGGTGCCGGGCATGATCAGGATGCGGTCGCCGCTGTCGGCTGCGTTCACCGCGGACTGGATCGTCTTGTGGCGGCAGCGGCGGTTGATCGCGAGCCGCTTGTCGCGCAGCCGGCGCGTACGCCGCGAGCTGCCCTTGAAGACCTCGCGGATGCGCTCGGCCGTGGCCTTGCGGCCGCCGTCGCACACAACCCGGCTGGGCCCGCGCGAGCGGTAGGTGGGCACCTCGCCGGTGATGGGCTCGAACTCCTGCGTCTCGGTGTTGAAGTTCGGGAAGTACGACGGCCGCTCGGCGTGACCGGAGGCGATGGCGGGGAGGGCCATGGCCACGAGCAGGGCGAGTCCGGGGATCAGGCGGCGCATGGCGCCCGACCCTAGCGGAGAAGCTGGACAAGGGTCCAGGGACATCCGTCAGCCAGCGATCGCGGCCTGGGCCGCGGCCACCCGCGCGATCGGCACGCGGTAGGGAGAGCAGCTCACGTAGTCGAGCCCTGCCATGTGGAAGAACGCCACGGAGTCCGGGTCACCTCCGTGCTCGCCACAGATGCCGAGCTTGAGCCCCGGCTTCTCCTCCCGCCCGGTCCAGGCCGCCAGCCGCACAAGCCAGCCCACCCCGGGGCTGTCGATCGTCTCGAACGGGCTGCGGTCGAGGATCCTGCGGTCGATGTACTTGGCGAGGATGCGCCCCTCGATGTCGTCGCGCGAGAAGCCCAGGGCCGTCTGGGTGAGGTCGTTCGTGCCGAACGAGAAGAAGTCCGCCACGCGCGCGATCCGGTTCGCGATGAAGCAGGCGCGCGGCAGCTCGATCATCGTGCCGATCGAGGTGTCCAACTCGGCGGCGCCCTCCTCATCCAGGACACGCTCGACAAGCTCGCGCAGCAGCTCGAGCTCCTTCTCGTAGGCCACGAGCGGGATCATGACCTCGAGCTGCGGCGCCTTCCCCGTGCGCCGCTTCACGGCGAGCGCGGCGCGGGCGATGGCCCGCACCTGCATGCCGTAGATCTCCGGATGGAGGATGCCCAGCCGGCAGCCGCGCGTGCCGAGCATGGGGTTGGTCTCCTGCAGCTGATGCACGCGCTCGAGCGTGTGCTCGAGCTCGTCGAGGTCGTCGCTGCGCTCGATCCGCGCGCGCTCCACCTCCTGGGCGATCTCCTCGGGGTGCGGGAGGAACTCGTGCAGCGGCGGGTCGAGCAGGCGGATGGTGACCGGCAGGCCCTGCATCTCCTCGAACAGGCCCTCGAAGTCCTGCTGCTGGAGCGGGAGCAGGGCGTCGAGGCACTCCAGCCGCTCCTGTTCGGCGCGGGCCATGATCATCGCCCGCATCTTGGGCTGGCGGTCCGCGGCCATGAACATGTGCTCGGTGCGGCACAGCCCGATGCCCTCGGCGCCGAACTGGCGCGCCCGGCGGGCGTCCACGGGCGTGTCCGCGTTCGTGCGCACCCCGAGCCTGCGGAACCCGTCCGCCCAGCCGAGCACGGTCTGGAAGTTCCCGTCCACCTCGGGCTCGACGAGCGGCACGTCGTCGGTGGTCACGATCCCGGCCGTGCCGTCGATGGCGATGAGATCGCCCTCGCGCAGCGTCGTGCCATCGACTCGAACCTCGCGCGCGGACAGGTCGATCTCGAGGTCGGTGGCGCCCGCCACGCACGGGCGGCCCATGCCGCGGGCCACCAGCGCCGCGTGGCTGGCCTTTCCTCCCTCGCTGGTGAGGATGCCCTTGGCCGCGAAGAAGCCCGCCACGTCGTCGGCCTCGGTGAACGGCCGCACCAGGATCACGTCGCGCTTGTCCTTCGCCGCGGCCACGGCGTCTGCGGCCGTGAACACGATGGCGCCCTTGGCCGCCCCCGGCGAGGCGTTGACCCCGCGGACGAGCACGGAGTACTCGGCGTCGCGCGAGAAGGTGGGATGCAGGAGCGCCTCGAGCGAGCCGGCGTCGATCGTGGCGAGCGCCTCCTCGCGCGTGAGGAATCCGTCGCCGGTCGCGTCCACCGCGAAGCGCACCGCGGCCTGCGCGGGCCGCTTGGCGTTGCGGGTCTGGAGCATGTAGAGGCGCCCCTCCTCCACCGTGAACTCCGTGTCCTGCATGTCCTTGTAGTGGGCCTCCAGCGTGCGCAGGATCTCCATCAGCTCCGCGTGCGCGCCCGGCATGAGGTCGCGCATCTCGGCGATGTCCTTGGGCGTGCGCACGCCGGAAACCACGTCCTCGCCCTGGGCGTTGGGCAGGAAGTCGCCCGAGGGCTCGGGCGCCCCCGTGATCTCGTCGCGGCTGAAGGCGACGCCCGAGCACGAGTCGTCGCCCTTGTTGCCGAACACCATCTGCTGCACGTTGACCGCGGTGCCCCACCCGGCGGGGATGCGATTGATGCGCCGGTACTCCACCGCCCGCTCTCCCATCCAGGAGTCGAACACCGCGTGGATGGCCTCGCGAAGCTGCTGCTGCGGCTCCTGGGGGAAGCCGCCGTCCTCGTAGAGCCCCGTGAAGGTCGCCACCAGCTCGCGCAGGTCATCCGCCGAGAGCTCGGTGTCGAGCTGGGCGCCGGACTCGCGCTTGCGGGCGGCGATGGCGTCCTCGAAGCGCTCGCCGGGGATCCCCCGCACGACGTTTCCGAACATCTGCACGAAGCGCCGGTAGGAGTCCCACGCGAAGCGCTCGTTGCCGGTGCGGGCCGCCAGGCCCTCCACGGAACTGTCGTTGAGGCCGAGGTTGAGGACGGTGTCGAGCATGCCCGGCATCGACTCGCGCGCGCCGGAGCGGACGGACACCAGCAGCGGGTCCTCGGGGTCGCCGAGGCGCTTGCCCGCGCGCTCCTCCAGACGACGGAGGGCCTCGGCGACTTCGTCGGCGAGGCCCTCGGGCTCCGAGCGGCCCGCGTCCATGTAGGCGACGCAGGCCTCGGTGGTGATGGTGAAACCGGCGGGTACTCGCTCCGCGCCGAGGATGCGCGTCATCTCCGCGACGTTGGCGCCCTTGCCGCCGAGCAGCTCGCGCATGTCGCGCGACCCCTCTGAGAAGTCGTAGACGAGCTTGGTGGTGGCGGCGACCCCCATCCGCCGCTCAGGCTACCCGGCGGAGCCTCACGTGGGCATGGTGCTCGAGCGTCTCGGCGATCGCCCGATCGGCCTGGCGAAGCACCGGCTCGGGCGCTGCGGGCGCCTCGGTGAGCGGGCGCGCGAGCGCCTCCACGAGGAACCCGTGGGCATCGGCGTCGAGCGGGAACGAGCCCGCCTCGCAGCCCCCGCAGACCACGCCCCCCGCGCCGGCGGAGAAGGCGCCGAGGTGCTCACGCTCGCCGCAGGTGGCGCAGGCGGCCAGCTCGGGTACGAAGCCCGCGGCCAGCAGCAGCTTGAGCCGGAACGCGAGCGCCTGGGCCCGGGTGGCCGCCGCGGGCTCGCTGTCGAGCAGGGCCAGCTCGCGGCAGAGCAGGTTGTAGGCGGGGTGGTTGGGCTCCTCGGAGTCGAACACCCGCAGCACGGCCTCGCACGCCTGCACGCCGCGCTCGAGCGAGTCGCGCCTGTCCTTGAGCGCGCCGTGGGCGTGCACGGTGTCGGCCTGGGTGACCGTGCAGAGCTCTCCCCTCCCCTCGTGCAGCACGAGGTTCACGCGCGACAGCGGCTCGAGCCGCCCACCGAAGCGCGAGCGCACCCGCCGCACCCCCTTCGCCACCGCCCCGATTCGTCCACGCCGCTCCGTGTAGAGGTGCAGGACCCGATCGGCCTCGCCGAAGCGTATGGAGCGGAGAACAACCGCTTCGGTCTTGAAGGAACCGGGCATTCCTACACTCTGAGTCACATGGCGGACGCGAAGAAGGTCACCCTCTACACCACCGAGCCCTGCGGCTTCTGCCGCCAGGCCAAGGCCCTGCTCGAGGGCCGCGGCATCTCGGTCCACGAGGTCAACCTCGCCAAGGACCCCGAGGGCCGCGCCGCCCTCGTTGCCCTCACCGGCCAGATGACCTTCCCCCAGATCATCGCGGGCGAGCGGGTGATCGGCGGCTTCAGGGAGCTCCTCGAGGCCGACCGCGACGGCGTGCTGGACGACCTGCTCGCGGCGTAGGCCCGGCACCCGTCCGCCCCCGCCGGCCTCCGGGGGGGTGAATTCGGGGCGCTGTTCCGCTTTGACCCGAGTATGGGAGGTCAGAGCGACACAGCGGCGCGGGTCATCGGGCGGATGGCCACGCGCGCGCATGGGATCGTCACTCGGCGGGAGCTGCTCGAGGCCGGGTTGACGAAAGCGCGGATAGACCATCGCGTGGCCACGGGTGCGCTGATCCCCGAGTACCCGGGCGTGTATCGGGTCGGGCATCGGGCGCCGAGCACGGAGGCGCGCTACATGGCCGCGGTCAGGGCATGCGGGGAGGGGTCCCTGTTGAGCGGGCTCGCCGCGGCGTACGTGCAGGGGCTGGTCGAGGGGAAGGAGCCCGCGCCGCACGTGACCACGCCCAGGCCGCGGATGGTCCGGGGCGTCGCGACCGCCACGTGCCGAAAGCTCGACCGCCGCGACGTCACGACATGGCGGCGCATCCCGGTGACCGCCGTGGCGCGCACGCTCGTCGACATCGCGCCGCGGCTCGACCAAGAGGAGCTGGCCCGCGCCTGCCACAAGGCGGGCGTGCGTCATGGGACCGCGCCCCGGCACGTTCAAGCAGTGCTGGTCCGCCGGCCCAACGCCCCCGGCGCCGGAAAGCTCAAGCGGATCATGAGCGGCGACACCAAAGTCACCCTCAGTGCGCTGGAACGCAAGTTCCTGGCACGCCTTCGCGAAGCCGGCCTCCCCCTCCCCGCCCACACCAACAAACGCGCCGGCAGCAAACGGGTCGACTGCCGCTGGCCAGACCACAAGCTCACCGTCGAGCTCGACTCCTACCGCTTCCACAACTCCCGCCACGCCTGGGAGCAGGACCGCAAGAGAGAACGCGAAGCCCACGCCCGCGGCGACCAACACCGCCGCTACACCTGGGGCGACGTGTTCGAGGACCCCCGGCAGATGCTCGCCGAGCTGCGGACGCTCCTGCCCACCGGCGGCGCTGTTCCGCTTTGACCCGCATATGTAGGGTCGAAACCGAACAGCGGGTGGGAGGTCAGCGCCGGCGGGCGCGGCGATCAGCCTGCGCGGGGCGCGCGCGGGGCTTGGGCTGGCAGCGCGGGCAGACGTAGGTCCCCCTCCCCGCCGCGCGCAGCTTCACGATCGTGGTGCCGCAGCGCACGCAGGGCTCGCCCTCCCGGGTGTGCACCAGGAAGCGGTCCTGGAACGAGCCGCGGGCGCCGTCGGCGTTGCGGAAGTCGTCGATCGTGGCGCCGCGCGCGTCGATGCCCGCCTGGAGTGACGCGACCACGGCGTCGCGCAGCTCCCCGAGCTGCGCGCGCTTGAGCGTGCCCACCGGCCGCAACGGGTGGATGCGCGCACGGAAGAGGGCCTCGTCCGCGTAGATGTTGCCCACCCCCGCGATCCGCTCCTGGGAGAGCAGGAACGCCTTCACCGGGGCGCGCCGCCCGCGGGCCTGCGCGCGCAGCGCCTCGACGGTGAACTCCTCCCCCAGCGGCTCCACCCCGAGGCGGGAGGCGAAGTAGTCGTCGCGCGCGGCGTCGCCGAGCAGCACGACGCCGGTGCCGAAGCGGCGCACGTCGCAGAAGAGCACCTCGCCCCCGTCGTCGAGCCCGAACCGCACCCGGGTGTAGGGCGCGTCCCCGGCGGGCTGGGGGCGGTGGAGCAGGTTGCCGGTCATGCGCAGGTGCATGACCACGTGGACCTCCTCGTCCAGCTCCCAGTCGAGGTACTTGCCGCGGCGCGAGACCCGCTCCACACGCCGCCCCGTCACCGCGGCGGCCACCTCCCCGGGCGGCGCGGGCGCGCACCAGCGGGGATCGAGCACCTCGACGCTCGTGAGCGTGCGCCCCTCGAGCGCCGGGGCGAGCTGGCGGCGGATGGTCTCGACCTCGGGCAGCTCCGGCAACGGTCAGTCCTCGCGCTCGCGGCGCTCCCGCTGCAGCCGCCCGGACAGGTCGGCGGAGCCCAGCAGCTTCCGCAGCACGACGCCCGATGCCAGCTCGAACGCCTCGGCCTCGGCCAGCGCCTCGAACACGTACTCCACGTCGCCCTTGAACACGTGCACGCTGCGCGTCTCCAGCCGGCGGTTGGCGATGGTCTGGGTGCCGCGCAGCTCCACCGCCGGGGCGCCGTCCACCTCGCGCGTCCGGGAGGAGCGCAGGTCGAAGCCCGGGTCGCGGTCCTCGACCTCGGCGATCAGCCGTCGCTCGGCGTCGGCCAGCTCGGCATCCCCCGCCGGCAGGTCCTCTTCGCGCCGGTAGGCGAAGCCGGTCACGAACGCGCCGCCGGACTGGATGGTGAACACGGCGGGGGCGTCCCGGTCCTGAACGAGCCAGTTGACCGGGGCAAGGAACGCCACCCCGGCGCGCTCGAACTCCACGGGCTGCGAGCCCACGGGCCTGGCCACCTCGGTGAGGCCGGGCACGTCCGTGCGCTCGTTGCCGCAGCCCGTGAGAAGCACGGCGCAGGCGAGCGGGACCAGGAGGCGTCGCACCCGCCCGGTTCTATCAGGGTCAGGCCGTGGCGCGGGGGTGCGCCCGGAAGTACACGTCCTTCAGGCGCTCGCTGGAGAGGTGGGTGTAGAGCTGGGTGGTGGCCACGTCGGCGTGCCCGAGCATCTCCTGCACCGAGCGCAGGTCGCAACCGCCGGCCAGCAGGTGGGTGGCGAAGGTGTGACGCAGGGTGTGCGGGCTCATGCGGTCGGCCAGCCCGGCCGACTGCGCGTGGCGGCGCACGATCTTGTAGAGCCCCTGGCGGGTGAGGGGCCCGCCGCGGAAGTTGACGAACAGGCGGGTCTCCTCGCGGGCGCCCACGAGCGCAGGGCGACCGCGGGCGACGTAGCGCCGGAGTGCGTCCACCGCCGCCCGCCCGACCGGCACCAGCCGCTGCTTCGAGCCCTTCCCGCGCGCCAGGAGCACGCCGTCCTCGAGGTCGACGTCGGCCACCTCGAGCCCGGTGACCTCGGAGGCGCGCAGCCCGCACGCGTACATCAGCTCGAGCAGGGCACGGTCGCGCAGGGCCGACGGCTCTGTCCCGCGCGGCTGTTCCAGCAACTTCCCGACCTCCCCGCGCGAGAGCACCTGCGGCAGCTTCTGGCTGCGGCGGGGGCTGACCAGGTCCGATGTGGGATCGGTGTCGAGGATGCCCTCACGCCGCAGGTGGCGGTAGAAGGAGCGCAGGCAGGCGGCCTTGCGGTGCACCGTGGCGGGCGACGCGGGAGCGCGCCCGGCCCCGGTGGCCAGGCCGGTGAGGAAGTCGGAGAGGTCGTTCCCGGAGACCTCGGTGGCCGACGTGCCGCGCTCGTCGAGGAAGCGGCCGAGCTGCAGCAGGTCCGACCGGTAGGCCTCCAGCGTGTTGCGCGACAGCCCGCGCTCGAACTCGAGGTAGGCGAGGAAGTCGAGGACGAGGTGCTCGAAGGGGCGCGAGCCGGGCGGTGTCGCGATCGTGGCCACGCTGAGGACTTCGCCCATCCCGGCGCGGTCCCTCGCGCTGCAACGCCGCGGTCAGGATCAGCGCGTGCGGCGGATGGTGAAGAGCTGCAGCGGCGGCTCGAGCGTGAGGTTGCCCACGGCGTCCTCGAGGTAGAGCAGCATCCGGTAGTTGCCGGCACGCAGCTTGCGGTTGCCGAGCCGGCCGTTGAAGCGGATGCGGTTGCGCCCCACGTCGGAGAGCGCCTCGTCCTCCCCGATCCGGCGGTTGCCGCGCATGAGCACCAGGTGGGCCCGGCCGCCCTCGCCGGCCACGAAGCGCACCGTTGTGCCCGTGCGGCGACATGTCCGGCTGCGGGTGACGCACAGCGAGCTCGGCCGGATCGAGAGGCTCGACCCGACGGGTGAGATCAGGTCACCGGGGGCGGCCGCGACGCCGACGGTGGCGGCGGCCAGGCTGGCGTTGCCCCCCGCGTCGAGCAGGGAGCCAGGCGGGCCGAGCGACAGCCGCCCCGCCTCGCCGTGGCCCCACGGCATCGACGAGATGAGCGTGACCTGCGCGCCACCGGGCTCGATCCTGATGCCGTCGATGGGTCGCGCCACGCCGGCCATCTCGAGCGCGAAGTCGCCAGCCTGCACGCTGTCGGCCCACACGGGCTCGCTCAGCTGGACGGTGACCTCGTTGAGCGAGATCGCCACGGCGCCCACGAGCTGCGGCGAGACCACGTCGAACGGCACCGTGGTGGCGGCGAAGCCGGACGTGCCGGCGCTGGTGATGGTGGCCGAGAGCGCCGATGCCGGCTGCGGCTCGGTGGCCAGGACGTGCGAGAAGCCGCCGGCCGGGACGAGCGGGCCGGCGATCAGCGCGATCGGCGAGGTCGCGGCCGGGTTGCCGCGGAACAGCTCGAGGACGCCGCCGGCGGTGGTCGCCCCCGTGACGGGCAGCGTGCCGTCGGCCTGGCGCGGGCCCACCCGCAGGCTCGCGGGCGCGGCCACGGGCGAGTCCGCGATCGGCTGGCCGGCGTTGCCGAAGATCGGGCTGGCGGTGACGGTGACCGCGTTGCCGTTGAGGTCGATGCCGTGGCCGCCGCTGCCGGACACGCGGGTGCGGCGGACGGTGACGCCGCTGGTGGCCACGTCGATGCCCGCCGTGGTGCCGCCCAGCACGTCGACGTCCTCGATCGTGGAGTCGGCCGCACCCACGACGAAGCGCAGCAGCGGCCCCGCGGCGCCGGTCCAGTCGAGGGTCACGGGGCCCGTGATCGACACCTGGTCCGATGCGTCGAGCGTCGAGGGCACGTCGATGTCGGTGATGGCGCCCGCGAAGGAGATGGCGTCGGTGCCGGCGAGGGCGTTGGCCTCCTCGAGCGCCGCGCGGAGGGTGCACTGGCCCGCGACGTTGGTCTCGCACTGGGTGTCGCCGGGCGTGTCATCCCCGTCGTTGCCGCCGTGGTTGACGGTGAAGTCCGCGGCGTGCGCAGCCGCCGCCGGCGCGAGCAGCGCCAGCAGAACAACGAGCCCGGCGAGGCGGCGGGTCATCCGGCGCCGTCCCGGTACGCCTTCAACCAGAGCAGCCCGACCAGCGTCTTGGCGTCCTCGCAGCGCACGATCAGCTCGTCGAGCTGCCCGAGCGGCACGGTCTCGATCTCGATGCGCTCGTTCTCCTCCGCCTGGGCGGAGCGGTCGCTGAGCTCCGTGGCGAGGTAGATGTGCACGCGCTCGTCCGAGAAGCCGGGCGAGGACCAGAAGGACGTGAGATGGTGCCAGCGGCCCGCCGCCTTGCCGATCTCCTCGGCCAGCTCGCGCTTGGCCGTCTCGAGCGGGCCCTCCCCCTCCTCGTCGAGCTTGCCCGCGGGCAGCTCGAGCAGTGCGGGATCGCCCACGGGCTCGCGCGGCTGGCGCACGAGGTAGAGCCGCTCGCCGTCGTGGGCGACCACCGCGACGGCGCCCGGGTGGCTGACCACCTCGCGCTCGACCTCGTCGCCGTCGTCGTGGCGGAAGGTGTCCACGCGCACGCCGGCGATGCGCCCGCTCCATATCTCGTGGCTACCGGTCCGTTCGAATGCCATTGATCTCATGGCCGAGCACGGCGCCGCCTGCAAGCGCTGCCCGGAAGAACAGCTCGTCCTCCTCGATGCCGCGGCCCATCGTGCGGGCCGGAAGGCCGGCACCACGGTATCCCGGAACGTCCGTCGCCGCCTTCCTCACCTCGTGCTCTGCCGGCACCTCGGCATCCACGCCCTCCGGCAGTGCCACGAGCGCGGGCGCCAGCAGCAGGCCGAGCACCGTGCGCGTGTGGTGGGACAGGCCCCGGTGGCGCTCCCGCGGGTCGCCCGACGACATGCGCGGCACGACGATCGCCGTGCAGCCGAGAGCGAGCACGGCGTGCGCCGTGTCGAGCGCCGCGAGGCCGCCGTGGCCGAGCGCCGTGGCCGAGCCCAGGATGCCCGGGCCCGGACCCGCGATGCAGCCATCCCACCCGAGCGCGGTGAGCCCGGCGTGGATGCCGCCCGCGGTGGTGATGGCCTCGTACGCGCCGCCGAACGCCGCCCCCGCAGTCACGTGCCCGGCGAGCAGGCCCCGCTCCAGCAGCTCGCCGACGACGCGCGAGAGCTCGCCCGGTAGTGCGCCGCCGGCCGTCTGCACGAAGCCGATGCGCGCGCCCGGCGCCCGCTGCGCCGCCTGCCACGCCACGCACGGGAGCTGACCGTGGAGGGCGATGACCGCCACCGGCCCGGCGGCGGCAAGCTCCTGGCCGGCGCTCTCCTCCAGCGGCTCCACGGCGTGCTGCAGCGACGTGTAGTTGAGCTTCATCACGTGCGCGCCCGCCACGCCCTCGCCGGTGAGCCCGCGGGTGAGGTTCACGTGCACCACGTCGAAGCCGCCGCTGCCCAGCCCGAGGTCGCGCGCCGCCACGTTCACCACCACGTCGTCGCCCGCCTGCACCGGCCCGGTGAGCGACGCGTACGACAGCGCCGGGCGCCGCTCCCCCTCCACCTCGACCGTGCACTCGGAGGCCGGGCCCTCGCGCTCCACGGAGACGACGGTGCCGCGACGCAGCGCCAGCCGGCTCATGCGCTGCGGGCCACGACGCCCAGGGTAACGTCGAGCATCGTCTCGAGCGCCTCGACGCTCACGCGCTCGTCGGGCTCGTGGTTGCGCTCGGTGCCGTTGGCCATGTTGAGCACGGGCAGGCCGTCGGCCACGAAGACGCTGGCGTCGCTGCCACCGCCGGTGACGATGTGGCGGGGCTCGATGCCGAGGTCCTCGAGCGCCGCGCCGGCCGCGGCCACAGGCGGAGATGTGCGCGGCAGGCGGTAGGCGCGGCAGAGCTCACCCACAGTGAGGTCGATGTCGCATTCGGCGTCGCCCGCGGCGTCCGTGAAGGCGTCGACGATCTCGCTGACCAGCGCGCCGGCCTTGGCGGCGTCGAGGCTGCGCGCCTCGAGCTCCACCGTGCAGCGCTCCGCCACCACGTTGCGCGCGGTGCCGCCCCGGATCAGGCCCGCGTTCGCGGTGGTCTCCTCGTCGCGGCGGCCCAGGCGCAGCCGCGCGAGCCCCGCCGCGGCGGCCACGATCGCGTTGCGGCCCTCCTCCGGCCGGATGCCCGCGTGCGCGGCGCGCCCGTGCAGAGCAGCCTCGACCCGGTAGTAGCTGGGCGCCGCCAGCACGAGCTCGCCGATCGGCGTGGCATGGTCGAACACGAAGCCGAACTCCGAGCGCAGGCGGGTGCGGTCGAGCGCCTTGGCCCCCGCGAGGCCCCGCTCCTCGCAGGTGGTGAAGAGCAGCTCGAGGCCCACCGGCGTGCCCTCCCGCACCGCCCGGCGGGCGGCGCCGAGGATGGTGGCGACCGCCGCCTTGTTGTCCGCGCCGAGGATGGCCTCGTGGCGGTTGGCGAACGCCCCGTCCTCGCGGACGACGTCCACCGGGCCGTCGAGCGGGACGGTGTCGAGGTGCGCGCACAGGAGGATGGTGCGTGACCCTTCGGGGCCCGGCACGCGCGCGAGCAGGTTGCCGGCGTCCGAGCCGGTCTCGCCCCCGCTGCCGTCCTCCTCCACCTCCAGGCCGAGCGCCCGCAGCTCCGCCGCCAGCGCGTCGGCCATTCCGCGCTCGCGGCCGGACGGGCTCTCGATCTCGCAGAAGCGGACGAAGTCCGCGAGCAGCCGCTCGCGCTCGGCGGCGGACGCTCGCACGCCGCTCAAGACGCGGCGCGCTCGCCCGCCTCCGCCCCGGCGTCCACCTCGGCGGCGCGCACGTGCGGCTCGCCCTCCGGCACGCGGTCATGCGCGCGGCGCACGGCGGCGGCCACGAACTCGCGGAACAGGGGCTGCGGGCGCAGCGGGCGCGACTTGAACTCCGGGTGGTACTGCGAGGCGACGAAGAACGGGTGACCGGGCAGCTCGACGACCTCCACGAGACGGTCGTCGGGCGACGTTCCCGAGAAGACCATCCCGCCCTGCTCCAGGCGGCGCCGCAGGTGGTTGTTGACCTCGTAGCGATGGCGGTGGCGCTCGTACACGACGGCCTCGCCGTAGACCTCGCGGGCGCGCGTGTCCTCGTGGA
This sequence comes from Thermoleophilaceae bacterium, assembly GCA_040901445.1. Classification (GTDB taxonomy): domain Bacteria; phylum Actinomycetota; class Thermoleophilia; order Solirubrobacterales; family Thermoleophilaceae; genus JBBDYQ01. The sequence goes on along the minus strand of JBBDYQ010000022.1, from coordinate 277,418 downwards.
GCTTCACGGGGTCGGCGCCCAGGCGCATGGTGCCGCCCATGTCGCGCACCTCCTTCTGCTCCGGCAGGAGGTCGATGACCGGGAACGGCGTCTCGGGGTCGAACTCGGTGGAGTTGGCGCCGTCCATCGCGCACACGTTGCGCGCGAACTCGCTGACCGCCACCTGCATGCCGAGGCAGATGCCCAGGTACGGGACCTGGCGCTCGCGCGCGAACTCGGCGGCGCGGATCTTGCCCTCCACGCCGCGGATGCCGAACCCGCCCGGGATGAGGATGCCGTCGCACTCCCCGAGCGCGCGCTCGGCCTCTTCGCGGCCGAGGTCCTCGGCGTCGACCCAGCGGACCTCCAGCTTGCCCGCGCTGTGGGTGGCGGCGTGCCCGAGCGCCTCGATGACCGACAGGTAGGCGTCCTCGAGCTGGATGTACTTGCCCACGAGGCCGATGCGCACCGGCGTGGAGGCGGCCTCCTGGCGCTTGACGAGCGCCTCCCACTCCGCGAGCTCGGGGGAGGGCGCCTCCATGCCGAAGTGGTCGAGGATCTGGTCGTCCACGCCCTCCGCGCGGAAGTAGAGCGGCACCTTGTAGATGGAGTCCACGTCCTGGGCCGAGATGACCGAGTCCACCGAGACGTTGGCGAACAGCGCGATCTTCTCCCGGATCGAGCGGTCGAGGCGCCCGGCGGAGCGGCAGACGAGCATGTCCGGCTGGATGCCGATGCGCCGCAGCTCCTGGACGGAGTGCTGGGTGGGCTTGGTCTTGAGCTCGCCGGCGTGGCCCAGGTAGGGCACCAGCGTGAGGTGGAGGAACATGCAGGAGCCCCTGCCCTGCTGGACCTGGAACTGGCGCAGCGCCTCGAGAAATGGCAGCGACTCGATGTCGCCGACGGTGCCGCCGATCTCGGTGATCACGAAGTCGAGGTCGTCCTGCTCCGCCACCAGCAGGATGCGGCTCTTGATCTCGTCCGTGATGTGGGGAATGACCTGGACGGTGCCGCCCAGGTAGTCGCCCCTGCGCTCACGGCGGATGACCGAGTTGTAGATGGCGCCGGTGGTGACGTTCGACCCGCGCGTGGTGTTGACGTCGGTGAAGCGCTCGTAGTGACCGAGGTCGAGGTCGGTCTCGGCACCGTCCTCGGTGACGAACACCTCACCGTGCTGGAACGGGCTCATCGTGCCCGGGTCCACGTTGATGTAGGGATCGAACTTCTGCAGCGTGACGCGGAAGCCGCGCGAGACGAGCAGCCGGCCGATGGAGGCGGCGGCGATGCCCTTGCCGAGCGCCGACACGACGCCCCCGGTGACGAAGATGAACCGTGTCTCCTGGCGGCGTTCGGTCATGGCGAGGCGGGAATCCTTCCGAGCGAGTCTAGTTGACGAAGTCCGGGCGTCCGCTCGATGAGCGCGGAGATCGAGCGGAACTCCCCGTAGACGGTGGCCAGGGCCACCAGGGCGAGGGCGATGGCCTGCCCCGTGGTGTCGAGGGTGAGCACGAGCCAGAGGCCGGCCACGGCGCCGACGACGTTGGAGCCGGTGTCCCCGAGCATGCCCCGCTCGCGCAGGTCGTGCGGGAGGACGGCGAGGATCGGGCCGACGAACAGGCCGAGCACCCACAGCGGCGCAACGTCGAGCGCCCCGATCGTGAGCCCCGCGCCGAGCAGCACGAGCGCCTTGATCGAGCGCCCCGGGCGCAGGTCGAGCAGGTTGAAGAGGTTGGTGGTGAGGACCAGCAGCGCGACGGCGAGCAGGTACTCGCCGGTGCCGAGCCCGGTGCCGGAGAACACGAACAGGGCGAGACCCAGCGCTCCAAGCGCCTTGAGAGCGCCGGTGGAGAAGCGCCCCCCCGCGACCGCCGCCGCGTGCCCGCGCCAGCCCCGCGGCGCCGCGGCAGCGCTGCCCACGAGGTCGTCGAGCACCCCGAGCAGCGCGACACCGACCACGTACACGGCAACGGCCCCGATGGGCCCGGGCCACACGTCACCGTCCGTGAGCTGCTGCGCCAGGCCGAGCGGCACGAGCGCCACCACCGCCGCCGCCACGATCGCGATGCCCGCCGGGAATGCCAGCCGGGCGCCGCGGTAGTTCTCCTGCTCGAGGCCCTGCTCGCGCAGCGTCCTGATCGTCGCCGGCGCCATCACGAGCCCGATGGCGAAGGAGGCGACGAGCGGGAGTGACTGCACCCGCGAAAGGTAGCCGTCCGCGCGGACGTCAGCCGCCGTCCTCGGGCTCGGGCAGGGGCTCCTCGGCAGAGTCCTTGAAGCCGAAGCGGCCTCGTGCGCCGTCGAGCGCGAAGACGAGGGCGATCCGGCCCGCCGCCTCGTCCAGGTTGTCCACGCTGGAGAGGTCGTTGTCGCGGTAGAAGCGGATCTGGGAGGGGTCGGCGTCACTGCGCTCGACGCCCACGACCGCGACCCCCTCGCGGGAGAGCAGCCCCTCCACGAGCGACTCCTGGAGCACCTCGGCGGTGTCGGAGGACTCGTCCTCGGGCGCGCGGTAGACCACGACGGCGTCCGCGCCCTGGTAGGCGCCCCGGAAGGACTCGTCGAGCTGGCGCTCGAGCGTGTTCGCGATCTCGCCCCCGAGCACGATCGAGCGCCCGATGCGCTCGCCGAGGTCCCGCAGCAGCCCCTCCTCCGACCCCAGCCGCTCGAAGCGGCCGCCCACCGCGTCGCCGAGCGCCCGCTCGTCCGGCGGGCTGTCGAGCACCGAGGTCGAGTCCACCTGGCCCCCGGCGTCCTCGATCGCCTCGCGCATCGAACCGGCCACCTCGTCGGGCAGCGAGCCGAAGGCCACGATCGCCACGCGCCGGCCGTCGAGCCGGTCCTCCACCAGCAGCGGGTAGGTGCGCTCGATCACCTCGCTGCGCTGCGCGAGCTCGCCCCGCAGCTCCTCCACCTGGTCGCGGGCCCCCACGAGGTCGCCGCGCAGGCTCGAGCGCACGCTCTCCTCGGTCTCGGACACGAGCGAGTCGCCGATCGTCACGCCCAGCACGATGCCGATGCCGAGCGCCAGGAAGACGGCGGCGAGCGAGAGCGCGTGGTAGCGGAAGTCGAACAAGGTCGAGGAAGGGAGCGTCAGTCGATGCCGAGCAGGACCTGGGTCTTGAGCCAGAGCAGGTCCAGGAACTCCCCGAGGTTGGGCGAGGCCACGACCGCCACGACCAGCGTGGCGAAGGCCGCGGCGATCACGACGAGCAGCGGGCCCTTCCCGGCCGACGGCCGGTAGAGGCGGCTCACGCCCTTGGCGTCCACCAGGATCTCGCCGACGCGCAGTCGCGTGAGGAAGGTGGAGGACATGCCGCGCCGGTTCTTGTCGAGGAACTCGACCAGGTTGAAGTGGGAGCCGACCATCACGATCAGCTCGGCGCCCTTCTCCGCCGCCACGAGCATGGCCACGTCCTCGCTGGTGGCCGGCGCCGGCACGACCTTGTAGGCCAGGCCCATGCGGTCGAGCCGGGCGCGACCGGGGGCGCGCCCGTCGGGATAGGCGTGCACGACGAGCTCGGCGCCGGCGTGCAGCGCGCGGTCGCTGGCCGAGTCCATGTCCCCGACGATCATGTCCGGCTTGAAGCCCTCGTCGAGGATGGCGTCGGCACCGCCGTCCACGGCCACGAGCGCCGGCTTGGTGTCGCGCACGTAGGGGCGCAGGATGCGCAGGTCCTTCTGGTGGTCCACGCCGCGCACCACGATCAGCACGGGGCGGTCGCGGAAGGCGGTGTCGAACTCCGGCAGCTCGATGCGCCCCGCGAGCAGCTCCCGCTCCTCGAGCACGTGGGTCATGGTGTTCTCGGCGAACGACTCGAGCGCCTCTCCGATCCGCTGGCGGCCGGCCTCGTGCTCGCGCAGGACGCTCTCCTCGTCGAGCACCCGGCCCTCCCACGAGTGCCCGCCGCCGGCGACCTCGTTGCCACGCACCACCACGGCATCGCCGTCGCCGAGCTCGTCGAACAGGCGCGCCCCGGGCAGGTCCACAAGGTGCACGCCGCCCTGCACGAGGATGAGCGGGCCCTGGTTGGGATAGCGACCGGATGACGACGGCGCCACGTTCAGCACGCAGCGCACACCCGACGCCACCAGGTCCTCCGCCGAGACGCGGTCGATGTCCTCGTGGTCGATGACCGCCACGTCGTCGGGACCGAGCCGCGCGACCAGGCGCTTGGTGCGCTTGCCGAGGCGGGCGGCGCCATGGCACTCACGCAGCCCGGACTCGCGCTCATCGGGCGGCGCGGATGGGGCGCCCGCGTAAGGGGCGCGGCGTCTCAGTCGGGGGGCGGCCATGGTTGCGGTCGCCAGGAGCCGGCGTCCGGTGGAGTCTAGGGCGGTTCCTGAAGGCGGGATGAGCATGACCGCCAGAGGTTGACATGTGACCGTTTAGTCACCTATGCTCCGGGACATGGACGAGGTGTTCAGGGCGTTGGCGGACCCCACGCGCCGCAGCCTGCTCGACGAGCTGTTCAAGCAGGACGGGCAGAGCCTCAGCGCGCTCGAGCAACGACTGCCGATGACCCGCTTCGGCGTGATGAAGCACCTGAAGGTGCTCGAGGGGGCGCATCTCGTGACCACCAAGAAGCGCGGTCGCGAGAAGCTCCACTTCCTGAACCCCGTCCCTATCCGGCTCGTCCACGACAGGTGGGTGAGCAAATACGCCGAGCCCTGGGCAGCAACGCTCACCGGGCTCAAGGCCACACTCGAGGAGAAGACGATGGAAAAGGTGTTCGAGATCTACATCAAGACCACCCCGGAGCGCCTGTGGCAGGCGATCACCGACGCGGAGATGAGGAGCAAGTACAGCTTCGGCGTCGGCGTCTCGTCCGACTGGACACCAGGCTCCTCCTACGAGGCGGTCCACGCGCAGGGGGGCCTCAGGATCTCGGAGGGCGAGAACCTGGAGGTCGATGCGCCGCGCCGGCTCGTGCAGAGCTTCACCGCCCTGTGGAGCGATGACGTGAAGAGCGAGGGGACCTCGACGGTCACCTGGGACATCGAGCCGGTCGGCGACTCGTGCCGGCTCACCGTCACCCACAGCGACCTGCGTGAGGGCGCCAACGCCGAGCTCTACGGCGGCTGGCCGATGATCCTCTCGGGCCTCAAGACGCTGCTGGAGACCGGGGAGCTGCTCGACACGCCCGGCTCGCTGCGCTACTCGGAGTCCTGGACCGCCTAGGACACGGCCATGGGTCTCGCCCGGCGTGCCGCACGGCAGTGGCGCGGCGCCCGGGCGAGGCTCGGCTATGCCGCGGCCAGGAGCTCCTCGGCGTGACGCCTGGCGCCGGCGTCGGAGGTGTCGGCGCCCAGCATGCGGCACAGCTCCTCCACCACCCCGGCGCCCTCGAGCGACTCGACGGTCGTGCGGGCCAGCTCGCCCTCGGCGCTCTTCTCGATTCGGAAGTGGCGCTCGGCGAGCGAGGCGATCTGCGGCAGGTGCGTGATGCAGAGAACCTGGCGGCCGTCCGCGAGCCCCCGCAGGCGCTCCCCCACCGCCCGGGCCGTCTGCCCGCCGATGCCCGCGTCCACCTCGTCGAAGACAAGCGTCTCGCGCCCACCGGCGTCGGCCACGGTCATCAGCGCCAGCATGACGCGCGAGAGCTCGCCGCCCGAGGCGGTCTCGCGCAGCGGCGCCCGCGGCACGCCGGGGTTGGGCGCGAGCATCAGCTCCACGCGCTCGGCGCCCGCCGGACCGAGCCGCTCGCGCGGCTCGAGCTCCACCGCGAACGAGGCGCCGTCCATGGCGAGCTCCTCGAGCTCGCCCGCCACGCGCTCGGCCAGCCGCGGCCCGGCCTCCGCGCGGGTGGCCCCCAGCGCGGCCGCGCCCTCGACCTCCTCCGCCTCGGCGCCGGCGAGCGCCGCCTGCGTCTCCTCGAGGTCCACCTCGGCCCGCTCCAGCCGCTCGCGCTCCGCGCGGCAGCGCTCGGCATGCTCGAGCACCGCCTCGATCGAGCCGCCGTGCTTGCGCTTGAGCCGGTCGTAGAGCTCGAGCCGCTGCTCGACCTCCTCGAGCCGCCCCGGCTCGCCCTCGAGCCCGGCCTCGTAGCGCCGCAGCTCCACGCCCAGCTCCTCGGCCTCGATCCTCAGCGCACGCAGGCGCGCGGCAAGCCCATCGAGCTCCGGGTCCACCCCACTCACTCCGTCCGCGGCCTGCTCGGCCTGGGCCAGCAGCAGCGCGGCGCCGGCCCCGTCCGCAGCCTCGGGCGCGAGCGCCTCCGCGCCGCCGCCCGCGGCCGCCCGCAGGCCCTCGAGGTGGCGCAGCCGCTCGCGCTCGGCCAGCAGCTCCGCCTCCTCACCCGGGCTGGGCGCCGCGGCCTCGATCTCCTCGATCTCGAACACCAGGAGGTCGAGATCGCGCTCGCGCGCTCCCGCGCGCTCGGCGAGCTCCTCCAGCCGGCGCCGCAGCTCGAGCACCCGCGCGTGGCACGCGCCGAACGCCGTGCGGGCCTCCAGGTGGCCCGCCCCGCAGAAGCCGTCGAGGACCTCGAGCTGCGCGGAGGCCACGGTGAGCTTGCGGTGCTCGTGCTGGCCGTAGAAGGCGATGAGACGGCCGCCGAGCTCGCGCAGGTCGGCCACCGACGCGGCGCGGCCGCCGACGAAGGCGCGGCTGCGCCCCTCCGCGCTCACGCGCCGCCCCAGAACGAGCTCCTCCTCCGCCTCGTCGGGAAGCCGCTCGCGCAGCTCGGCCAGCGCGGGCTCGCCGAAGAAGCCGCCGGGCACGGCGAAGACGCCCTCCACCCATGCCTCGGCGGCGCCCGGCCGCACGATGCCCGGGCGCGGCTTGCCCCCGAGCAGGAGGTCGAGCGCGTGCGCGAGCACCGTCTTGCCCGCCCCCGTCTCCCCCGTGATGACGTTGAGGCCGGGCCCGAGCCGCAGCTCGGCCCGCTCGATCAGGAGGAGGTTCTCCACGCGTAGCTCGATCAGCATGGCCCCCGGTGTACCAGCCGAGGCCGACGGACCGGGCTCGTCACCTCGCCAGGCGGCCGAACTTCTCGCGGATCTGGTGGTAGAAGGTCGAGCCCGGAATCTGGGCGAGCATCACGCGGTCGTCCTCGAACCGGACGTCGAGGGCCTCGCCCGGCGGCAGCGCCATGACCGTGCGGCCGTCGGTGGTCACGTCCACGTTGTCGCGGTTGGAGAGGTTGCGCACGCTCAGCACGTCCGACGGGGCCACCACCAGCGCCCGGGCCGTGAGCGTATGCGGCGCGATGAAGGACACCACGTAGCCCTCCACGCCCCACGCCAGGATCGGGCCGCCGTTGGCGAGGTTGTAGCCGGTCGAGCCGACCGGCGTCGACGCAACGAGCCCGTCGCAGCGCACGGAGCCGAGCGCCTCGCCGCGGACCGAGTACTCGAGCTCGGCCACGCGGCAGTTGGGCCGCCGGTGAAACGAGACGTCGTTCACGGCGGCGCGCGGACCATCCCCCGTGTCGATCTCCAGCGCGGGCAATGCACGGATCCCGAAGTCGCCGGAGATCACGCGGCGAATGCCGTCGTCCAGGCCTCCGTGGTCGACGGTCGAGAGGAAGCCGATGGCCCCGAAGTTGAACGCGAACACCGGCACGCCCCGGCCCGCGTAGCGGCGCAGGGTGAGGAGGATGGTGCCGTCTCCGCCGAGCACGACCGCGAGGTCGGTGTCGGTGTCCGGGTCCGCGCCGAGCACGCAGCCCTCCCGCTCGCCCAGCCGGTGCTTCTCCACCTCCTCCGGCGGCAGGCACACCTCTACCCCGGCCACGCCGGCCTCCTCCAACAGGCGCCGCACGGCGCCGGCCGTCTCACCCGGGTACTGGTGCGTGAAGACCGTGATGCGCCGCGGCGCGGCGCCGGGAGTGATGGGGCTCACGGCTCCACCGTTCGCGCCGCCGCCTCCACGTCCTCCACCCCGCCCGGCCGCCCGGCCTCGGCAGCGTGCACGAAGCTCTCCTGGTTGCCCGCCGGGCCGGGCAGGCCCGAGGAGGCGAAGCCGAGCACGGCCAGCCCGCGCGCGCGGAGGTCCGCTCCCACCGCCACGAGTGCCGAGCGGCGGCCGGCGGGATCGCGCACCACGCCTCCCCTGCCCACCCGCTCGCGCCCCACCTCGAACTGCGGCTTGACGAGGGCGAGCAGGTCGAAGGGCTGCGCGACGGCGGCAAGGACCGGAGGCAGGACCTTGGCGAGCGAGATGAAGGAGACGTCGCAGACCACGAGCTCGGGCGGATAGGGGAGCGCGCCCGGCTCCAGCTCGCGCGCGTTCGTGCGCTCCAGGACGTGCACGCGCGGGTCGTTGCGCAGGCGCCAGTGGAGCTCGCCGTAGGCCACGTCGAGCGCCACGACCTCCGCCGCGCCGCGCTGCAGGAGGCAGTCGGTGAAGCCGCCCGTGGAGGCCCCGACGTCGAGGCAGCGCCGCCCGGAGGGATCGACTCCGAGCGCGTGGAGCCCGTTCGCGAGCTTCACTCCGCCGCGCGACACGTACGCGGGCCGTTCCGCCACCTCGACCTGCACGTCGCCGGCCACGAGCTGCCCGGGCTTGGCCGCGGGCTGTCGCTCGGGACCGAGCTGGACCTCCCCCGCGATGACCGCGGCCGCGGCCCGCGAGCGGGTCTCGAAGAGGCCGCGCTCGGCAAGCAGGGCATCGAGCCGCACCTTGGGCACCCGCGCAGCGTACCTGCGGCCAGCAACCGCCTGCCTGCGCCCGAGCGGGGTGTGACTCCGCTCACACAAACGGCCGGCGGGCGCGCCTACCTTGAATCCCAATGTCACGTCTCATCCCCCTCTCCGTACACAGCGCCCTCGAGATCGCCCTCGGGACCGCGGTCATGGCCGCTCCCTTCGTCTTCGGGCTCGGCACCGCGGCCCTCGTCACGGGATTCGTGGTGGGCGCAGTGGTCATCGGACTGGGGCTCGGCTCGGCCGGCGGCAGCGGCGAGCGCGGCACCATCCCGGTGTCGGCGCACGCGGCCTACGACGGCGGCATCGCCATCGGGCTGATCGGGGCCGGCGTCCTGCTCGGCATCGCCGGCGACACCGGCGCCCTGGCCCTCCTCGCCGGCGCCGGCATCGCGCAGGCGGCCCTCACCGCCACGACGCGTTACACGGTCCCCGCCCACGCCTGACCGAAAGCTTCCTCTCACCGATCACATCACACATACGCATCACTCCTCCCTCGAACGGCCCGCCCTTCCCCGGCGGGTCGTTCGCTTTCCGGGGCCGGCGTCGCGACGGCGTCAAGTGTCCTGCCTGTGTCGTCCTGCGACCACGACCCAGGACGCCTGCCTCCCTTCGGGGATACTCGTAGCGATGACCCCGACGCCCGAAGCCGTGGTCCGTGGGATCTACGCCTCCTGGCACGAGGGCCGCAGCGCCCGCGACTGGATCGCCGAGGAACTCGAGTACGTGAACCCGCCGGACGCCGTCGAGCCGGGCACGCGGCGCGGCCGAGCCACGCTCCGGGTTCCATTCGAGGCCTACGAGCAGTTCGACGTCACGCCTGAGGAATACCTCGAGGCTGGAGCCGACCGAATCCTGGTGCTCGCGACGGTGCGGGTGCGCGCCCGTCGCAGCGGCGTCGAGGACACCACCCGTCAGGGCTACCTGTGGACAGTGCGCGACGGCCGCGCCATCCGCTTCGAGTGGTTCCGGGAGCCCGCCCAGGCGCTGCGCGCCGTGGGGATCTCAGGCCGGTCGTAGACAATCCGGAACCGTCAAGTGTCCTGCCTGGTGGGTCGTCCTGCGACCACGATCCAGGACGCATGCCTCCGGCGCCCGCGCTAGACCAGCGCCTGGCGCGGGTCGAGCACGGCGTCGGCCACCCGGCCGGCCACCGCCTCCGGCGTGAGCCCGACCTCCTCGCGCAGCAGCGCGGGCTTGCCGTGCGTGACGTAGCGATCGGGCAGGCCGAAGCGCATGATGCGGCTGCCGCGCAGCAGGTCGCGGTCGGAGGCCAGCTCGAGCACGGCGGCGCCGAAGCCGCCCGCGAGCACGTTCTCCTCCACCGTGACCACGAGCTCGTGCTCCTCCAGCAGCTCCGCGATGAGCTGCTCGTCCAGCGGTTTGGCGAAGCGCCCGTCGGCCACCGTGGCGTCGATCCCGTGCTCCTCCGAGAGGAGTGCGGCGGCGCCGAGCGCGACCGGCACGCCGTAGCCGTAGCCGAGGAAGGCCACCCGCTCACCCGTGCGCAGAACCTCGCCACGGCCGATCTCGATCGGCTTGGCCGCTGACGGCAGCGCCACGCCCTCGCCCTCGCCGCGCGGGTAGCGCAAGGCGATCGGCCCGTCGTGGAGCACCGCGGTGCGCAGCATGTGGACGAGCTGGGACTCGTCGCGCGGGGCCATCAGCGTCATGTTGGGCAGGCAGCGCTGGTAGGAGATGTCGAAGGCGCCGTGGTGGGTGGGGCCGTCGTCGCCCACCAGCCCGGCGCGGTCCATGGCGAACACCACGTTGAGGTTCTGCAGGCAGACGTCGTGGACGATCTGGTCGAACCCGCGCTGCAGGAAGGTCGAGTAGACGGCCGCCACGGGCTTCATGCCCTGGAGGGCGAGCCCTGCCGCGAAGAGCACCGCGTGCTGCTCGGCGATGCCCACGTCGTAGTAGCGGTCGGGCATGGCCTCCTGGAGGATGTTGAGGCCGGTGCCGGAGTTCATGGCCGCGGTGATGCCGCACACCCGGGCGTCGCGCTCGCACTCCTTGACGAGGGCGTCGCCGAACACCTTGGTGTACTGCGGCGGCCCGGGCTTGGCGCTGGCGGCGGGCTTCTTCTTCGGCGCCGGGGCGCCGTTGACGATCGAGGACGGCTTGGCGGCGTGCCACTTCTCCATGCCCTCGAGGCCGCCGTCCTCCGCGGGCGCGAAGCCCTTGCCCTTGACCGTCTTGATGTGGACGACCACCGGACGGCCGGCGTCGAGCGCGTCGCGCAGCGCGCGGCGCAGCGCCTTGACGTCGTGGCCGTCGATGACGCCGACGTAGGCGAGGTCGAGCTCCTCGAACAGCAGGCCGGGGGCCCAGTACGCCTTCAGCGACTCCTTGAAGATCGGGCCGAGGCGGTCGAAGCGCTCGCCGATGCCGGCGGGGAGCTTGGTGAGGCCCTCCTCCACGCTCTCGCGCGCCTTGTGCAGCTTGGGGTTGAGCCGAACGCGGTTGAAGTAGCGCGACAGCGCGCCGACGTTGGGCGCGATCGACATCCCGTTGTCGTTGAGGACGATGACGATGGGCACGTCGAGGCCGCCGGCGTTGTGCAGCGCCTCGAACGCCACGCCGCCGGTGAGCGCGCCGTCGCCGATGACGGCGACGACCTTGCCGTCCTCGCCGTGACCGCTGCGCATGGCCTCCTTCAGGCCCACGGCGTAGGAGACGCTCGTGGATGCGTGCCCGGCGCCCATGATGTCGTGCTCGGACTCGGGGATCGAGCAGAAGGGCGCCAGGCCCCCGTACTTGCGGATGGTGTGGAGTTGGTCGCGGCGGCCGGTGAGCATCTTGTGCGGGTAGGCCTGGTGGCCGACGTCCCAGAGGACCTTGTCGCGCGGGGAGTCGAGCAGGCTGTGCAGGGCCACGGCCAGCTCACAGGTGCCGAGGTTGGCGCCGAAGTGGCCGCCGATCTCGCCGATCGTGTGGATGATCAGCTCGCGGACCTCCTGCGCGACGTCCTGAAGCTGCTCGTCGTCGAGGTCGTGGAGGTCGCGGGGGCCGTGGATGTCGTCGAGGAGGCTCATGTCTGTCTCGTGAGGATGTAGTCGGTGACCTGCTCGAGGGTGTGTGTGGCGCCGCCGGCCTCCGCCAGGGCGCCGCGGGCCTTCGCGTGGGACTCCTGTGCCAGTTCCCGCGCCCGCTCCAGGCCGAACGCGCTGACATAGGTCTGCTTGCCGTGACGCTCGTCCGATCCCTGGGGCTTGCCGAGGGCGGCCTCGTCACCCGTCACGTCGAGGATGTCGTCCACGATCTGGAACAGGACTCCGAGCTCCGCCGCGAACCGGCGAAACGGGATTGTGGCAGGTCCGGACATCCCGCTCACGTGGATTACGCACTCCACGGACGCGCCGATCAACCGGCCGGTCTTGAGCTCGTGCAGGCGGCGCAGCTCGTCGGCGCTCAGGTGCCCGTCCGCGGTCACGTCGAGGTACTGGCCGCCCACCATCCCGCCGACGCCGGCGGCCGACACCAGCTCGCGCGCCGCGGCGAGCACGTGGGCCGGCTCGCCCCGCTGCCGCTCGAGCACGACCCGCATGGCCTCCGCGAACAGTCCGTCGCCGGCCAGGATCGCGACGTCCTCGCCGTAGGCCACGTGGCAGGTGGGCCGGCCGCGGCGCAGGTCGTCGTCGTCCATCGCCGGGAGGTCGTCGTGGATGAGCGAGTAGGTGTGGATGAGCTCGATGCCGGCCGCGAGCGGCAGCAGCTCGCCGGGGTCGCGGCCGATGGCCTCCGCGGTGGCGAGCGCCAGCACCGGGCGTATGCGCTTGCCGCCTGCCAGCAACGAGTAGCGCATGGCCTCGTCCAGGCCGTCGGTGGCGGGCTCGCCCGAGAAGCGCAGTTCGCGCAGGTAGTGCTCGACGCGCTCCTGCAGGGCGGTCGGGTAGACGGCTTCGCCCGTGGCGGTCACGGCAGCAGCCGCTCCTGGCCCGGCAGCGGCTCCGCCCGGGCGTCGCGGGCCTCCTGGTCGAGCGCCTGGCCGATCTCCGCGGCGAGCTCTGCGCAGCGCTCCACCAGCGCGGCCGCCTCGTCGGCATCGAGCCCGCCCGCCCGCAGGCGCTCGGCGGCCTGCCTGAGCTCCTCGATTCCGCTGTCGAGGCGGGTCATCGGGCCGCCCCGTCCGGCGCTTCGCGCACCACAGCGCCGAGGATGCCGTTCACGAAGCCGGGCGCGTCGGCGCCGCAGAGGTCCTTGGCCTGCTCCACCGCCTCGTCGATGGCCACCTCCGCCGGGATGTCGGCGCGGTGGAGCAGCTCGAAGAGAGCCACACGGAGGATGTTGCGCTCGAGCGGCGCGATCCGGTCCAGGGTCCAGCCGACCGCGTGGCGTTCGATGAGGCCGTCGAGCTCCTCGTCGTGTGAGTCCACGCCCTCGATCAGCTCGCGCGTGAAGGCGGTGGCGTCGCGCGGGACGAGCTCGGCGAGCGGCCGGCTGGTGACGTCGCGCTGGTACAGCGCCACCACGGCGGCCCGTCGCTGATCGGTGCGGCGCATCGCTTCCCTTACGCGCGCGAGACGTACTCGCCCGAGCGGGTGTCCACGCGCACGCGGTCGCCGACGTTGACGAAGAGCGGCACGCGGACCACCACGCCGGACTCGAGCGTGGCCGGCTTGTCCCCGCCGCCCGACGCGGTGTCGCCCTTGAGGCCGGGATCGGTGTCGGACACCGCCAGGTCCACGGCGCTGGGGACCTGGACGTCGGAGGGCTTCTCGTCCACGTAGAGGATCTCGGTCTCCGCGCTGGGGAGGATCCACTTGAGCGGCTCGACCACCTGGTCCTCGGGGATCGTGATCTGCTCGTAGCTCTCCATGTCCATGAAGTGGGCGTCGGAGCCGTCGGAGTAGAGGTACTGCATGCGGCGCGTCTCGGTGCGGATCGGGCGGAACTTCTCCCCGGCGCGAAACGTGCGGTCGATGGCCGCGCCATCGGCTATGCGCTTGAGCTTGGTGCGGACGAATGCCCCACCCTTGCCCGGCTTCACGTGCTGGAACTCGACGATCTTGAAGACGGTCCCGTCGATCTCGATATGGCTGCCGTTCTTGAATTGGCTGGTGGAGATCAGGTTCGATCAGTCCCTTGACGTACGAGCTTGGTGCACGCGGGCAGCAGAGTTGTAGCGCTTGTGATCCACTCGCGAGGCTCTCATCACCACGATAGGAGCATGGCTTTCGCCGGGAGACCGGGCTTGAGGAGTTGCGATGACGGAGTTCGCGGTGATCTACGAGCAGGCGGCTCCGAGCGGTCGGAGCGTCGTCGGAACGGTCACGGTCTGATGTCGGGAGACAGCGCTGCGCCGCGGCTGTCACTCGCCGCGGCAAGGGCCTCCTCCCAGCGGGCATACTCGCGGCCGCGGAGGATCCTCCCGTCACGCAGCGTGTAGACGATGGAGACGTCGAGCTCCGTCGGGACGCCCCCGGATCGGCTGCGCGCCGTCACGCGCACGCGCGCCGCCACGTGGTCCCCCACGTCGGTGATCTCGACGGCCTCGAGGGTGATCGCGTCGAACAGCTCGATCCACTCCTCGTAGTAGCGGCGCAACCGGTCGCGACCGTGCATCACGCCCACGTCGTCCGGCGCTCCCTCGATCGCGCGCCAGTCGATCCCCGGGTCCCACACGTGGGCGTGCATGTGGTCCAGCACCTCTGCGTCCCAGACCCGGAACCGCGGGGCGTATATGCCCTCCACGACTTCGACGTTCGTCGCCACGATCGCCGCCCACCCTGCCAGCCGCCGGCGCCGGCCGCAAGCGATAGCGTCCTCTCATGCCCACCTGGGACGACGTCGTGGCCATCGGGACGAGCTTCCCGGAGGTCGAGGCGTCCACGTCGTACGGCACGCCCGCGCTCAAGGTGCGCGGCAAGTTCATGTGCCGGCTGCGCGCGGAGCCCGACGCTCTCGTGCTGCGCGTCAGCGACCTCGGGGAGCGGGAGGCGTTGCTGCAGGGACATTCCGAGGCGTTCTTCTCGACCCCGCACTACGACGGCTACCCCTACGTGCTGGTCCGGCTGGAGGCGGCGGATCCGGACGAGCTGGCCGAGCTGATCGAGGAGGCGTGGCGGATCCGGGCGCCGAAGCGGCTGGTCAAGGAGTTCGAGGCGGAGCGCTGACCGCCATGGTCCGGCGCGGGCGTGGCCCGCGACCTCGCGGAGCTCAAGGAGCTCCTGGAGGCAGGCGTCCCTCCTCCCGCAGCTTCTCCAGGTGCGCCTCCAACGTGAGCATCGCCGCGGGCCGCAGCTCCGGCGGGGCGTCGTCCCAGGCGGCGTCCAGAAGCTCGTCGCGGGTGCGCAGGCCGCGGTCGAGCGCGGCGAGCAGCTTCTCCTCGCGCGCGCGGCGGTGGGAGATGTACTCGTCGAGCTTGCCGCGTGCGTCCCACACCACCGGCCCGTGGCCGGGGCAGAGCGCCTCGAGGTCGAGCTCGCGCAGCCGCTCCAGCGAGGCCAGGTAGGCGCCGAGCGAGCCCTCGCCCGGCTGGATGAAGACGCTGCCTGAGCCCAGCACGGTGTCGCCCGTGAAGCAGACCCGGCCGAGCAGCAGGCAGACGTGGTCGGGCGAATGCCCGGGCGTGGCGATCGAGCGGAAGGGGCCGATCTCGCCATCGCCCTCGGGCAGGTGCACGGAGGCGCCGGCGATGGCCGAGAGCACCGGCGCGCCCTCGCTGTGGTCGGCGTGGTCGTGGGTGAGCACGATCCCCTCCACCCGGCCGCCGGCGGCGTCCATCACGGCGTCGAGGTGCGCGGAGTCGGCGGGCCCGGGGTCGATCACCCAGCCGGCCGCGACGTACGTGTTGGTGCCGTCGAGCGTGAGCAGCGACGGGTTGCCCGCGCGCACGCGCCTGACGCCGGAGGGTGTGCGCTCACCTTCCATCCCCGGGTAGTCTGCACTGGCCGGCCGGCCAATGGAGAGGAGAGCGGTATGACGGACGCGCGATGGGTCTCGGCGACCGAGCAGGCGGAGCTCGTGCGAAGCGGCGAGGTGTCGTCGCGCGAGCTCGTGGACGCCACGCTCGCGGCCATCGACGAGGTGAACGACGAGCTCAACGCCGTCGTCACCCTCTGCGCCGAGCGCGCCCGCGCCGAGGCGGACGCCGTGGCGCGGGGCGACGAGCGCCCGCTCGCGGGCGTGCCGATCCTCGTCAAGGACCTGATCGCGCTCACCGAGGGCGTGCGCACCACGATGGGCATGGCGGCCATGGACGACTGGGTGCCGTCGGTCGACGGCGCGCTGGTGCGCCGCCTGCGCGATGCGGGGGCGATCATCGTGGGCAAGACGAACACCCCGGAGATGGGCCTCGTGGGCGTCACGGAGCCCGACCGCTTCGGCCCCTGCCGCAACCCGTGGAACACCGGCCACACTCCCGGCGGCTCCTCCGGGGGCAGCGCGGCGGCGGTTGCGGCGGGTGTGGTCTCGCTCGCTCACGCCAACGACGGCGGCGGCTCCATCCGCATACCCGCCTCGGCGTGCGGCCTCGTGGGGCTCAAGCCCAGCCGCGGCCGGGTGTCGATGGCCCCGGAGTTCACCGAGTTCACCGGCGGCATCGCCATCGACGGCTGCGTGAGCCGCACGGTTCTCGACACCGCCGTGAACCTCGACGTGATCGCCGGCCTCGAGACCGGGGACCCGTACTGGGCCCCTCCCCCGTCCGCCCCCTTCGCCGAGGCGGTGGGCCGCGACCCGGGCCGGCTGCGCGTGGCTCTTGCCACCGAGACGCCGAACGGCGTGCCCGTCCACCCCGAGTGCGAGGCCGCGGCGCGCGAGACGGCCGACCTGCTCGCCTCGCTCGGCCACGACGTGCGCGAGGGCGCGCCGGACTGGCAGGACGAGGGCTACATCGAGCACTTCATCAAGATCTGGACCGCGGGCGTCGGCGACGAGGTGCACACCTACGGCCGCCTGAAGGGCGAGCCGCTGGACGTGGACCGGCTCGAGCCGCTCACCAGGCAGATGCTCGAGATGGCGGACCAGTTCTCGGCCACCGACTACCTCATCTCGCTCGACTACCTGCGCCGGATGGCGCGCAAGATCCTCGCGTTCTGGGAGGAGGTCGACGTGGTGGTCACGCCCACGATGGCGCAGCCGCCCGTGGAGATCGGCGCCACCCGGCCCAAGGAGGGCGAGCCGCCGATCCAGATGCTGCTCAACTTCGCGCCGCTCGTGCCGTTCACGCCGGTGGCCAACGTCACCGGCCAGCCGGCTATCTCGCTGCCGCTGCACTGGAGCGAGGACGGCCTGCCGATCGGCGTGCAGCTCATGGGACCGCCGGCCGGCGAGGAGCTGCTGCTGTCGCTGGCGGCGCAGCTGGAGCAGGCCGGCCCGTGGGCGGACCGGCGCCCGCCGGTGGCGGCCCGGGCGGCCGCAACTGCCTGACGGAACGGACCGGCCTCAGCCGAACGGCAGCTCGAAGCGCTTCGTGTACGGCGTGCCGCCGCGCTCCTGCACGAGCGTGACGTCCATCCGCGCCCGGTCGCCGTCTCCTTCCGCCTCCACCACGCAGAAGTGACGGTCCAGGTTCGCGTAGACGACGCCATCCCCGAGGAAGCCCTCGCCGGGCGTGCCGCCGATCCCGATCACGCCGGGGTGGTCGCGCGTGACGGGGATGTCGACGGGGCAGGCGCGGACCTCGAACACGCCGTCGCGGTCGTAGACCATCGTGTCGTGGGTGTCGCCGGTCACGAAGATCGTGCGGCCGCTCACGTGCTCGGCGACATGACCCAACAGGAGGTCGCGCTCGGCGGTGAAGCCGTTGCCCCAGTTCCCGTCGCGGCTGTTGTCGCCGTAGTGGAGCGTGCACGGTGAGCAGATCACCTTGAACGGAGCCGTCGACGCCGCCAGCGTCTCGAGCAGCCAGCTCCGCTGCACCTCGCCGAGCAGGCTCTTCTCCGGCGTGTCGGGAAGGGTCGGGAGGCTCTTGAAGCGGCGCTGGTCGAGAACCCACACCTCGACGAGCCCCGACGCGAAGCGCGAGTAGGTGCCGCCGGCCATCAGCGCCTCCCAGGGGGCGATGCCCCAGGGCACGTCGGTGGAGGAGTTGTAGTCCTGCAGCCCGTAGTCGTGATCGTCGCGCTGGGGCGCGAAGCAGGTGCGGGCCAGGATCGGCTCGAGGCGCGGGTTGCGAAGGAAGTCGCGCCAGATGCCGCCGTAGCCGGACATCGTCTGGGCGAGCTGCCCGGCGGTGTCGGGGTAGTTGAGGTCCCCCTGCCACACGAACACGTCCGGCTCGCGCTCGGCGATGCGGTCGAAGATCGGGCCGAACTCCGTGCCGCAGGCCGCGATGGCCAGCGCCACCCTGCCGGGGTCGCCCGGCGCCGGCGGCACGCGGAAGCTGCGCACCGGGCCGCTGCGCTCCCGGCCGCGGCGGACGAGGCGGGCCCGCCAGTGGACGCGCTGCCCGGGCTCGAGCCCCCCCACCTCCGCGGTCACGGCGTCGAAGTCACCGGTCGCGCCGGCCGCAACCGTGCGCACGTCGCCGAACTCCGGATCGTGGCTGAGGTCGATGACGGCGTCCGCGGGGACGTCGGAGGCCACGTGGAGCACGGCGCCGCCGGCCACCGGTCTCCCGCTGGTGGCCGCGAGCACCGAGGGGGCGGTCACGCGGGGCTGCTGAGACGAGCTCACCGCGATCTCGCGGAAGCGCGCTGTCGAGCGCCGCTCGACCAGATCGAGGTAGGCCTCGCCCGCGGGCGTCTCCAGCAGCGCGGCCGTCTCCTGCAGGCCGAACAGCGCCCGCCGGCTGCCCAGCGGGCTCAGCGTCTCCTCATCGCTTCCGAGGAAGGTGCTGGAGGTGGCGAGCACGCCAGGGTCACCCCGCGCCTGCAGCTCGGGGGTGTCGTCGACCGCCTCGGCGCGGTAAGCGCGCCCTCGCCGGTCCACCAGCTCGGCGCTCAGCTTGGTGGGGCCGGCGCCGTGCGCCTCGAGCGCGAGCGTCAGCGGCGGCTCCGCCAGCAGCGCCGGGACCGAGGCGAGCGCGTGGAGCTCCTCGACCAGGCGGGTGACCGGCTCGGCGGGCGAGCGCGCTCCGGTGCGCCTCACGATCGTCAGCAGGCGGCTGTTGGTGTCGTACACCGCGGCGTAGTACACGCCCGGCGCCACCCGTCGCAGCACGACGCCCGGCGCCAGCCCGGGATCCGTGAGCACCGCCCGGATGGCGGCGTCGCGGACACGCCAGTCGAGCGCGAACGCCACGGGTCGCGGATCCGTGGGGAAGACGTCGGACCCCGCCACGAGCACCCCCTCGCCGCCCTCCCGGCGGAGGTTGGCCACGCCCACCGTCGTCCACGCGGGACCCCAGCCATCCGTGTCGGGAAGCTGCGAGAAGTCGAGGTGCAACGAGTGCTCTGCCGCGAACGCCGGCCCGGCGCCCAGCGCCGCGGCGGCGCCGGTTGCCGCGCCCGCGGCGAGGAGCTGGCGCCGGGTGAGGCCGGACCCATCGCCCGGAGGCTGTTGGCGCGCGTCCCCCATCGGCTCATCCCCCCTCGTCGAAGAGCAGCCCGCCGAAGCTCGCTCCCCCCGGGGCGGAGGCATCGCCGGCCAGCCGCAGCTTGAGGTAGTCGCCGGCGCGGAAGCCGGCGACCCGGAACGTGTAGACGTCCGCGATTCCGTTGAAGGCGAGATCGGACGCGGCGGGCTCCGACGCCGGCTCGATCTGCGTCAGGTCGGTGTCGAGCGGCCCCGCGTTCCCGCGCGCGACGAAAGCCTCCGCCGGATCGTGCTGCTGCGCCGTGTTGTCCGTGACCACCGACACGCGGAACGTCGCGGGCACGTCGCCGCGGAGCTGGATGCGGTTGATGGTGTTGTTCGTGTTGCCGCGCGTGTGCGGGTCGACGATCGCTCCCGACCGCCCGACCTCGCCGTCCGGCAGGCGCAAGGTGCTCCAGCCCGGTTGGCCGCCGGCGGAACGCGCCGGACCATCCTGGGAGAACGAGCGGAACAGGAACGTCGGAAGGCACCCCTCCACGATCTCCGCGGGCGCGCAGCCCAGGTCGAGCAGCCCGGCCGCATGGTTGAGCGGGGCGACCCAGCCGGGCAACGCGGCGCGGACGTTCTCGCCCGTCGGGCGCCCGCTCACCGGCTCGGATGCGCCGAACTGGGGGAACCAGTGGCCGGCGCGGCCGAGCCCCAGCTGGAGGAGATCCGGCCGGTCGTACGCGGCGCCGGCGAAGGTGATCGAGCGCTCGCCGGCCTCGGCATTCGCACCGCCGGGCGCCAGGCCCGCCACCGCGCCGAGCAGCACCATCACTCCCGCTGCAAATCCACCGCTCATCGGCCCCCCCAGCCGTGGCCTGCCGATGCCGAGCCTAACGGACGGCTAACGGAACAGCGCCAGCGTCGCGGTGAAGCCGTGCACGAAGCTGCGGTCGCCCACCGGGCCGATCTCGCCGGCGCAGAAGAAGCCCGCCGCGGGGGCCCCGCGGATGGCGCCGTCGAGCGCGGCCGCATCGTGGTCGGGCTCGTTGAACATGTGCGTGCCGCGGCCGTTGCAGGTGAAGATCAGGGCTCCGGCGGGCGGCTCGTCGAGGCCGTCGACCTGCGCGGCGAGGATCTCGCGCAGGTCCTCGTCCGCCGAGACGCGGTCGCGCACGTGCAGGCGGACCGCCTGCCCCACGCGCACGAGCTCGCCCACCGTGAGCGAGCCGCTCTCGCGGTCGGCGCCGAGGAGGCCGCGCACGAGGAAGTCGCCGCGCGTGTAGTCCGGCTTGTTCGGGTCGATCACGATGCCGAGCAGGAGGCCGTTGGCGGCCAGGGCGCGCTCCTCGGCGTCGAGCCCGGCGATGGCCTCGGTGATGCGCTCGACAGCCGGCTTGCTGGCCAGCTCGTGGATCACGTTGCGCTCGGCGCGGGTGATCACCATCTCGGGGCCGAGGGGACGCGCGCCCTGCGACACGCCCGCGCGCACGTCCACGCCCGAAAGCGCCACGCCGACCGCGCCTTCACGCGCCACCTCGTCATCGTGGAACAGCGCGGCGCCGCCGGCGCCTCCGCCCGCGCCGGCGATGCCTCCCACCACCGGCAGGCCCGCGTGGTCGTCGGCGAGCTGACCCAGCAGCGGCTCGATCGGGAACGAGTAGGGGTCCACGAGCAGGATCATCGCGTCGACCTCGTCGAGCTCCGGCATGCCGGTGACCGCCACCGCCGCATCGCCGGCGCGCATGGCCTCGAGGTGGAAGGTCTCGAGCCGCGCGCCGGGCAGCGACGCCGCCCACACCGCCACGCCGCCGTTCTCCACCTCGCGCCCGGAGCCCACCACGCCCTGCGCGCCGCAGCCCGCCAGGGCCCGTGGCGCCAGCCGGTCGCGCACGGCTCGCAGGCCCGGCTCGACCGCTCCGACGTGTGGCGCGCCCGCGAACACGAGGGTGAGGTCCACCTCCGCGCCGGCGAGGGCGGAGGCCGCCTGGTCGGCCGCCTCGGCGAAGGCGGCGGGGCCGTCCGCCGTGGAGAGGCCGGTGGCGACGTGCGTGCGCACGTGTCCATGGTGGCAGCACCCCGACCGTGGGTCGAATCCCGCCTCCCGATCAGCCCAGTCGAAGCTGCGCGTCCTCCGGAGGCGGACCGGGATCCTGCCCGATGAGCTCGCGGAAGCGGCGGGCGGCGCTGGGGGCGTCGTCGTCGCGGTTGTTGTTGAACATCACGTGCACCTCGCCCGCCTGCTCGGCCAGCGAGCGCACGCGCCCGGCGACCTGCTCCAGCTCCTGGCCCGAGTAGATCCAGCCGAA
This sequence comes from Thermoleophilaceae bacterium, assembly GCA_040901445.1. Lineage (GTDB taxonomy): Bacteria > Actinomycetota > Thermoleophilia > Solirubrobacterales > Thermoleophilaceae > JBBDYQ01. Next base: position 256,074 of record JBBDYQ010000022.1, on the reverse strand, counting down.
GCGCTCGGCCACGCTCTTGCCGCCGACGTAGCCATCGGTGTTGCGGCCGTGGAGGCGGACGTAGGCCAGGTCGTCGCGCGTCGCCGCGTCCACGGGCGGCATGATCGTCCAGTGGTCGCCCGGGGGGGCGTCCACGCCCACGAACGCCGCGCCGTGCTCGGACAGCCAGGCGAAGGTGCTCTCGGCCCGGTCGTCCTCCACCCAGCCGCGGTGGCGCAGCTCGACCGCGACCCGGTGGGGGGAGAGCGCGTCAAGAAGGCCGGTGAGCTCGTCCAGCTCGTGCCTGCGCGGTGAGAACGCCGGGGTGAGCTGCAGGAGGAAGGAGCCCAGCCGGCCGGCCTCGGCGAGCGGGCCGCACTCCTCCACGAGGCGGCGCGCGAGCGCCTGTTCCAGCTCCGGAGTGAGCCGCACGCGGCCGCGCGACGTGGCCTCGGCGTGCTGGCGCATGTCCGGAGGGAGCGAATCCAGCCCGGCCGAGTGGCGCGAGAGCAGCCGGTGCACCTTCACGTCGAAGACGAAGCGCTCCGGAGTGACCTCCACCCAGCGGTGCACCGTGCTCCGGTCGGGGACCGCGTAGAAGCTCGAGTTGAGCTCCACCGCCTCGAAGCGCCGGGCGTACCACGGCAGGCGATCGCGGGCGGCCATGCCCTGCGGATACCACCTGGCCACGAAGCCGGGATCCGCCCAGCTCGAGGTTCCCACGAGGATCCGCCCCGGCATCAGCGGCGGGGCGGCGGGACCCAGCCGCCGAGGGCGCGCTCGAGCGCGATGGCGGTGGCGATCGTGACGTGGTCGTTGCCGGGCGCGGCCACCACCTGCACGCCCAGCGGCAGGCCGCGGCGGTCCAGGCCGAGCGGCACCTGGGTCACCGGCAGCCCCGCCAGGTTGAAGATGGCCATGTGGGCGATGAGCCAAGGGCGGCCCACCGTGCGCCCGTGGCGCGGCGCGACCCGCGCGAAGGGCGGATGGAGGAGCACGCCGTCGCCGATGGCCGCGATGAGCTCCTCCGCGAGGGAGCGACCGGCGGCGATCGCCCGCCTGGTTCGGCCCTGCGGGATGCGCGAATTGAGCCCCTCGACTCCGAGCAGGAGGCGGGTGGCCACCGTGTGCGGGCCGCCGCGGCGCAGGCCCGCCCAAAGACTCGGCGGCGCGCTTCCGGCCTGCTCCAGCACCGCGCGCACCGAGGTACCCGCGCCGTCGCTCAGAGCGGCCAGGTAGAGGTCGAGGGCGCGATGCAGCGAACGGATGGGCGAGCGCTCCACCTGCGCGCCGAACGCGGCCAGGGCCCCCGCCGCGCGCTCGCGCGCGCCGAGGAGGTCGCGACTGGCGGGCGCGCGGCCCGGCGGCAGGCTCACCAGCACCGGCATGCCCTCGATGGGCGCGGCCTCGAGCGGCGCCACGTCGCGCTCGGCGACCGCGCGGAGCGCCGGCATCAGGTCCTCGGCGCGGCGGGTGAGCGGGCCGACCGCGAGCAGGCGCTCGGCCTCGCCGTCGGTGTTGGGATACATGGCCTCGTTGGACACCAGCCCCGGGCTGGGCTTGTGGCCGAAGACCCCGTTGAAGAAGGCGGGCAGGCGGATGGAGCCCCCGATGTCCGACCCCAGGCCGATCGGCGAGCCGCCGCTGCCCACGGCCGCGCCCTCGCCGCCCGATGACCCGCCGGCGATGCGCGAAGGGTCGTAGGCGTTGCGCGTGCGCCCGTAGACGCGGTTCTCGCACTCGATCCACATGCACAGCTCGGAGGTGTTGGTCACCCCGAGCGGGATTGCCCCGGCGTCGAGCAGCCGCTGGGCGGAGGGCGCGGTCTCGGCGCAGCGGTGGTCGCGGCGCGACACCACGCCGGCGCAGTTGGGCATGCCCGCCAGGGCGATCGACTCCTTGATCGTGCAAGGCACTCCGAGCAGCGGCGGGAGGTCGATCTCGCCGCTCGCGACCCGGGCGTCGGCGGCGTCCGCCTCGTCGCGGGCCGCGTCGAAGCGCTCGGCGGCGAGGGCGTTCATGCGCGGTTGGACGCGCTCGAGCAGCTCGATGTGCGCCTCCACGGCCTCGCGCGCGGTGATCTCCCGTTCGCCGATGGCGCGGGCCAGCTCGGTGGCGGATCGCGTGGTGAGCGGGCGGCTGGGCGCACCGACGGTCATGGGCGCAGCCTATGCGGTTGAATCCGGTGCCGATGAGCGCGTTCGTCACCGGCTTCCCCGGCTTCCTCGGCCGCCGCCTCGTGGCGGGGCTCGCCGAGCGCGGGCCCGTGACGTGCCTGGTGCACCCGTCCCAGCTCGAGCAGGCCCGGGCGGCGGCGCCCGCGAACGTGGAGGTCCTGGCCGGGGACATCGCCGAGCGCGACCTCGGCCTGTCACCCGGCGACTACGAGCGCGTGGCCGCCGCCACGACCGCCGTGTACCACCTGGCCGCGATCTACGACCTGGCGGTGCCGCTGCAGATCGCCCAGAGCGTGAACGTGGACGGCACCGGCAACGTGCTCGACCTCTGCCGGCGCTGCGCGCAGCTCGAGCGGCTCCACTACGTGTCCACCGCCTACGTGGCCGGCGACCGCGGCGGCGTGGTGTACGAGCACGAGCTGGCGCTGGGACAGGCGTTCAAGAACCACTACGAGTCCACGAAGTTCCAGGCCGAGGTGTGGGTGCACGAGGAGATGCCGGAGCTCCCGGTGACCATCTATCGCCCCGCGATCGTGGTGGGCGACTCGCGCACGGGCGAGACGCAGAAGTTCGACGGCCCCTACTACATGCTCCGCGTGGTGGCGTTCGCCGAGGCGCGCGGGAACCCGATCCCGCAGTTCGGCCGCGCTTCCGCGCCCTTCAACGTCGTGCCGGTGGACTTCGTGGTGGACGCGCTGCTGGCCGGGTCCGCGCCGGATGCCCTCGGCAGGACGTTCCACCTCGTGGACCCGGAGCCGATCACGGCGCTCGACGTGCTCAGCCTGCTCGCGCGCGAGTACGCGGGGCGCGAGCCGTCGTATCGACTGCCGGCGCCGCTGGTGGCGGAGTCGCTGCGGATCCCCGCGGTGCGCAAGCTGTTCGCGGGCGCGCCGCGCGAGTCGATCAGCTACCTCAACCACCCGGTTCGCTTCGACACCCGCCAGGCCACCGACTTCCTGGCAGCGAACGGGCTGCGCTGCCCGCGCTTCGAGGAGTACATCGGCCCCGTGGTCGCGTTCTTCCGCGAGCACGAGGACGACCCCGCGTTCGCGCCGGCGTCCGCCTGACCCCCCGGTTTCGCAGCGACCCGGCACGGGTAGGTCTCCGTGTGCTGTGGGGAGGCGAGTGATCGGTGTGGCCGTGGGGCTTCTCGTTGCGCTGCCGGTGTCAGCGCAGGCGACGCCGGCTGCCACCAGCGAGGCCGAGTACTCCCTCTACGGACGGGCCTTCCCCGACCCCCACGGCTGCCTGACCGGCGTGCCCGCGACGAGTCCCTGGGCCAAGGGCAGCGCCTGCGCGATCCAGTACGTCCAGTGGGACGAGGCGATCGGCGGCCTCGAGTTCCTGGAGGAGAGGTTCGACCGCTACGTGGACGTGCTCAGCGGCGAGGAGCTCCGTGAGGTGGCCGCCACGCTCACCGACGAGGAGCTGGAGTCCGCCGGGCTGCCGCGCGAGGATCTGAGCCGGGCACGCCGGGACCTCTACGTGGTCAAGGTCACCGACGCCGAGTCGGACGTGCCCGAGCCGAGCCGCCGGCACTTCGCCTACTCGCTCTCGATCCACGGGATCGAGAGGGCCGGGCTCGAGGGCGGCGTGCGGGCGGTGGAGGACCTCGCAACCTGGGCGGCCTGCGAGGAGGACGCCGGGGCGGCGCCCGCGTGCGAGGCGGAGGGGCCCTTCCCGAAGCGGATCCTCGAGCCGTCCGATTCCGGGCCGACGGCCGGCGAGGTGGTGCGCAACGGAGTCATCTACTTCGTGCTCTCCAACCCCGACGGCTGGCAGCGCGGGGAGTGGTCGCAGGCCGGGCTCTTCTTCCAGCGCTACAACGGCAACGGGATGGACCTCAACCGCGACTGGCCGACGGTCGGCTACACCGAGGCGCAGTACACGCCTTCGAGCGAGCCCGAGACGCGCGGGTACGCGAAGTTCCTGCGTGCCGTCAAGGAGCAGACCGACGCCGGGCGCTTCGCGGGCGGGATCGACCTCCACGGGATGCTCACGGCCCGCTCGTTCTCCTTCACGCTGCTGGGGGCGGGCCAGCGCGACCTGCGCAAGAACGAGCTGTCGGTGGAGACCGCGATCCTCACCTTCCGCGACTCCGAGGAGCGGCTGGCTTGGAGCCCGCTCATCGCTCCTGCCGACTCGTGCCCGGGCGAGCTCCGAGAGCCCGCCTTCGGCGGCAACATCCCGATGTGCTCGGATCAGTGGGGCACCGTCTGGGACACGATCAACTACCAGGTCACCGGGAGCTTCGGCGACTGGATGGACTCCCCGATCGGGCTCGACGGGGTGGGGATCGACAACGAGATGGCGCTCTCGCACGTCGCGCCCAACAACGCGTTCGAGCCGGGCATCGAGCAGCTCCACATCGACGGGAACAAGGGCCTCATCTACTCGCAGATCGCGGCGCTGCTCTCCCCCGGCGAGACGGAGTTCATGCCCGAGGGGGAGGTGGCGTACGTGTTCGACCCCGAGCGGATCGTGAACGCGGGCGGCGGGACCCCGGAGGGCGGCCCCGGTGAGGTCGCGGCGCAGGAGGGCTTCGAGGAGACCGAGCTGGCCGGCCAGGGCTTCGAGTTCGAGGTGGAGCCGGGCAACGGCGGGCTGACGATCGAGGCCACGTCCGTCAGCGCACGCGGCATCTCCCCCAACGGCCTGTCGGGGATCGTCCTCGACTACTGCGGCCCGTCCCAGCATCCCGGCGATCCCGACGGGGACTGCCGCGAGATCGCCCGCTACTTCAACCAGAGCGGCATCTACCTGCAGGCCGGGGCTCGCATCGATCTGAACGCGCCTCCGCCGGGGCCCTACCAGGTCCGCCCCGCCATGGAGCGCGCCCTGCCGGTGCGCTACGAGGTGAGCTTCAGCGAGAGCCAGGCCGTTCCGGTTCCCGAGCAGGCCGCCTACGACGTCTCGCGCATGGACTTCCTCGAGGACCTCAACCGCTACGTGCCGGCCGGCAGCGAGCTCGACGCGCTCGGGGTGGACGAGATCCTCGCCGACCCGGCGATCCTCGGCGCCTACGACACCGTCGTGGTCGCGAACGACTTCATGCCGGGCTTCGAGCCGGACGGCTCGGGCCTCCTCACCGCGGCGGACCGCGACACATATGCGGCCGCGCTCGCGGCCTTCGCGCGCGACGGCGGCAACCTGACGCTCACCGACGCGGCCCTGGCCGGGCTGCCCGCGCTGGACGGCGGACTGGCCGGCGACGACGTGCACGGGGGCGTGTTCTTCGCCGGGTGGATGGACTTCGACGACGGCGACGGGCCCACCTACGACCGCCATCACCTGGCGGCCGGCGTGGACAAGGAGGGGACGGCCGAGGGGCAGGACACCGTCGACGGGCAGAGCTTCGACAACCGGCACCAGACGTATGAGCCCGTGCCGCTCGGCTACTACGTGAGCCCGTCGGGGGCGGCGAACTCCTCGTGCGACTCCGACCGCTGCGACTCGCCGAACTGGATCGTGGACCAGGAGGCCTGGGAGGCGGCCGGCGGCACCACGGCGGCGCGGACGCTGGTCCGCGAGACCCCGGAGCCCGAGAGCGAGAGCCACACCGGAACGTCGCTGGGCGAGCTGCCGTTCGGCGCGGGCGTGATCCGAATCGCCGGCGCGGTGCTCCCCGATCCGACCGAGCAGAACTACCACCCGTTCGGCCTCTTCTCCTACGCGGCCACCTACACCGGCTACCAGCTCGTGGAGAACCTGCTCGCCTACACGCGGCCGTAGCCGAGGAAGCGCACGACGTCCGCGGCGTCGGCTTCCAGCGCCTTCGCGTCGGCGCGCGTGATGCGGCGGAAGGGCTCGCCGAGCTCCACCTTGCCGCGCGGCATGGTCCAGCCGGCCGCGGCCTTCCCGCGCACCAGCGCGAACGGGCGGAAGATGCCGTTGCTGGTGACCAGGCCCTGGTGGTCGCCCACGATCGGCTCGCGCGACCGCCAGCCGAGCAGCAGCGGGTCGAAGGGGCCGAGCAGGCGCGGCGGCGGCAGGTCGCCCGCGGGCGGGCGCTGCGCGAGGTCGACGAGGCCGTCCACGCGCTCGTCGAGCTCGGCCGCGATCGCGCTGAGGCCGGCGCGCGCGTCGCGCAGCGGCAAGCCCGCCCAGCGCGCCAGGTCGCGGTCGTCCGCCGGGCCGTGGCCGGCCAGGTAGCGGCGGGCCAGCTCGGCGAGGGCGCGGTCGCGGTCCACGCGCTCGGGCTCGGGCTTTCCCAGCCAGTCGCGCGCGAGCACGAAGGCGTGCTGCTTCCCGATCATCGGGCCGCGCACCACCAGGCCGCGCAGCGTGGCCTTCGCCAGGAGGTGCACGAGCGCCTGGCCCTCGGTACGGACACCGGCGGCGTCGATCAGCTCGCGCAGCCGCGCCCGGGTGAGCGGCCCCTCGTCGCCCAGGGCGCGTTCGATCGCGGTCACGGCGCGCTCGGCGCCGTCGGGGCTCACGCCCTCCTGGGCGAGCCGGGTGGCGTTGGAGGTGTGAAGCGGCGGAGTGGTGAGCGCGTGCAGCCACGGGTAGTCCTCGCTTCGGACGAGGTGGAGGGTGCCGCGGTTCAGCCATGTGATGACGAGCGAGCGGTCCTCGCCGAGCGAGCGGTCCACGTCGGCCGCCGTGAGGCCGGTGGTGCGCGCGCGGACGGCCAGCCGCGCCCCGCGCGGATCCTGGCCCTGGATGGCCAGCAGCCGCTCGGCCACGGCAGGCGCGTCGCGCGCGGGCTCGCCCGCGAGCAGCTGGGCGGTGAGGCGCTCTTGGAGCGGCGCGGCTATGGCCGCAGCCGCACCGGCAGCGTCTTGAGCTGGTTGATGAAGGGCGACTCGGCGTAGGCGGGCGCGCCGGCCGGCTCGGTGGCCGGGAAGCGCCTGAGCGTCTCCTCCAGCAGGACCTTCAGCTCGAGCCGCGCGAGCGCGGTGCCCAGGCAGAAGTGGCGACCGCCGGCACCGAAGGCCTGGTGCTCGGGGTTGCGGGTGACGTCGAAGCGGTCGGGGTCCTCGTAGCGCGTCTCGTCGCGGTTGGAGGAGACGTACCACATGGCCAGCTTGTCGCCCTCGCGGATGTCCTCCCCGTTGAGCTCGGCGTCGCGCGTGGCGGTGCGGCGGAAGTGGGCGAAGGCGGGGAACATCCGAAGCGACTCCTCGACCGCGCTCGCGATGAGCGACGGATCGTCGATCAGCTTCTGGCGCTCCTCCGGGTGCTCCATGAGCGCGCGCATCGCGCTGGAGTAGGTGGCCTTGGTGCTGTCGTTGCCGGCGGCCACGAGCAGGAAGAAGCCCATGACGATCTCGTGCTCCTCCAGGCGCTCCCCGTCCACCTCGGCGTGCACGAGCACGCTCGTGAGGTCGTCGGTGGGCCGCTCGCGGCGCTCCGCGATGAGCGCGCGGCAGCGCTCGAAGATCTCGGGCACGTCGCGCTGCATGACGGTCTCGACACCCTCGGGGTTGAGGTCGGGATCGCCCGCGCCGAGCGTGGTGTTCATCAGCCGCGCCCAGATCTCGTCGTCCTCGGGCGGGATGCCCATGAAGCTCCCGATCACCCGCGAGACCACGGGCTGCGCGATGTCGGTCACGAGGTCGCACGTATCGCCGGTGAGCCCGTCCAGGACGTTGATCGTGATCTCGCGGATGGCCTCCTCGTGCTCGGCGATCCGCTTGGGCGTGAAGCCGCGCTGGAAGAGCGCCTTGAGCCGGTCGTGCTTGGGCGGGTCCATGGCGATGAACATGGCCTGCTGCAGCTCCAGCGGCATGATCGCGTGGGTGAGCAGGGTGATGCCGCCGCGCTCGGACGAGTAGGTCTCCCAGTCGCGGCTGACGGCGTGCACGTCGTCGGCCGTGGTCACCGACCAGTAGCCGTCCTCCTCCGGGTACTCGCTGATGCGGCTGGTCCAGTGCACCGGGCACTCGGCGCGCATCTGCTTGAACAGCTCGTGCGGCGGTCCGTCCTGCCAGACCTCGCGCTCGGTGACCAGAACGTCTTCCAGGGGCTTCGGCTCGCGTTCGGTGGCCATGGGCCCGACGATATCGGAGGACTGGCCGGCTGGCCAGTTTTTGGCGCGGGCAGACTCACGGCAGCTCGCCGCCGTCTGGATCGAGGACGAGGCAGCCGAAGTAGGGCTTGATCCGGCGCAGGCCACGGCCGTACACCTTCACGTGCACGTAGAGCGAGGAATCCCACTCCTCAATGTCCCAGAAGGCATAGATCCGCACGCGGTGCGGGACGCCGTCGCCGATCCGTTGAACGCGAACCTGCGGCGTGTCGACGAGGCGAGCGAGTTCGTGGATTCCACGCCCGCTCAGCTCGGCGAGCTGTTCCTGGACCAACCGCCGGCCCTGGCTGCCGCGTGTCGACATCGAGGCAGCGTGCCAGTTCACCCAGACAGGACCGGGGCGATCTGACGCGGTGGGGCGCCCGGCGCTCAGAAGTCGCCGAGGAAGTCGCCGAGAAGCACGAGGGCCACGACGACCGCTATCGCGTAGCCGAGGACGGCGGCCGACAATCCATAGGCGATCCATCGCATGACCCTCACTCGGTCAGCGTCGCAGCGGGCGGGGCGTGGCGCAAGCGCCTCACCGCCCCCGCCGGCCGAAGCTGTGGCCCACCGGGGCCACCGCGCGCAGGTCGCCCACGTCCTCGCCCGCCTCGCTGCTCGGTGTGCGGCGGGGCTCGATGTGCTGGACGTCGGCCTTGGGGAGGTCGGGGCGGTCCAGGCGGGCGGCGCTGGAGACGAGGATGTTGATGTTGCCCTCGCGGTGCTCGAGGCGGCCCTCGGCGGTGACCAGGGGCTCGGCGCGGATGGCCAGGCGACAGCGCTCCAGCACCGGCGGCGGGACGATCAGGTTGATGGTGCCGTGCTCGTCCTCGAGCAGCATGAACGTGATGCCGTTGGCGGTGGCGGGGCGCTGGCGGGCCACCACCAGGCCGGCCACCTTCACCCTGCGGCCGTGGGGCAGCCCGGCGAGGTCGGCGCTGGTGGCGAAGCCCGGGCCGATGACCGGGCGCATGAGCCCGATCGGGTGCTCGCGCAGCGTGACGTGCGTGGACCCGTAGTCGGCCACCATCCGCTCCCACGGGGTGAGCTCGCGCAGCTCGGGCGCGCCGGCGTCCAGCGGCAGGGCCAGCTGCACCCCCCCGTCGGCCAGCGCCTCCCCCGGCACGGCCGCGCCCAATTTCCAGAGCGCCTCGCGGCGGCCGCCCTCGGGGCAGAGCGAGTCGCACGCGCCGGCCCAGGCCAGCAGCTCCAGCGTCTCGCGGCGGGAGGCACAGCGGGCCGCGAGGTCGGCGGTGCTCGCGAACGGGCCGCCGCGCTCGCGCTCGGCCACGATGGCGTCGACTTCCGCCGCACGCACCCCGTTCACGAACCCCAGGCCCAAGCGGACACCGAGCCGCGGGGCCGCATCGCCTGGCGGCGTCATCGGGGCTCGCCTTGGCCCACCAAGGCTTCGCCCCTGCTTCCTGGCCAGGCGGGCGTCCCGCGACTCGGTGCGGCACAGTGGCGTGCTGCGCTGGACGCACGGCGGCAGCACCTCGATCTCCCGGCGCTGAGCCTCGTGCACGAGGGCGTCGGGCGGGTAGAAGCCCATGGGCTGCTCGTTGAGCAGGCCGCAGAGGAACTCCGCGCCGTAGTGCACGCGCAGCCAGGTGGACTGGTAGGCGAGCAGGCCGAACGCCGCCGAGTGCGACTTGGGGAAGCCGAAGCCGGAGAAGCCCACGATCTGCCCGAACACCCTCTCCGCGACCTCGAGCGTGGCGCCGCGCTCCACCGCGCCGGCGAGGAACAGCTCCTCGTAGGCGCGCATGGCGGCCTCGGAGCGCTTGCGGCTCATGGCCCGGCGCAGCCCCTCCGCCTGGCCGGGCGTGAAGCCCGCGAACGCCATGGCCACCTCGATGACCTGGTCCTGGAAGACGATGGCGCCGAGCGTGTCGCTCAACACGGGCTCGAGCGAGGGGTGCTCGTAGGGCACCTTGTACGAGGGATCCTCGCGCAGGCGCCTCCTGCGCTCGATGTAGGGATGCACGGCGCCGCCGATGATGGGCCCCGGCCGCACCAGCGCCACCTGCACCGTGAGGTCGTCGAGCGACTCGGGGCGGGTGCGCACGAGCATCTGCATCTGCGCCCGGCTCTCGATCTGGAAGACGCCGGTGGTCTCCGCGCGCTGGATCTGCGCGTACACCTCCGGGTCGTCGTAGGGGATGCGGGAGAGGTCGACGATCTCGCCCCGGACGCGGGCGATCTCGTCCACGCAGCGCTCGACCGCCGACAGCATGCCCAGGCCGAGCAGGTCGATCTTGAGGAAGCCGGCGTCGCCGCAGGAGTCCTTGTCCCACTGCAGCACCTGGCGCCCCTCCATGGCGGCGGGCTGCACCGGGCAGCAGTCCACCAGCGGGCGGGTGGAGATGACCATGCCGCCGGGATGCTGGGAGAGGTGGCGCGGCAGGCTCTGCGCCTCGACCACCAGCCGCACGAGCGCCCGCCAGCGCGGGGTGACCGCGGCGCGCGCGCCCACCGAGCCGGCCACGGCCTGCTCGATGTCTCCGTGCGACCACGGGTCGGCCGTGCGCGCCACCCGCTCGATCTCCCCCGGCGGGAGACCGAGCGCCTTGCCGACGTCGCGTACCGCCCCGCGCGTCTGGTAGCAGGCGAACGACGCGACGAGCGCCGAGTGATCGCGCCCGTAGCGCTCGTGGATGCGGGGGATGAGCTTCTCGCGGATGTCGCGCGGGAAGTCGAGGTCGATGTCCGGCAGCGACGTGATCTCGTCGTTGAGGAAGCGGCCGAGCGCGAGGCGCTTCTCCACCGGGTCGATGTGCGAGAGGCCGGTGAGGTAGCAGACGATCGATGCCACGCTGGAGCCGCGGCCGCGCCCCGGGGGCAGCACGGCGCGCGCGGCGGACGGGCCGCGCACCTCCGCCGCCACCTCACGCGCGAGCTCGAGCAGGTCGCGGTGGAGGAGGAAGAAGCCCGACAGGCCGAGCGCGCGGATGACGCGCAGCTCCTCCTCCAGCCTCTCCCCCGCCTCCGCCAGCGCGCGGCGCCCCGCGTAGCGCTCCCCGATGCGGGCGCGGCAGAGCTCGGCCAGCGTGCGGTCTGCCTCCGGGTCGTCGGAGCCGGGATAGCGGTAGCCCAGCTCCTGGCGAACGTCGAAGCGCAGGCGATCGGCCAGGCGGCCCGACTCGTGCACCGCCTCCGGGTGGTCGCCGAAGCGCTGCGCCATGGCCCCGGGCCCGGCGAGCGCGTGTGAGGAGTTGCCGCGGCGGGCGGGCTCTGAGTCGTCGAGGGTGGAGCGCAGGCGCGCCGCGACGAAGGCGTCCTGCAGCGACGTGCGCGAGCGGTCGTGCGCGTGGACGTTGCCCGTGGCCACGCACGGCACCCCCAGCCGCTCCGCCAGCTCGGCGAGCCGGCGGTTGCGCCGGCGGTCGCGCCGGGCGAAGGGGCGCTGCAGCTCCACGCGCAGGCCGTCCGGGCCGAACGCGCGCAGCAGCCGCCGCCCGAGCTCCGCCGCCTGCCGGTGCTCCTCCCGCTCGACCGGTGCGGCAAGCAGGCCGGAGCGGGCGCAGCCGCTGAGGCAGACGAGTCCCGCCGCTCGGCGCTCCACGATGTCGAGCGGCACCGACGGCGGCAGCGGCTCCCGCCCCGGGACGGGACGCGTTGCCGCGTGCGCGTGCGTGAGGATGCGGCAGAGGTTGCGCCAGCCCTGCGCGCTCTCGCACAGCAGCGTGAGGTGTGCGCCGCCCTGCAACGTGACCTCCGCACCCGCGATGGCCCGCACACCGAGCGGCTCCCCCGCGAGCGCCAGCTCCATGGCGCCGTAGAGGCCGTCGTGGTCGGTGAGGGCCAGTGCCTGGTAGCCCTGCTCCGCCGCCGCCCCCGCCAGCTCCGCCGGGTGCGACGCCCCGTCGAGGAAGGAGTAGGCGGAATGGCAGTGGAGCTCGACGTAGGGCATACGAACACATGTTCGCATAGAATTCAAGCGGGCGGGGCGGACAGCCGATGTGTCCAGCGTGGAGGCGACTCACGCCCTGGAGCTGCTCCTGGCCGCCCTCGGCGGCGCGCTGTTCGCGGTGCTCGGCATGCGCAGGCGGCCCGCCGCCGCCGCCGGGGAGCCCGACCCCACCGCCGTGGTGGAGCGGCCGCACCTCGCCGCCGAGGTCGAGCGCCGCCTGGCCTGCGCCACCCCCGAGCGCCCCCTTCTCGTGGCCGTGCTCGACCTCGACGACTTCCACGGATATGCCGAGCTCTTCGGCCCCGCCGCGGGCAATGCCCTGCTCGCCCGGCTCGGCGCGGCCCTCGTGCGCGCCGTCGGCGGGCGCGGCGGAGTGCACCGCACGGGACCGGCCGAGTTCTCGATCGTCGTCCCGATCCACGGCGAGGGACCCGACCGCGTGCTGTCGGTGGCCACCGCCGCGCTGTTCGAGGAGGGCCAGGGCTTCTCCGTTGGCTGCTCCCAGGGCTCGGCGCTGCTGCCGGTCGAGGCCGAGGATGCGGCCGAGGGGCTGCGACTGGCCGGCGAGCGACTGCGCGAGGACCGCCTGGCGCGCCGCGCCGCCCGCCGGGGCCGTGCCGGCGACGCCCTCGCCGCCGCGCTGCGCGACCGCGACGAGCAGAAGGTGGAGCAGCGGCGGGAGCTGGCCGAGCTGGCCGAGGACACCGCCCGCAAGCTCGGCGTGGCGGACGGCGAGGTGGAGCAGATCCGCATCGCCGCCGGCCTCCACGACGTGGGCAAGATGGCGATCCCCGAGCGCATCCTCGACAAGGCCGGCCCCCTCGACGAAGAGGAGTGGGCGTTCCTGCGCCGCCACACCGCGATCGGCGAGCGCATCGTGGCCGCCGCACCCGATCTCGCCGACGCCGCCGCCATGGTCCGTTCGATCCCCGAGCGCTGGGACGGCCACGGCTACCCCGACGGCCTGTCCGGCGCCGAGATCCCGCTCGGCGCGCGCGTGGTGGCGGTGTGCAGCGCATACGACGCGATGACCACCACGCGGCCCTACCGGCGGGCCATGCCGGTGCCCGCGGCGCTCGGCGAGCTGCGCCGCTTCGCCGGCGTGCAGTTCGACCCGGACGTGGTCGAGGCGTTCTGCCTCGCCCTGCTCGACCACCGGGTCGAGCGCTAGCTAGCCTAGGCCAGACGCCGCTCGACGGTCGTCTCCAAGCGGCTCGCGCGGCCGCCGTCGGGCACCGCCTTCTCGATGCGCAGGTCCGCGCGGCGGCCCTCGATCCGGATCGTGGCCACCTGGTTGTCGAACACCGGGCCCTCGGTGAACCGCCAGCGGATCGGCGGCGAGGAGACGCCCGCCAGCCGCGACAGCGCGCGCCCGACGGCGAGCCCGGTGCGTGAGCAGCCAACGCGGACAGCGCGGCGTTCCTTCTCGTCGAGCGGGTTGCGGAACGGCGAGCAGACGGCCTGGTACACGGCGCTGCGCACGCCGGACCCGCTCCGGAACGCGACTTCGGCCAGGTAGGCGTGATGGACGTCGCCCGACAGCGCGACGATGCTGGCGGGCGGCGGGCCGCGGCGGCCCGAGCCGACGGCCTCGACCAGCCCGCAGACGCGCTCGAAGGACTCGCCGAACGCGGCCCAGTGCTCGAGGTCGAGCGTCTGTCGCACGGATTCCCCCGCCCGCGCGCCGAGCCGGCCCCACACGCCATCGCAGACCGCCTCGTTCCAGGCCTCGAGGTGATGCATGCCCGGGGCGAGCAGCCACGGCAGCGAGGTGCCCAGGAACAGGTGGTCCACGCCGCCAGAGGCATGCTCCTCGATCCAGGCCCACTCGTCGTCGTCCACCATGCAGCGGCGCCCGTCTCGGAGCACGCGGCCCGCCCGCGAGTCCATCATCACGAGGCGGGTGCCGTCGAGGTCGCGGTGGTAGCTCCAGCGGGTGCCGGCGGTCTCGCGGTCGGCGCGGCGGGCGAACTCGCGCAGGAGCTCAGCGGCGTCCTCGCCGGCCTCGCGCACGCGCGCGTAGAGCTCGTCGGTGGCGAGATCGGCCGGGGAGAGGTTGCCGATGTGCTGGTAGATCCAGTAGGAGCTGAAGGCGCCCACGATCCGGTCCTCCCACCACGGCTTGGCGCGCATCTCCTCCACCCACTCCCGCGACGTGTTCCAGTCGTCGTGGACGTCGTGGTCGTCGAAGATCATCGCGCTGGGCACCGTGGAGAGCAGCCAGCGCAGGGGTGGGTCGCCCCAGGTCTCGCCGTAGAGGCGCGTGTACTCCTCGAAGTCCGCCACCTGCTCGCCCGGGGGCTCGTCCGGGTCGCGGCGGGAGCGGATGAACTCGCGCACGCCGGGTGAGCACTCGTCCGCGTAGACCTGGTCCCCGAGCAGGACGAGCAGGTGCGGCAGGCCGTCCGGCGGGCCGGCGCGGAGCGCCTGGACCAGCGCGACGAGCGCGTCGATCTCGCGGCCGCGCGGGTCCTCGTCCTTGGACAGCGTGTAGGGCGGCTCGTGCGGCGCCGCCACCCGGCAGGAGCCGAAGGCGATCTCGAGCGGGGCGTCCTTCTTCACGGTGCGGATCACGCTGGGCGGGTACTCGCTCCCGTCCTGCGGCCAGGCGCGCTCGCCGTCGAGGGTGACGTCGTACTCGCGCACCTCGCCCGGCTCCAGGCCCTCGACGTGCACGAGCGCGTAGTGGTGGCCCGCCACGCCAAAGGTGCGGGTCGCACAGCCGAGCACCTCCACCTCGCAGGGGGCGTCGGTCTCCACCCAGACGGTTGCGTCGCGCTCGCCGACGTGGCGCAGCAGCGGGCCGAGGACGAGGCGCGGCATGGACAGCCTGTTACCCGCTCAGGCGCGCTGCTCGAACCAGCGGCCGTCGGCCAGGTCGCGGAAGACCACGGCGTTGCGGCCGTTCTCCAGCAGCAGCTCGAGGTAGCGGCGCCGCAGCGGGCGCTCGGTCCACCAGCGATCCTCCACCACCCACTCCTCGATCACGGACTCCACCACCACGCCCTCCACGGCCAGCGGCGCCCCGGCGCGCGTGGCGCGCACGGCCACCGGGCGTGGGAGCGCGACGCGGCGGGGCGAGCCCTTCATTCGCCCCCCTCGTACGAGGTCGATCCTGAAGCGCCGTGCGGGTGCGGCGATGAGGGATCGGCCGATTCAAAGGGCATGAGCAGGTTGCGGCGCTCGGGCACGCGCGAGTCCGGGTCGACCTCGAGCAGGCGCATGGCGGCGTCCGGGCCGGCGGCCTGGCGGGCCTGGCGCACCGCCTCGTCGAGCCGGCGCCTGCGGGCGGCGCGGCCGTCGTCGAGCAGGCGGGACTGGTCGTGCGCGGGCGGGCCGAACGCCTCGACCTCGAGGCCGATCGTGTCGGCCGGCGCGGGCAGCTCGGCGAGACGCGGGCCGAGCGCGAGGCGGATGCGCCCGCCGTCCGCCGAGGCCTGGCGCAGGGTGACCCGCGTGCGCCAGGTGCCACCGGCCACGAAGCGGGCGGACAGGGCGAGCGAGCGCAGCGTGCGGCCGCGGCGCTCGGGCCGCGCAAGCACCCGTCCCACGAGCAGCTCGAGCGCCCGCTCGAGCTGGATGCCGGAAGCCGCCTCGGGCAGCTCCAGCCGCTCGGCCACCGGCTCGGGCGGACGCCGGGGATCGAGTGGCGTGTCCTCCCCCTGCGCGAGCCGGAGCGCGAACAGGCCGGGATGGCCGAAGCGTTCGGCGACCGCCGTGCGGGGCAGCGCCGCCAGCTCGCCGAGCGTGCGCACGCCGAGCCGCATGAGCGTCTCCGGCAGCCAGGCGAGCTCGGGACGCTCGCGCAGCAGCGCCACCGGCAGCGGGGCGAGGAAGCCCGGCGCCTCGGTGGTGCGCACGACCCGGGCGCCCTTGCGCGGGCGGTTGGCGCGCGCGGCGGCGTACGCGCAGAAGCGGCTGGGCGCGGCGCCGAGCCGCGGTGCCGGCTTCTCGAGCGCGCGGCGGGTGGCGGCGAGCACCCCCTCGAGACTGCCGCCGTGGATGCCGCGCAGCCCCTGCGCCTCGAAGAACGCCGTGCCCGCGGCGTCCGACTCCACCGCCGCTCCGACGCTCTCGAGCCGGTCGAGCGTCTTGGCCCACAGCGTCCGCACGCCCTCGGGGTCGGGCGGGATGAGCCGCAGGCCCGGACAGCGCGCGATGGCCTCCCCCACGCGCATGCCCGGCGCGACGCCGAAGCCCTCCGCTGCCTGCGACACCTCGCCGATGCTCTGCTCCCGCCCGGCCTCGGGCGCGAGCGCCGCCGGCTCGCCCACCGGCAGCCCCGCTCCGCCGAGCGCGCCACGGAGGGAGAAGCGGAGGATGAGCACGCAGACGATCACGCGAACACATGTTCGCATGGTGCGCAAGGTTGCGCCCGCGAACGCCGCCGAGTCGCGACGAACGTCGCTCGTTGGCCCCTATGGGGGGTAGCGCGCGACGTTCGTGGTGGCGGGGGCTAGGCCCATCCGTCGGCCAGAGCGGCGAGGGCGTCCGCGGGATCGCGGCCGAGCAACGCCGCCAGGGCGGAGACCAGGCGCCGCTGGGGCTCCTCCTCCGCGCCGATCCCCATCACGCCGATGCGCCAGGCCCGGCCGGCGAGGGGGCCCAGGCCGCCGGAGATCTCGATGCCGTGCTCCAGCAGCAGGCGGCGCCGGACGCCCGCGTCGTCCACGCCGTCCGGAACCCGCACCGCCAGCAGCGGGTGGAGCTGCTCCCCCGCCGGGGCGAGTCGCTCGAAGCCGAGCACGGCCAGGGCGCCGCGAAGCGCCTCGTGCGCGCGGGCGTGGCGGCGCCAGCGCGGCTCCAGGCCCTCCTCGTGCACGATCGCCAGCGCCTCGCGCAGCGCGTAGACCATGTTGATCGGGGCGGTGTGGTGATAGGCGCGGCCCCCGTCGCCCTCCCAGTAGCCGAGCACGAGGGAGAGGTCGAAGTACCAGCTGCGCGGCTGGTCGTCGCGGGCGAGGAGCTTGGCGATGGCGCGCTCGCCGGCGCTGAACGGCGCCAGGCCCGGCGGGCAGTTGAGGCACTTCTGGGTGCCGCTGAAGGCGGCGTCCACGCCTGCCTCGTCGAGGTCGAGCGGCTGCCCGGCCAGCGAGGTGACGCAGTCGACCAACAGCAGCGCGCCGCGCTCGCGACACGCCTCGGCCAGGCCGTCGAGCGGCTGGCAGGCGCCGGTGGAGGTCTCCCCGTGGACGACCACCATCGCGTCGAGGCCGTCCGTCGCGGCGGCCACCAGCCGCTCCGGCTCGATGGCCCGCCCCCACTCCGCCTCCACGCGCACGGCGGTGGCGCCGGCGCGTCCGATGGAGTCCGCCAGGCGCTCGCCGAAGAGCCCGTTGACGCCCACCACGACCCGGTCGCCGGGAGCGACGAAGTTGACCACGAGAGCGTCCATGCCGCCGCTGCCGGTGCCGGACACCGGCAGCGTGGCGCGGTTCTCGGTCCGGAACGTGCGCCGCAGCAGAGCGGCCGTCTCGTCCATGACCTCGCCGAACGCGGGGTCGAGATGGCCGATGGTGGGCAGCGCCAGCGCCCGCAGCACCCGCTCGGGCACGGGGCTTGGGCCCGAGCCCAGCAGCAGTCGGTGGGGGATGGCGGCGCTCACGGGCGGGGGATCCTATGCCGATGAGAACGCATGACGCGCGTGCTCGCGATCGTCGGCGTGCTCGCCATGAGCGCGGTCGTGGCGGCGACGGCCCCCTACGGCGCGGACTACGCCGCCGATGCCGGGCCGGCGATCCGCGCCCTCCTCCAGGGCGACCTCGGCGAGTTCTTCGCCTTTCAGCCGCTGATGGGCAGCTTCTCGCTGCTGCTGCGCGCGCCGTTCGCCGCGCTGGCCGGCGCGGACGCCTCCGATCCCACCCTCTACCGGCTCGGCGTGTTCCCGTGCGTGGCCGCCGCCGGCCTGGCCGCGCTGTACGCCGCGCGCGAGCGCACGCTCCCCATCAAGGCCGGGCTCGTGTACGCCTGCGCGGCGAGCCCCGTGGCGCTGGCGGCGCTCCAGTGGGGACACCCCGAGGAGCTGCTCGGCGGGGCGCTGTGCGCCGCGGCGGTGGTGGCGGCTCTGCGTGAGCGCACCGCCGCGGCGGTCGTGTTGCTGGCGCTGGCAGTTGCGACGAAGCAATGGGCGCTGATCGCGGCGCCTGTCGTGTTCGTCGCCTTGCCGAAACCCGCTCGGCTCAAGGCCACGGTGGGAGCAACGGCCGCTGCACTCATCCTCACTGCCCCGCTCGCGATCGGCGACCCCGAACGCTTCGAAGGAGTGCTGCGGATGGCGGCGAACGCCGACAGCCCAAGGCTGCTGGAGATGAACGTGTGGTGGCCGCTCGGGGAGACCGAGCACCGGGTGGTGACGATCGGCCCCGGGGAGACCGCGACCGTGGCCAACTACACGCTGAACGCCACCCTCGCGAAGATCAGCCACCCTCTGATCGTCCTGCTCGCGCTGCCCCTGACGGCGCTGTGGCGGCGCCGCCGGGCCAAACTGCCTCCGGAGAGCCTGCTCGCCCTGCTCGCGCTGCTCTTCCTGCTGCGCTGCCTGCTCGACCCGGTGAACAACGAGTACTACCACGTGCCCTTCCTGGTCGCGCTCGCCTCGTGGGAGGCGCTGGCGCGGCGCGGGCTGCCCGTGCTCACCGTGCTGGCGACCGCCGCGCTGTGGCTGGTCTTCCGTCGCGTGGCCACGCCCGACGGGGACCTGCTCAACTGGGCCGCGTACATGACGGCCACGCTGCCCCTGGCGGCCGTGCTGGCCGGCTGCGCCTACGCGCCGGGGACCGTGAGCGCCTTGGGCAGGCGGCTGAGGATCTCGCAGCCCGTTCCGGTGACCGCCACGAGGTCCTCGATCCGCACGCCGAACGCGCCGCTCACGTAGACGCCCGGCTCGACGGTCACGACGTTCCCCGCGACGAGCGTGCCCTCGGACTGCTGCGACAGCCGCGGCTCCTCGTGCACCTCCAGCCCCACGCCGTGCCCGAGCGAGTGACCGAACCGATCGCCGTGCCCGGCTGCGGCGATGGGCTCGCGCGCCACGGAGTCCACGTCGCGGCACGCGGCGCCCGGGCGCACCGCCTCCACCGCCGCGGCCTGCGCGTCCCGCACCAGCTCGTAGACCGCCTCCATCTCCCCCTCGAGCGGGCCGCTGGCGAGCGTGCGCGTGCAGTCCGAGCAGTAGCCGTCGAGCCGCGCGCCCCAGTCGCAGACGACCAGCGTGCCCGAGGGGATCTCGACGTCGCGCGGCTCGGCGTGCGGGCGGGCGCCGTGCGGGCCCGCCGCGATGATCGAGGGGAACGACGGATCCTCTGCCCCGCGCCGGCGCATCTCCGCCTCGAGCTCGAGGGCCACCTCGCGCTCGCTGCGACCTGCCAGGCCGCGCGCGAGCACGACCGCCTCGAGCGCGTCGTCGGCGAGCGCGGCGGCGGCGCGGATGGCGTCGACCTCGGCGGGGTCCTTGACGGCGCGCAGCTCCTCCAGCAGGTCGCCCGCCGGCACCAGCTCCACCCCCTCGGCCAGCTCCGCCAGCTTCCCGTGAGTGCGCACGGACAGGTGCGCGTCCTCGAACCCGACCCGCCCCGACAGGCGCTTGGCGGCGTCGTCGACCAACGACCGCTCGCCCTGGATGCGGTCGAAGCCCTCGACCTGCGCCGCGGCCTGGTCGGTGTAGCGGAAATCGGTGATGAAGTCGCGCTGCCCGGCGCCGACCACGGCCACTCCGTTCGAGCCGGTGAAGCCCGTGAGCCAGCGCACGTTGGTCGTGGTGGTGACGACCAGCGCGTCGAGCTCGCGCTCGGCGAGCGCCTGCGCCAGCCGATCGCCCCTCACGCCGCGAACGCCTCCTTCAGCAGCTCGAACGCGCGGCGATAGCCGTCCACGCCCTCGCCCTGCACAGTGTCGATGCAGAGGTCGCGGATGACCGACACGCGCCGCCACTCCTCGCGCTCGTCCACGGCTGACAGGTGGACCTCCACCGCGGGCAGGCCGCAGAGCTCGAGCGCGTCGTGGATGGCCCAGGAGTAGTGCGTCCACGCCCCGGGGTTGAGCACGATGCCGTCGGCCGTCTGCGAGGCGTCGTGCAGCCACTCGCAGAACTCGCCCTCGTGGTTGGTCTGCTCGAAGCTCACGTCGAGGTCGAGCTCGCGGGCGAAGCGGCCCACCTTGAACTCGAGGTCGGTGAGCGAGCCTTCGCCGTAGTGGACGCGGTCCCGGCGCCCCAGCTGGTCGAGGTTGACCCCGTTGAGCACGCGCACGCGCCGCTTCATCGCGCGTGCACCTCCTCCACGGCGGCTCGCAGCGCGTCCGGCGCGACCTCGTGGCCCGGCGTGACCTTGCCCGGGGCATGCAGGAGGACGAACGGCACCCGGCCGCCCGCACGCTTCTTGTCGCGCTCCACCAGCGCGACGACCTCGCCGGGCGACGCGCCGCCGAAGGCCGTGGGCAGCCCGTGCGAGGAGAGCAGCTCGGCCACCTCTGCGCGCAGCGCCTCGCGGCCGGACAGCCTGAGCGCGCAGAGCAGGCCGACGGCGATGGCCTCGCCGTGGCGGTAGCGCGCGTAGCCGGTGGCCGACTCGATGGCGTGCCCCACCGTGTGCCCGAGGTTGAGCACCTGGCGGCGACCGGCATCGCGCTCGTCCTCCGCCACCACCGCGAGCTTGGTGCGCAGGCAGCCCACGATCGTCTCGGCGTCGGGCTCGCCGCCCTGGCGCACCCGGGCCCACAACGGCCCGCCGGCTATCAGGGCGGTCTTGACCACCTCCGCGTAGCCCGCCGCGCGCTCCTCGGGCGGGAGGGTGGCGAGCACCGAGGGGTCGACGATGACCGCGCTCGGCTGGTGATACGCGCCCGCGTAGTTCTTGGCCTCGGGGAGGTCCACGCCGGTCTTGCCGCCATAGGCCGAGTCCACCTGCGCGACGAGCGAGGTGGGCACCTGCACGTGGCGCATGCCGCGCTGGTACAGCGCGGCGCAGAAGCCGGCGAGATCGCCCACCACGCCGCCACCCACGGCCACCACGAGGTCGCCGCGCTCCACCCCGGCGCGGGCCATCTCGCGCAGCACCGTCTCCGCCCGGGCCATGGTCTTCCCGGTCTCGCCCGGCGGGATGGCCACGCGCCAGTCTCCCTCCACCTCGTGATGGCGGGCCACCGTCTCGTCGGTCACCACGAAGCGGCGCCCGTCGCCGGGCCAGGCGAACCCGGAGCGCACGAGCCCCTCGCCCACGAACACGGGGTAGTCGCCGGACGCGGCGAGCGCCCACACCAGCCGCGTGCCCCGCGGCGCGTCGCGCAGCGCGAGCAGAGCGGGCAGCGCCCGGCGCGCCTCGTTGATGTCGCCGGCGGGCAGCGAGGCGTCGGCCACCGAGGCATAGAGCGTGCGGCGGTCGGCGTGCAGCTGGTCGAAGCGGCCGCGGTCGCGCGCCAGCGGGCGGCCCTTGCCCGACGCCCTGCGCCAGGCGTCGTCGGGATCCACCTCGAGCTCGACCACCACGTGATCGCGCAGCGCCTCGCGCACGCGCTCGGACGCCAGCGCGCCGCCGCCGAGCGCCATCACGCCGGCGTCCGGGTGCGAGAGCAGGCGCAGCACCGTCTCCTCCTCGCGGGCGCGGAAGGCCGGCTCGCCCTCGCGGTCGAAGAACGCCTCGATGGTCTCCCCCAGGTCCCGCTCCAGCTCGCGGTCGGAGTCCAGCGGCTGCGTGCCCAGCTCGGCGGCCACGCTGCGCGCGGCGGACGACTTGCCGGCGCCCATGAAGCCGATGAAGACGAGCGCGCGGCGGCCGGGCGAGGCGGCGGCTTCTAGCGCTTCCACCCGATGCGCTCCTCGTAGGCGCGCAGGGCGGCGGCGGCGTCGTCGACGTGGTCGCCGCCGAACTTCTCGCGGTAGGCCGTGCCCAGCACGAGCGCCACCATGGCCTCGGCCACCACGCCGGCGGCCGGGACCGTGCAGGAGTCGGTGCGCTCGCGCAGCGCCTGCGCCGGCTCCAACGTGGCGAGGTCCACCGAGCGCAGCGGCTTGGTGAGCGTGGGCAGCGGCTTCATGGCGCCGAGCACGATGAGCGGGTCGCCCGTGGTCATGCCGCCCTCCAGCCCGCCGGCGCGGTTGGTCTCGCGGTGAAAGCCGCGCTCCTCGGTCCAGAAGATCTCGTCGTGGGCCTGCGAGCCCACCACGCCCGCGAGGTCGAAGCCGTTGCCGATGCCCACGCCCTTCATCGCCTGGATCGACATGACGGCCTGGGCCAGGCGCCCGTCGAGGCGCTCCTCCCAGGAGACGTGGGAGCCCAGGCCGGGGATCAGGCCGAAGGCGATGACCTCGTACACGCCGCCGAGCGACTCGTTGGCCTTCCGCGCGCGGTCGATCTCGGCCACCATCTCATCGCTCGCCGCCGCGTCGAGGCAGCGCACGGGCGACTCGTCGACGTGGGCGAAGTCCCCCGGCGCCAGCCGCTCGCCCTCGGGCGCGCTCACCGTGCCGATCTGCGTGACGTGGCTGAGCACCTCCACCCCGAAGCTGCGCAGGAACGCCTTGGCGAGCGCTCCGGCGGCAACGCGCGCGGCGGTCTCCCGCGCGCTGGCGCGCTCGAGCACGTTGCGCACGTCGCTGAAGCCGTACTTCTGCACCCCGGCGAGGTCGGCATGGCCGGGGCGCGGCAGGTGCACCTCCGCCACCTCGGCATCCACCGGCCAGGGGTTCATCCGCTCCTCCCAGTTGGCGTAGTCGCGGTTCTCGATGCGCAGCGCCACCGGGCTGCCGAGCGTGCGGCCGTGGCGCACCCCGGAGGTGACCTCGGCGCGGTCCTTCTCGATCTTCATCCGCCCGCCGCGGCCGTGGCCGAGCTGGCGGCGCGCCAGATCGCGGTCGATGTCGGCGGGGGTCAGCTCCAGACCCGCGGGCAGGCCCTCGAGCACGGCCGTGAGTCCCGGGCCGTGCGACTCTCCGGCGGTGGTGAAACGGAGCGCCATCGCGCTCCGGAACCCTACAGAGAGGTCAGCGCGCGAGATCCGCGAACGGAGTGACGTCGAACGGCCAGCGCGCGCGGTGGTCGTCGCGCTTCGTGCGCGAGCGCTTGGCGCCGGCGGCCTCGTCCTCGTTCTTCTCCACGGCATCCTCGACGGGCACGAGCTCGATGTCGAGCAGCCGGAGCGCGTAGCCGCGACCCTCGGTGTCGGTGAAGAAGTGCAGATCGTGGTCGGCGTCCTCGCGCAGGTGGAGGAGCGAGCACTGGCTACGGGTGGGCTCGCAGATGCCCTCGCCGCGCTGCTCGAGCGCCTGGTCCACCAGGAACACGGCGCTGCGGCCGCTGGCGGTGGTGCCGAGGAAGACGAGCAGCGGCTGCTCGGAGTCCGGGAGCGGCTCCATGCGGGCCACGCCGTTGTGGGCGCGTTCCTTGCCGCGACGGCCGAAGCGCACGTCCACCACGTAGGTGTAGAGCACCGGGTCGGGCTGCGCGGGAGGCGTGGCGGGGCTGCCCGGGGAGCCGCCCGATGCGGGCGACGAGCCGCCGCCGCCCGACGTGGACGGAGGCAGCGGAGACGATCCGGAGCCCGAGCCGTCACCGCCTGGCTCCTGCACCGGCGGCGCCACGGGCTCCTGAGCGGGCGGTGTGGGAACCGCCGAGCCGCGGGACCGGAAGGGGTCCTTGGCCTCGAACGAGTCGAGCGACGACGCAGGCACCTCGCCCTCGCCGGCGAGCGCCACGACAGCCGCGTCGGCCTGGGCGCCGGCGGCGACCGGGGGCGCCGGGGCCGGCGCGCCGTCCTCCGACGGCGAGCGCAGCAGGACGGCGGGCACGGCCACGATGGCGAGCAGCAGCAGCGCGGCAACGGGCCACAGGCGCTTCTCGCGCAGGTCGTGGAGGAGGTCCTTGAAAAGCAGGCTCATGGCTGCACCGCGGCGGTCGGGGGCGTGGGCGCGGCGGCGCTCGTGGCATCGCCCTGCGGGGCGGGCCCGGCCGGGGTGGCCCCGGCGGTGGCGCCCTCGGCCTTGGGGGCGAGGTAGACCGTGGCCTTGACGGTGGCCTTGAGCCCGCCGTCGCCGCTATCGCCGCCCTCGCCGGCGCCGAAGGAGAAGTTGTCGATCGTCATCAGCCGCCCGCGCACGACGATGCCGTCCTCGCCGAGGTGCACGAAGCGCTTGAGCTCGTGGAAGAAGTCGGCGAGGTCGAAGAAGCTGCCCGTGAACTCGAAGTCGATCGGCACGGAGTCGAGGCCGGCCACGCCGGGGGCGCCGGCCGCGGCGGCCGGGGCCGTCCCGGCGCCGCCACCCACGGGCACGGAGCCGTCGCGGGCGCTCTCGGAAGTCTGGGTGTCGACCTGCTGAGCGTCCTCGGCGGCGCCCTCGGCGGCCTGGCCGGGGGCGCTGCCCGCCTCCTCGCCACCCGGCGCGGCGGCGCCCTCGGCCGGCGGCGCGGGAGCCGGCGCGGCGCCGGAAGCGGGCACGCGCGCGCCGACGGTGACCTTGTCCACGTCGATGTGGCTGCCGCCGGCGGCACGGTCGAGCTGAATGAGCAGGCTCGGCATGTCCACGCTGCTCGGGATGGCCTTGCCCAGCCGCACCAGCTCGGCGTAGTCGGACTCGAAGGAGGCCTGCGCGGTCTCGGCGGCCCGCGCCTGGGCGACGGCGGCGTCGCGCTGCGACTGCTGGGCGGACACCTCCTCCTCCACCTTGGCCACCTCCTCGCGCTTGGGCGAGAGCAGGAGGAACCAGTAGCCGGCGAGCACGCCGACCAGAGCCAGGACCGCCAGGATCTTCTTGTCGCGCGCGGTGATGCTCATGCGCCACCGCCCAGGTGCGCCGGAACCTGCTCGGGCGCAGCCGCCTGCGGGGCCGGATCGAAGCTGACTGTGATGCCGAAGCCGTACCCGTCGCCGCACTCGCCGGCCTCGCCCTGGCCACGGGCAGAGCTCGTAAGGGCCACCTCGTTCGCGCGGTGGAGCTTGCGCAGGCGGACCATCAGCGTCGCCACGTCCGGGTTGGACGGCGCGCAGCCGGTGAGACCGAGCGTGGGGCCGGTGGCCCCCGCCGCCGCGGCGGCCGCGTCAGCGGCGCCGCCGGCGCTCGCGTCCAGGGTCGACACGTAGACGTCGTCGGGGAGCACGCGCGAGAGCTCGCGCACGAGCCGCTCCCAGTCCAGGCGGGCCTGGGCCAGCTGGCTGACCGTGGCCTCGCGGGTCTGCTTGATGCTCGCGAAGTCGCCGAAGCTGCCGAGCGCCGCCGCCCGCTGCTGCGCGGCCTGGGTCTCGGCCTGGGCCGTCGCGAGCTCGTCCTGCTTGCCGGTGAGCCCGTTGGCGGTGAGCACGTACATGACCACCGCCACGAGCAGCGCGCCGAGCACGCCGAGCACGACATAGGCGCTGCCGGGGCGGCTGCCGCCGTCCTGGGTGCGCCGGCTGGCCGGAAGAAGGTTGACCGCCCTCACGCCGCCGCTCCCAGCGCCAGGCCGGCTGCGATCGTGTGGCGCTGCGGGTTCTCGCCGGGCGGGAGGCCCACGCGGTTGAGCGTGCCGAGCGGGTCGGCCACCGAGATCGGCACGCCGAGCAGCGGCGACAGGGCGTCGGCCAGGCCCTGGGCGCCGGCCCCGGGACCGGAGAGCACCACGTCGCCCACGACCTTGGCGCCCGGCTGGGCGAGGTAGTAGTCGATGGAGGGCTGGATCTCCTCGGCGAGCTGCGCCGCGGCCAGCTCGGCCTCCGCGGCCGGGACCACCGAGAGGGTGCGGGTGAAGAGGCAGTTGGACCCCACGGCGACGGCGAGGTTGGCCACCCCCGCGAGGTGGCAGTACACGCGCGCCTGCTCGTCGGAATCCGACGGCGGGGCGAGCAGGCGGACGAGCGCGAACGCGTTCAGGTCGATGCCCGCGGGCTTGAGGCCGGCGCCACGCACAGCATCGGCCAGGCGCTCGACCATGCCCTGGCGGGCGGCGACCACCATCACCTGCGTGGTGGGGGTGCCTTCGAGGCTCGTGCCGTGCCCGATCACCTGGTGGTCGAGCACCGCCTCGCCGAGCGGCATGGGGACGGCCTCCTCGGCCTTGAAGCGGATGGCGGCGGCGAGATCGGCCTCGTCGTCGATGCGCGGCAGCTCGAGCTCGCGGACGGCCACCTGCTGGTTGGCCACGCCCAGGCGCACGGAGCGCGGCAGACCGTTCTGCTTGAAGAACTCCTTCAGCACGGCGGCCAGGCCGTCCACGTCGGCGACCTCGCCCTCGACCACCAGGCCGTCGGGGAGATCGATGCTGGCGCCGGCGGCGATGCGCCCGGCGGACGCCTGGACGGCGGCCACGTAGGCGCTGTCGACATCCAGGCCAACGGGCTCGCGGGAGCTGTTGTTCTTCGAGAAAGGCGTCATGGCAGAGGGGACCCTGATCCGGGTATCGACCGCTGCCGCGCCGCGCTTTAGCCGTTGCAGCCCGAGTGCGGGTCGTCGGCCTCGGCGGGCTTGGCGGGACACTCCGACCAGTTGCCCGGATGCCACACGCCTGCGATCTGCTCGAACGGCGTTGTGATGTCGAGCAGCGGGTCGCCGACAAACGTGGCGCCCTGCCCGATCGTGATCGACTCGGCCGAGATGCTGCCCTTGACGATGGGCGCCAGCAGCCCGCCTCCCTGCTCGACCACCACGCTCGAGCGGGGCGCGTACAGGGTGATGTTGGCCGTGGCCAGCACGCCGCCGCGGATGCTGACGGTGCTGTCGCCCTCGACATAGATCTGGAGGTTCTCCGCGGACACGATGCCCGTGGCGTTGACCAGCCCGCCCTGCATGGTGAAACCCTCCCCAGCCGGGCAGTCGTCGTCGATGAACACGCGCGCCTCGCCACCCACGAGGAGCGAGCCGCCCGTGACGGAGAGCTCGCAGATGTAGTGGTCGCCCGCCGCGATCGTCACCGTGTAGCCGGTGGGCACCCGCACCCGGCGACTGGCCGGATGGAGCCCGGCGACACTGGTATCGCAGGGGATGAGGATCAACGGACCGACGCAGGTGATGGTCCCCGCGTTGATGTCCGACACTTCAACGGGATCCAGGATCCACGGGTCGGCGCGGTGGGTCACCCCCCACACGCCGGTGGCGAAGATCTGGGGCTCGTCCTCCCCATAGATCTCGACCTGGCCCCCGAAGAGGCTCCCACCGGCCATCGTCACCAGCCCGTTCGAGCCGACGTGGCTCGTGCCGAGGTTGGCGAGCGTGCTCACGGTCACGTCGCCTGTCCCGATCAGCCCCTGGAACAGCCGGAACTCCGAGTACACCTCGCGCTGCACACGGCGCTGGACGCCGTTGACCACCCCGATCGAGGTGATGCAGCGGCGCAGCACGCTGATCCCGCCGATCCCGAGCGCGAGCAGGCTGGTGACCTCGGTCTGCGTCGTGTACTGCGCGTCGCAGTGCTGGCCGTTGTTGAGCAGGGTGATGAAGTACGTGTAGGTGCCGTCGTTGCCCGCCCGGCCGGCGGCTCCCGGGCAGTGCCCCGCCTGCACGCTCAGCGGAACATCGCCCGTGGCGACGACGCCGGGGACCGGAGTCGCCTCCGCCAGCACCCCCAGTTGCACGTCCGTGAAGCAGCCGAGGTTGTCGAGTGGGGTCGGAGCGTTGTTGAGGCGGTGCAGGGCGGTGTTGATGCCCGCCTCGGCGGCGCCCAGGGCGCGCTTGCTGTCGCGGTCCTGGTTGGAGGTCTCGCCGAGCTGCCCTGCCGTGGATGCGATCAGCGCCGAGAACAGCGCGATCACCGCGAGCGTGAACATCGCGACGGTCATCGCCACGCCGTCCTCGGACCGGATGCGCCGTCTCATGCCGGGCGCACCACGGTGGACAGCAGTATCGGCCGGCCCGGTCCGCCGTTGAGCAGCCCCTCGCGCTCACCGGCGATCACCCCGACCACCCGCACGGCAACCGTGATCCGCCGGTAGTCCTCGGTGCCGGTGCAGCCGCCGACGTTCGGCGGCTCCTTCACGCAGTCGTCGTCGACCGAGGTGATGAAGCGCTGTATCTCGATCGTGAGCCGGACCCCGCCGGTGGGGCCGTTCTCGGTGATCTCCTCGCGGGCCGCGACGACGCCCCCGGCGCCCTCCTCGACGACGAGCCCCTCGCAGTCCAGGTGCGGGACCCCGCTCGCGTCGCATTCCTCGCCCCAGGGCCGCTGGTTCCAGCGGTACCAGTCGCCCTTCACGTAGAAGGCCGGGTTGTTCTCGTCACAGGGCGAGGAGCAGGCCTCCGGATGATCGTCCAGGGCGATGTCGTCGTAGTCCAGCGCCTGGATCCGCTCGAGCTCCTGCTGGGCCACGTGCACGGCGGACTCCTTGCTCTCGGAGAAGCCGATGAGCTGGCGCGAGCTGTCGAGCGTCGTGATCAGCGCGACGACGCCGATGACCGTCACGAGCATCGCCGAGATGAGCTCGATCAGGGTGAAGCCGCTGTCCTCGCCGAGGATGCGCTCGACACAACGTGAGATCCACGCGCCTGCCCGCATGCGAGAGCCATCGGCCGGCCCCGGCGCGAAGCTTGAGCGCTACAGGAAGTTCTGCACGTATAGGTCGATCAGCTCGGCGCCGGCCAGCAGCCCGACCAGGCCGCCGAGCGCCAGGAACGGCCCGAACGGGATGCCCTTCTTGCGCGCGGCCGCCCCCTCGCGGGCGAGCATGACGATCCCGACGAGCGAGCCGGCGACGAAGGCCACGAGCAGCGCCGGCACGACGGCGACGCCGAGGTACAGGCCCATGACGCCGGCCAGCTTCACGTCGCCCATCCCCATCCCCGCCGGGTAGACGAGCGCCGTGACCAGCAGGAAGGCGAACGCCCCGCCTCCCGCCGCCAGCAGCTCGGGCAGGTCGCCGGGCGCCACCACCGCGGCGGCCGCCACGGCGTACACCGCGGCCGGGGCCAGGATGCGGTTGGGGATGATGCGGTGGTCGAGGTCGATCGCCGCGACGGCCATCAGCACCGCCACGAACGGAAGCGAGAGCGCGAGCCGCTCGTCAACCCCGTTGACGACGGCCACCACTGCGAACAGCGCCGCGGTGAGCAGCTCCACCAGCGGGTAGCGCGGCGAGATCGACGTGCCGCAGCTGCGGCAGCTCCCGCGCAGCACGAGCCACGAGACCACCGGCACGTTGTCGTAGGGCGCGAGCGCCGTGCGGCACGACGGGCAGCGCGAGCCCGGCGACACGATCGACTCGCCGGCGGGGAGGCGGTGGATGACCACGTTGAGGAAGCTGCCGATGGCCGCCCCCAGGACGCCCACAGCGGTGCCCGCGACCAGCGACACGGCCATCAGCAGCCCGACGCCGGGTCGCTTGGAGTGGGCGGCGTGGGGGCGCACTCGCGGAAGGTGCCGGGATCCATGCGGTAGAGCTGGAGGAAGCCGCCCTGGAGGATGTGCGGGAGGCAGACGAGCACGCAGATCCGGGTCTCGTTCGTCTGGCCGTCGGTCGTGTACTCGGCGTACACGCGGCGCGTCACGCCATCGACGGTCCCCGTGGACACGATGCGGCGCCGGAGCAGGTAGGAGGTGGTGCGGGTCAGGAGCGTCTGGACGACGTTGAGCGACGGGACGACCGAGGAGACGCGGTAGGAGAAGCCGGCTCCCGTCCCGAGGTCCTCGGTGACCGCCGCGCACCAGTTCGCGCCGCCCGGCAGCCCCTCGACGCCGAGCGCCCCGCTCACGCTGCTGAGCAGGCACTGCTGGGTGGGCTGAAGCAGCTGGTTGAGGTCCAGCCCGAGCCCGTTGGCGCGGTAGATCGCCACCTCAAGACCGGACTTGGCGGTCTGCACGGCGCGCTTGGCGGCCACGTCGCGGCTGCTCACGTCCAGCCCCACCGTGGCGCGGGTCATCGCCGTCGCCATGAAGATGGCGAGCAGCAGCACGCAGCCCATCACCATGGGCAGGGCGAAGCCCCGCTCAGAAGTCGAGCCGGCTGCTCTCATCAAGTACCAGTCCGTCGTTGTCGTTGGTGACGATCGTGGACATCCACGTGGGCTTGCGCGGACCGAGCGTCGAGGCGTCGTCCACCACCACCGCCACTGTGATGCGCTTGGAGTCCTGCGGCTGGGTGCAGAAGAGGTTCACGCCGTTGCCGACGGCATCCGTGAGCCCGCCGAGCAGACCCGCGACGATGTTGAGGAGCCCGGAGAGCAGGCCGTTGAGCGGCGCCGTGAGGGCCGGCAGGCTGGGCGGGCAGCTGTCCTCGCGGATGGTCACGAAACGCCAGACGTCCCCGGTCACCACGCCTGACGTGAAAGGCACGCTCGGGGCCGTCAGCGCACAATTGCTCGCCGCGACCGCGAGTACCTCGCCGCCCTCTGTTCCCGGGAGCGCCGCGCTGGTCGCGCTGCGGTAGTCGGCCAGCACGCTGAAGCGCCGCGGCGTGCTGTTCACGACGTGGTACTCGGGGTTCTCCGGCACCTGGCCCGCGGGCGCCCCGGGATCGCTGTTGTGCGACGGCGCGGCACTCTGGCAGTGGGTGAGCTCGTCGAAGTCGAGCCCGGCCAGGCGCTCGACCTCCTCCTCTCCGGCGGCCGCGGCGATCGCCTGTCGCTCGGCGGTCTTCGTGGCGCTGGAGGCCGACTCGATCGCCAGGAATCCGCCGAGCATCGCGACGAGCAGGATCGACGAGGCGATGACCGCCTCGACGATCGTCATGCCGGCCTCGGAGCGGAGGTCAGTTGACGTTCTCAAGCGTCACACCCCCCCGGATCTCCACTGGGTCGAGGTCCTTGACCGACTGCCGCCCGGAGGGCTTGTCGTCGAGGCGCACGCGCATCGCCACCGTCACGTGGTCGAACACCGGCGATGCGTTCACGGTCTCGCGCGCGGGCGGAACGGCCACGGCTGCGCCCTGGAGCTCGGCCCCGAAGGTCACCTGGTCCAGCCCGCGGATGATCGGCACCGCGGTGCCGGTGCTGCAGTCCTGCTCGAGGCTCAGGAGGGTGCCGGTGGACGACACCGTGCCGCAGTCCTTGCGTGTACATGCCGCGAGATCCGTGCAGTCGTACTGGATGCGCCGCAGCGTGGATGGGGCGCCGTTCACGCGCACACGCGTCTTGAGGTCGAGGAACCCGGTGCTCCACAGCCGGACGGCCACCGCCTGGCGCGTCTCGCCGGTGAGGCGGTCCAGCGCGACCTCGGCCTGCTGCACGGCCTCCTGGCGGGCGGCCGTCTTGGCCGTGCTCGTCTGGCTCGTCTGGATGGCCATCAGCGCGGCGGCACCGACGATCAGCGAGATACCCATGACAACGAGCAGCTCGATCAGGGTGAAGCCCGCCTCGCCTTCCCTACGAGGGTCTTCCCGGGTGTATTTCATTCCACATCGGGAATCGGCGGATTCGCGCAACGGCTTTAGGCGGTTCCCTCCCCGCACGCCGCTCAGCCAGTGATCTCGCGCCAGGTGTTCTGCACGATGCCTGCGGTGCCGAAGCTCTTGGCGCCGTCGAACGCAGCCGGGTCGAAGACGATGTTGGTCCCGCTCGACCCGGCCGAGATGCCGCCGTTGCCGTCCACCATCGCGGCGCCGAGGATCGCCGAGGTCCCCTGCAGCGAGATCACGTGCCCGCTCGACTCCTGCTGGTTGAGCGCGTAGATGATGCCGCGGAACTCCAGGTTGCCGCCCAGCGAGAACGTGCCGTCCTTGACAATGAAGATGCCCGGGGCGGCTTCGGTGTTGCAGCACGCCCCTGGGACGGAGTTGTTGTAGAAGCAGTCCCCGCTTTCCACCACCACCACCGCCCCGCTCGGGTTGGCCGGGCACTCCTCGAAGTACGTGCCGTTGGCCTGCGCCAGCTCCTCCAGGCCCACCAGGTCGTCGGTCGAGATGGCCGTGGGGTTCGGGTATGACAGCTGGTAGTTGTTGGGGCTCACCTGGCCCTTGTTCACCTCGTAGTCCATGCAGCTCGTGGACTCGGGCGCCTCGGCGCAGCGCACGGCGATGCCGAGCGAGCCGGAGGTGTTCACGATCAGCTTGTTGCCGTTGTTCGTGGTGGAGAACTTGCCGGCGGTGACGGCGTAGCGGGGGAACTGCACCGGGCGCGACTCCACCTGGACCAGCGCCACGAGCGTGCGCGTCTTGCCGCGCACGTTGGCGGTGGCGCGCACCCAGACCTGGTTGTCCTCGTTGGCGTCCCAGGCCGGCTGGCTGTCCACGCTGTCGTCGTAGAAGGCGCCGGAGCTGTTGTCGCGCACGCTCGTGGCCCAGGTCGTGAGGCCGCCCGCGTAGTCGGCCTGGAGCCCCGCGTCGAAGCTCTCCTCCATGCGGTCGGGATCCGGGCAGAGCGTGGGCTCCGTCGCCGACGGGCACGCGTCCGGGTAGTCCCTCGAGAGGCTGCCGGGGCCGAGCCGGCCGATCACGAAGGCCTGCGCGTTCAGCGCCCCCTCGCCGAGGTTGAAGGCCGATTCGCGCACCCGCTCCTCACCCGACAGGCGGGTCTGGGTGCCCACGGCGGAGTAGGTGGCGAAACCGAGCACGAGCATCAGCGTGAGCGCCACGACCGCGACTACCACCGACCCGTCCTCGTCGTGTGCGAGCCGCCGGATCACGGACACGTGTGCCCCCCTCCCACGAGGCAGACGTCCTGCGGCGGCGCTTCGTGCTCGAGGCCCGCGGGATCCTCCACCGTCAGCTTGATGGAGTGGTCGCCGGCCTCCGACGGCGAGTAGGTGAAGACGATGCCCTCGCCCACCGGGTCGGGCACGCCGTTGTCGTACCAGAGGTACTCGAGCGCCTTGCCCTCGGGATCCGTGGACCCCGAGCCGTTGAGCAGGATCTGGCCGCCGCTCGGGGCCACCGTGAAGCTCGCCGTGGGACCCCGGTTCTGGTTGCGGAGGAAGGCCACCGACTCGAGCACCGTCTCGCCCGGGGCGCGCGCAGGATCCGGGTCCACCCAGAGCTTCATCCTGATCTCGGTGATGTCCACGAGCTCGGCGGCGTTGAAGGAGAAGACCGCGCGGGCATCGTTGCGGGCGTCCGTCGCGGCCACGCGGGCCGCCTCCCAGCCGCCGGTCGTGGGCGCCGTGGGGCACGCCGTGGTGTCCGGGATCGACGGCGCGGCCGCCGTCGTCCAGCCTTGCTCCTGCCGCCACAGGGTGGCCGTCGCGGCATCGAGGCAGTAGCGCACGCGGACGGTGTTGCGAGTGTTGAGGCTGCCCTCGGGGCGCTCGGCGCCGACCGACAGGAAGACGAGGTCCGACGCCGTGGCCTCCTCGACGGCCTGTGGCAGCTCGTTGGTCGGGCTGGCGAGGTTGCGCAGCTCCTGGCTGAGCGCGTCCACCGCCCGGCGCGCCTCCTGTTGAGCGTCGGTCTGCGCGTCGGCGCGCCGTGTGGTCTCGCCGAACTCGGCGAGCGTCGTGAGCGTGGCGCCCATGACCCCGGCCATCATCGTCGCGGCCACGAGGGTCTCGATGAGGGTGAAGCCGCGCTCGCCGGTCTCCAGGCGCGCGATCATCCCGCCACCGGCCCTGCGAGCGTTGACTCGGCGAAGTCCTGGTCGACCGCGCTCACCCGGTACTCGTGCGCGGTGCCGCCCGTCTCGTCATCCACCCACACCAGCGGGCCGCCGGTCGGGTACAGGCGGTCCAGGCGCGCGGAGTAGCCGGTTCCGTCGCGGTAGATGCGGTAGAAGGCGATCGTGTCCCCCGTGTCGGGATCGGTGGCCGGGCTCCAGCTCACGGCGGTGGTGCCCGAGGGCGCGGGTGTGCCGTCGGGGCCGTTGCAGCCGCTCGTGCCGCCCGCGCACGTGACCAGGTCCCCCGGTACGCCGGGGGCGGAATTGCCCTCCGCGACCGGGGCCGCGGTCTCCCCGCCCTCCCGGATCTGCCCCTCGGCGTCGCGGTCGATGGCCATCACCGTGTACTCGAGCGGCCCGCCGGCGGGGGCGGACGGGTCCACGCACGACAGAGTGCCTTCCAGGAACGCATCCGTGCCGGCTCCGGCCTCCGGGCACGCGCGCTCGGCGATGCCGCCGGTCACGCGATAGACGCGGTAGCCGATCACGTCGCCCTCGCCGTTGGCGTGCCACTCGACGTCAACGTCGGAGCCGGTGCCGTTGCGGCCCGCGCCGACGCCCTGGGGCGCCTGGGGAGCGAAGCGGTTGAGCACGACCGTCATCACCCGGGCGACGCCCGAGCGGCCCTCCTCGTTGAAGGCGCGCGCCTGCACGAGATAGGTGCCGTCCAGGAAGCTCGCCACCGGCCAGGTGAAGTTCCAGTCCGTGCCGCTGCCCGAGGCCACGCCCTGGGCCGCGCCGTTCACGTACCACTCGACCGACTCCGGCGTCGCGCTCGTCTGCACGTCGAACGACGCATCCGTGATCGCGCCGCTCGTGATCGTGGCGGTCGCGGGCGACAGGATCTGGAAGTCCTTCACCGAGGGCCCGAGGCCGCCGGCCGGGTTGGTGACGAGGGTGGTCTGGCGGGCGGTCTCGTCCCTGCCGTTGCGGGTCCAGGTGAGCCCGACCGTCACGCGCCGGTAGTCGTCGGGGTTGCGGTCGTTGGCGCCGGTGGTGGAGCTCTCCGGGCAGAAGGTCACGGCGCCGCCATGGGAGCCCAGGCCGTCCTTGCCGTCGTCCACCGAGCAGGCGCTGACCGACACCGTGAACGTGAAATCACGGCGCTCGAGCGTGTAGCCGGGATCGGCGCTGGAGTCCGCCAGCCCGGGGCGCGACTGCAGCTCAACCGGAATCTGCGTGGTGTCCAGGTCGTCGTAGGGCACCGAGCGGGTGAGCTCGGTCATCTCGCGGGCCAGCGCCGTGGCCCCCTCGCGGGCCTTGTTGTTCGCGGTCGTGGCGCTCGCGCCGTCGATCAGCGCGACGGTGCCGAGGACGCCCACCAGCAGGACCGCGATGGTGATGCTGAGCTCGATGAGCGTGAAGCCGTCATCCCCGCGGCCGATCAGGCGCCATGGGGTCAGGGAACGGAATTCCGCCATATCGATCTCTTCGGCGGGCGGCCCCAGCCACGCGCGCGTACGGGCCCGGGCTGGACGAGTGACCTACGGTCAGCCGTCGGCGACGTTGCGCAGGAAGAAGCCGTCGTCGAGCACGATCCTGTGATCGAGCCCCTGCTCGCGCTCACCGCTGGCGGGGACCTCGATGCGGGCGGTCACGAACTGGATGCGGCCGGACTCCACGGTGTAGTCGAACACCTGGTCACTCATCAGGCGGTCCAGTGGATGCGTCGTGCTCACCACCGTGGTGTCGTCGGCGGCGTACTGCACGCGGCGGCAGGCGCTGAGGTCCTCGCCGGGCCTCGAGACCGAATCCGGCGTGCAGTCCCATGCGACGCGCGTGGGCACGCCGGCAACGGGCGTGCGGACGGTCAGCCCCGTGGCGGAGTAACCGGCCTCCACGCTGCGTGACTGGCGCAGCTCGCGGACCATCGTGCCGAGGCCCACCTGCGCCTCGCGCACCGCGTGGGCGCGCTCGTTCTCCTGCGGCGCGATCTGGGCGGTGGTGTCGAGCAGGCTCAGCGTGCCGCCGAGCACGACGATGAGCAGCACCACGACGACGAGCGCCTCCACGATCGTGTAGCCCCGCTCAGCCCGCATGGGCCTGTTATCGGCATGAAAAGGGCGGGCCCGAAGGCCCGCCCTTGACGTTGCAGCGTGTAGGCGTTGGCCTACCAGTCGCCGTTGTTGCAGCCACCGCCGTCGTCGCCATCCTCACCGAACGTGCCGCCGGTGGTGTCACAGGTCCGCACGGAGCCCGTGGACGTCTTCTGGATCTGGAAATCGTGGTCGCTCTGGGAGTGACCGACGATCGTGTAGCCGTCGGCCGCGGTCGCCGTGACCTCGACCTGCCCGTTGTCCGCGCCGATCGCCAACCCGGTCGGGTTGAGCGCGGCCGAGTCGGCGCAGCTCGCGTACGCCTGGGTCTCGGCGAAACACGACTCCACGTGGGACACCAGGTTGCGAGCGTCCGACTTCGCGCTCGAGTCCTGGCCCTTCTCCTGCTGACCGAGGAACACCGGCAGCGCGATGGCGGCCAGGATCCCGATGATCAGCATGACGACGAGGAGCTCGATAAGGGTGAAGCCCTTCTCCTCGCTGTGCATGCGCTCCATGAGCTTCCGCAGCATGTGTCTCCTCCTTGAGGGAGTGCTGGTTGGTTGATTGCCAGCGCCCGGAGGAGCCACTCGTGGTGGCAGCTCGGCCGGCTCCAAGCCCGGGTCTGAAGCGGACGGAGAGGAGCCCCGGAGCTTTGCGTCCCCGCCTCACGACGGGTTTGCCTTTCTCACCGTGGCCCTGGCTTGGGTCAGGTATCGGCCGATGGAGCGGGCCGGCGCATAGATAATTCGTCCAGTGCACCTGCGCCGCGTCCTGCTGCTGTTCGCGATCGTGCTCGGCTTCTCGGCCGTGGCCGCGTCGCTGGCCCCGCCGTCCGACGACGACTCAGGCGAGACCACGACCGCAGAGGAAGCGCCCGCGCCGGCGCCCCCCGCGGGGGATCCGCCGCCCGCCGCGGGCACGCCCGAGGAGCTGCGCTTCGTGACCGGGTCGGAGGAGCCCGAGCGCCACACGATCGAGGCCGGCGAGCGGGCCGTCGTCACGGTGGCCGTCGAGGACGCGGGGCAGGTGGCCATCCAGGGACTCGGGCTGATCCAGGCCGCCGAGCCCGGCACGCCGGCGCGCTTCGACGTGCTGCCCTCGCGCCCCGGGCGCTACGAGGTCACGTTCCGGCCGGTGGAGGGCGAGCCGGAGCGCATCGGCATCATCGAGGTGGACGCGGCGTAGCGGCCCTCCGGGCGGGCGGATGGCCGCAGGTCAGCCGAGCATCAGCTGCTTCGCCACCGATGGCACCGGCCCGGAATCGCCGCCGCGGTTCACGAACAGCATGTACGGCCCGGCGGGAGCCACGTTGCGGTCCGGGGGCATGGCCACCTCGAGCCGGTTGCCGTCGCGGCCCAGGACGCGAAGCACCACGCTGCGCTGATCGGGGTCGATCACGTGCGTGGTGCTGTGGTTGCGCACCAGCACCACGCTCTCGATCTCGGTGGCGGGGCCATCCAGCACCACCTCCATCGTCTCCCCGTGGTCCCCGGGGTCGGCGGACACGATCTCGGGCCGCTCGCCCCGGAACAGGTACGGCGGGCTGTAGAGCTCGAACGACGGGTCGCGGCCGATGTTCGGTGCGAACGGCTCGGGAAGCTCCAGGTGGCGCAGGTAGAGGGTGTTGATCGGGACGTGCCCGCCGATCAGCACGCGCCCGTCCGGAAGCAGGGCTGCGGTGTTGTGGTAGGTGCGCGGCCGATGGGCCTCGCCGAGCGGCTCCCACGTCTCGGTCTCCGGGTCGAACAGCTCCGCCTGCTTGACCGGGAACTCCATCCCGGGCGCATCCACGTGGTCGCGGTCGGAGCCCGAGAACGCGATCACCTCGCCGGTGGGGAGCAGGATGCCCGACGGGTACCAGCGCGGGCGGCTGAGGTCGCCCGTGGCGCGGGTGCTCAAGGCCTTGCCGCCGCCGGACGTGTCCACGGTCGTGATGCGGCTGTCGCTGGTGGCGAAGTAGCTGCCCGGGCTGGGCGGGTTGAGCACGCCTCCGGCCGTGAGGAACGAGGCCTCGGTGTAGCTGCCGTCCTCGCCGGCGCGCAGCGGCAGCATCACCGAGAACGTGGAGCCGCGGAAGCCCGGGATGGTGAAGGCGTCGCCGCCGCCGGGGATGCCGAGGTTCATCAGGTCGTCGAGGGCGTGCCCCGGGTCGGAGCCGTTGGCCGTCTGCTCGGCGCCGGGGATCCCCAGGTCCGTCCAGCTGCGCGTGTCCGGGTCGTAGGTGGCCGCGATGTTCCACAGCGCCTCGTCGTAGGACTGGCCCACAGGGTTGAACGACTGGCCGCCGGCGTTGTAGAAGACGTCGCCGTCGGGCAGCAGGTGCAGGCGCGGGTAGAGCGGCAGCGAGCGCCTGGCGGCGGCGCCGTTGTCGGTCCACTCGCCGGTCGCGGGGTCGTAGGTCTCCGTCTCGGTGACGTTCGTGCCGGACCCGCCGGGGCGGTCGGGGTACACCGGCTTGATCAGCTTCTGCACGCCGCTGGCCGTGAACACGCTGCCGTCGCCGAGGGTCACGAGGCTGGGGTACCAGCGGCCGATGTGCATCGAGCCCGTCTGCGACCACGTGTTGGTGTCGGGGTCGTAGATGCGCGCGCTTCGGATGCCCTCGAGCTCGGAGATGCCGAAGCCCGTGTCGCCGATCTCGGGGTCGAGGTAGTACGCGGTGCCGCCGGCCGCGAGCACACGGCCGTCCGCCAGGAAGGTGAGGTCGGAGCAGAACAGCGCGCCGTCGTTCTCCTTCTCCCCGTTGCCGCCTGGGAACAGCGGGTCGTCGTCGTACCCGTCCGGGTTGGCGCCTCCGTCCACCGGTGACGGCTCGGTCCACGTGAACGGGTCCGTGCCCAGGTCCAGTAGGCGCGTCTGGTCGTTCTGGATCACCCTTCCGGCCTCGGCGACGATGGACACCTGCACGTTCTCCGTGCCCTCCAGGGCGTTCCAGTAGAGGACCTTGCCGCTGGCCAGCACCGTGACGCTGCCGGCGCCGGGCTTGCACACCGTCACGCCGTCACGATCGGTGATGCAGCGCGCGTCGGTGAACCTGCCCGCCACAGTGGGCTCGGCGAACGGGTCGGAGAAGCGGCCTATGGCTGCCGGGTCGGTGCTCGCGCCCGCCACCGCGGGGCTGGCGGGCCCGAGGTCGAGGTGGTCGCCATCGTGCGCGAACGCCGGTGAAGCCGCCAGCGCGACCGCCGCCGCCGCAGCGGCGACCGCCCATCCCTTGCCCAATCTCGGCATCTCCCCTCCCATTTGGAGACCGCTCGGCGCTGCGAAGGCTAACCCTGTTCACGCGGACGCGCTTGGGCTTCCCGGACAAACCCGCCGGGACAGCTTGTCCGCGTCACCCAAACGTCGCGCGTCAGGCCAGCCCGAGGAACCTGGCGGCGTCGCGCACGCCGGGATGGTCCAGTCAGGCCGACAGCGCAGGCGGCAGCTCGTCGCCGTCTCGCTCCGCCGCGCCGTGGCGCTCGGGCGCCGTGATCAGACGCGGCGGGGTGTCGAGCGCGGCCGGAGGGACGAGGTCCTTCTCGGACTTGGCGCCCGCCTCCTCGATCCGGCGCAGCTGGGGCAGCACGCGCGCCTCGAGCGATCCGACCGCGTCGTTGTAGGCGTTGGTGGCCGACCCGAGCTGGCGCCCGACCTTTGCGAACGGCTCGAGGAAGGTGGCCG
This sequence comes from Thermoleophilaceae bacterium, assembly GCA_040901445.1. GTDB lineage: Bacteria > Actinomycetota > Thermoleophilia > Solirubrobacterales > Thermoleophilaceae > JBBDYQ01. The sequence continues at coordinate 216,815 of JBBDYQ010000022.1, read as the reverse complement.
TGCGCTTGTGAAGCTCGCGCGCGGCGTCGGCGATCTCGCGTGCCGACTCGGCGATGGTCTCCTGCCGCCAGCCGTAGTAGACGGCGTGCAGCAGCGCGATGAGCGTGGTGGGCGTGGCGATGAGCACGCCCTTGGCCGCGCCGTGCTCGAGCAGCGACGGGTCGCGGTCGAGCGCCGCGCAGTAGATGCCCTCGTTGGGGATGAAGCAGACGACGAACTCGGGTGAGACCTCGAGCTGGGCGTGGTAGGCCTTGGAGGCCAGCGTGTCGAGATGGGCGCGCAGCTGGCGGGCGTGGCGGTCGAGCTCGCGGTCGCGCACCTGCTCGTCGTCCTTGGCGTCGAGCGCGGCCAGATAGGCGTCGAGCGGCACCTTGCTGTCCACCACCACGCTCTTGCCGGCCGGAAGGTGCACCGTCATGTCCGGGCGCAGCCGGCCGCCGTCGCCGTCGTCGTAGGTCTTCTGGTCGTGGAAGTCGACGTGCGGCGTCATGTTGGCCGCCTCGACGCAGTTGCGCAGCTGCATCTCCCCCCACGCGCCGCGCACCTGCGGGCGGCGGAGCGCGGTGACGAGCGTGCCGGTCTCCGTGCGCAGCCGCCCGACCTCCTCGGTGACGCCCTTGAGCATCTGGGCGACGCTGCCGTGGCTGTGCTTGCGCTCGCGGTCGAGGTGCGTGACCTGCTCCTCCACCCGCTTGAGGTGCGTGGAGACGGGTTCGAGCACGCGCTTGATCTCCTCCGTGCGCTTGCCGAGCTCGGCGTCGCTGAGCTTGGCGAGCTGCTCGCTGCTGAGCTTCAGGGCGTCGGCCGAGATGGCCTTCATCTCGCTGAGCAGCTGCTCGCGGTTGCCGGTGACGAGCGCGATCTTCTCCGCGGTGGCCCGCTCGAGGTCCGCGATGCGCTCCTCGGCGTGCAGGCGCTCGCGCTCGGCGGCCTCGCGCGCCGCGCCGGCGCGGCGGCCGAGGGCGAGCAGCGCGGCACCGAAGCCGCAAGCCAAGCCGATGACGAAGAGAAGCGCTTCCATTGGACTGTCCACCGTCCCACGGGGGGCGGACGGAACGGGTGTGGACATGCAGTCGCCGACCCGGTATAGTTGTATGTGCAACTACTTCAGGGAGATCGAAATGAAGCTCGAAGGCATCCACCACATCACCGCGATCACCGGCGACGCGCCGCGCAACGTCGAGTTCTACGTGGGCACGCTCGGTCTCCGCATGGTCAAGAAGACGGTCAACCAGGACGACCCGACCGTCTACCACCTCTTCTACGGCGATGACGAGGGCAGCCCCGGCATGGACCTGACGTTCTTCGAGTATCCGGGCGCGCGCCAGGGCCGCGCCGGCGACGGCATGGTGCACCGCGTGGGCTGGCGCGTGGCCTCCGAGGAAGCCCTGACCTTCTGGGAGGAGCGCCTCGCCCGCGAGGGCTTCTCCTCCACGCGCGAGAACGGCGGGCTGCTGTTCGCCGACCCCGAGGGCCTGGCGCACGAGCTCCACGTGTACGAGGGCTCGGAGGATCCGCTGATCGCCGACGCGCCCGACGTGCCGGCCGGCTTCGCGCTGCAGGGCTTCGCGGGCGTGCGCGCGTACGCGGGCGACCCGGCCCGCGGCGCCACGCTGCTCGGCGACGCGCTGGCCTTCGAGGCCGACGGCGAGGGCCGCTGGAAGGTGGCGGGAGATGCACGCTCCTCCTACTACGTCTACGACGCCCCGCCCGCGGAGGGCGGCATGCCCGGCGGTGGCACCGTGCACCACGTGGCCTTCGCCTCCACGATGGACGAGCACGAGGCCTGGCGCGAGCGGGCGCTTGGCGCCGGGGCGCACGCGACCCCGGTGATCGACCGCTTCTACTTCCGCTCGGTGTACTTCCGCGAGCCGTCGGGCGTGCTGTTCGAGCTCGCCACGATGGGCCCGGGCTTCACCGCGGACGAGCCGCTCGAGTCGCTGGGCCGGGGGCTCTCGCTGCCGCCGGACTACGAGGGCTACCGCGAGCAGCTCGAGCAGACGCTGACCCCGCTGCCCGACCCGCGCGCCGAGCGGGCGAAGGCCGCCCACGCGGGCTGAGCGCCGGCGAACGTTCACCCGGGCGATCGGCAGGGCGCTAGGCCACGGCCTCCGCCGCCGCCTCCCCGGCGGCGGGGGCGCGGCCGCGGATGAGGTCCGCCGCGCGCTCGGCCACCGCGATCACCGGGGCGTTGGTGTTGCCGCGCGTGATCTGCGGCATCACCGAGGCGTCCACCACGCGCAGCCCGTCGAGACCCAGGAACCGCAGCTCGCCGTCCACGACCGATCCCATCGCGCACGTGCCGGTGGGGTGGTAGAGCGTGGAGGCGCGCCGGCGCAGGTGGGCGAGCAGGTCGTCCTCCGAGGACGACTCCGGGTGGACGAACGGCGAGGCGCAATACCGAGCCAGCGCCGGCCGGCCGGCGATCTCCAGCGTCATGCGCAGGCCCTCCAGCATCACGCGGACGTCGTCGGGGTCGGACAGGTACTCGTGACGGATCCAGGGCTTGGCGGTGGGGTCGTTCGAGCGCAGGGTCACGCTGCCGCGGCTGCGCGGCGTGAGCAGGCAGGCGCCGAAGGACATGCCGTGCGCGGTTGGGTCGCCCAGGCCCTCGTCCACGAACATCACCGGCGCGCAGTGGAACTGGATGTCGGGCGCCGGCAGCGACTCATCGGTGCGCCAGAAACCGCCCGACTCGGCAACGTTGGAGGTCAGCGGCCCCTCCCCCCGCTCGGCGAAGGCGAGCTGCTGCTCGGGCTCCATGCCCAGCAGCAGCGACACCGGCTCGTCCGTGGTCCAGATCGCCCCGCAGTTCACGTGATCGGCGAGGTTGCGGCCCACCTCGGGCTGGTCGAGCAGCACGTCGATCTCGCGGGTGGCGAGGTGCTCGGCGGGCCCGACGCCCGAGAGCATGAGCAGCTGGGGCGAGTTGTAGGCCCCGGCGGACAGGATCACCTCGCTCCCGGCGCGCTCCTCGATCGCCTGCCCCGCCCGCTCGCCGGCCACGCCCACCGCGCGCGTGCCCTCGAACACGATGCGATGCACCTGAAGGTGCGTCTCGACCGTGAGGTTGGGGCGCTCGAGCACCGGCGCCAGGAAGGCGACGGCCGCGGAGCAGCGCATGCCCCGTCGCTGGGTGACCTGGTAGAAGCCCACGCCGTCCTGCCCGGCGCCGTTGAAGTCCTCGTTGCCGGGGTGCCCGGCCTCCACCGCGGCGTCCACGAAGGCGTGGGCCATCGGGTTGCGCGAGCGCGAGTCCGAGACGCTGAGCGGGCCGCCGGCGCCGTGGAGGTTCGACGCCCCGCGCTCGTTGTCCTCGCTGCGGATGAAGTAGGGCAGCAGGTCGTCGTAGGTCCAGCCGGTCTGCCCCCAGCCGTCGTAGTCCTCGCGCGCGCCGCGGATGTAGACCATCGCGTTGATCGAGGAGGAGCCGCCGAGCGTCCTGCCGCGCGGGAGGTACATCATGCGCCCTCCGCAGCCGTTCTCGGGCGCCGTGGAGTAGTCCCAGTCCACGTCGGTCTTGAAGAGCGAGCCGAACGCCGCCGGCACGTGCACGTTCTCCTTCGTGTCGCTCGGTCCCGCCTCGATCAGCAGCACGGACACGTCCGGGTCCTCGCTGAGCCGCGCCGCCAGCACACAGCCCGCCGAGCCCGCTCCCACGATCACGTAGTCGTACATCCCTGCTTCCCCCTCGCTCGCCTGCGTCCGATCCTCCCCCGGCCGGCGTGCGCGGTCAAGCGCCCGGGGGCGGTGTCACACCGGTGCTACACTACGCTTGGTGCCCACCAGCCGCCGCCGCCACGCCATCACCGAAACGCCCCCCGTGCAGGCGGCTCTCGACGAGCTGCGCGAAGAAATGGGTGCCGATCGGCTCGAGCTGTCCGAGCTCGTGGTGCTCGGTGCCCGCGAGAAGCTGTCGCGGATCCGGACCGAGCGCATGCAGGTCACCGGCCTCCGCCGGCGTCTGGCCGACCGCGTCCGCGCCGGCGAGGTTCCCGGCGATGTCGCAGCGGCGGACCGAGTGCGGAGATCGGGCTGGGCCCGCGGGTGACCGGCGCGCTGCTGATGGAAAACTCCGCCTGGGCGCGCCTCGGCTCCCCCGGCCTTGCGCCAGGGCGGACAGGCGAGGTCGCCGACGCCCTCGAGGCCGGCCGAATCGCGGTCTCGGCGCCGTTCCTGCTGGAGGCGGGGTACTCCGCCAGGGACTCGCGCGAGCACGAGGAGCTGCTGGCCGAGCTGCTCACCCTGCCGCTCGTGTCGCTCGACGCCGAGGTGGAGGAGCGAGCGCTCGACGGGCAGAGTCAGCTGGCCCGGGCCGGGCACCATCGCCTACCGCCCGTCGACCTGCTGCAGGCAGCCCTTGCGGACCGCCACGGGCTCGGCATCCTCCACTACGACGGCGACTACGACGTGATCGCGGAGCGCACCGACCTTGCGTTCACGAGCGTCTGGCTGGCCGCACGCGGCTCGCTCTGATCACGCGAGCACGATCTCCGCTGCCTGCCGCGCAAGCGCGGCGTCGCCCGACACCAGCAGCGTGGTGACGATCGACTCGCGCCAGGGCTCGAGGTCATCCCGGATCTTGTCCGGCGGCCCCACCAGCGAGAGCTGCTCGATCAGGTCGCGCGGGATCGCGGCGGCGGCCTCGTCCTTCTTGCCGTCCAGGTAGAGCTCCTGGACCGTCTCGATCATCTCCCCGTGTCCCATGCGGATGGCCACGTTGGCGTGGAAGTTCTTCCCCTTGGCCCCCATCCCGCCGAAGTAGAGGGCGTAGAAGGGGCGCAGCATGTCGATGGACGCCTCCACGTCGTCGGACACGATCAGCGGCACGGTGGCCACCACCTCGAAGTCCTCGGCGCCGCGCCGCGCGCCGTCGCGCGCGAAGCCCTCGTCCAGCGACTCGCGGTACATCTCCTCGTGCTCGGGCGAGAACAGCATCGCCAGCCAGCCGTCGCACAGCTCGGCGGCGAGTGCGATGTTCTTCGGCCCCTCGGCGCCGAGGAAGATGGGGATGTCCTCGCGCACGGGGTGGATCGAGGCCTTCAGCGGCTTGCCCAGGCCGGTGCCGCCGGGCAGCGGCAGCGGGTAGTGCCCGCCCCCGTTGGTCACCGGGCCCGTGCGCGCCCAGATGTCGCGCAGGATGCCGATGTACTCGCGCGTGCGGGCCAACGGCTTGGCGAACGGCATGCCGTACCAGCCCTCCACCACCTGCGGCCCGGACACGCCCAGCCCGAGCACGAAGCGCCCGCCCGAGAGGTGGTCCATCGTCATGGCCGCCATCGCCGCGGCCGCCGGCTGGCGCGCGGACATCTGCATGATCGCCGTGCCCAGCCGGACGCGCTCGGTGGCGGAGCCCCACCACGACAGCGGCGTGAGCCCGTCCGAGCCGTAGGCTTCGGCGGTCCAGATCGAGTCGAAGCCCAGCCGCTCGGCCTCCGCGATGGCCTCGGTGACTCCGGGAGGCGGGCCGCCCGCCCAGTAGCCGGTGTTCAGTCCGAGCTTCAGGCTACCGTCCTTCGCCATCTCGTCCGCCTCCGGTCGGGGTGCGGGCGCAGCCTACCCGGGAGGTCCAGCGCGACCCACACTCCCGAGGCCGCGGTGAGCCCGGCGACCACCGCGATCGCCCCGCCGAACCCGAGCGCATCGGCCACCACCCCGGCCACCAGGCCGCCCGCCACATAGCCCGAATCGCGCCAGAAGCGGTAGACGCCGACCACGGGCGCCCGCGCGACCGGCGCGACCGCGTCGGAGATCGCCGCGATGAGGGTCGGGTACACGAGCGCGGTGCCGACCCCGAGCAGGATGGCGGAGACCGCGGCCACCGCCACGTCCCCACCCGAGACGGCGAGCACGGCGAGCGCCGCGGCCTGCGTGAACATGCCGGCCACGATCAGCGGCTTGCGCCCCACGCGGTCCGACCAGTGCCCGGCCCAGACCTGCCCGAGCCCCCACACCGCCGGGTAGACCGCGGCCACCAGCCCGATCTGTCCCACGCTCGCCCCCTCGGCGGCGAGGAACAGCGGCACGAGCCCCCAGGCGAGAGCGTCGTTGAGGTTGTTCACCAGCCCGGCCTGCGAGCACGACCTCAGAGCCGGCAGCCGCCAGCTCGTGTCGCGGAATGCCTCCCGGAGGCGGGGCTCGGGGCGGTCATCGGCGGCGTGGTGGCGCGCCTGCTCGAGGGCGACGTGCCCGGCGGTGTCGCGAACGAACAGCACCGAGAGCAGTAGCGCGATGACCGCGATCCCCGCGCCGGCGACCACGAGCACGTCGCGCGCCGCGAACTCCGCCGCGAGCAGACCCGTGGCCGCGGCGGCGAGCGCCACGCCGCCGTAGCCCGCGGCTTCGTTCAGCCCGAGCGCGAACCCGCGTCGCCGCGGTCCGACCAGGTCGATCTTCATCACCACGGTCATGGACCACGCGAGGCCCTGGTTGACCCCGAGCAGCACGTTGGCTGCCACGATCCACCCCCACGACGGCGCGATGCCCACCAGCAGCGGCACCGGAAGCGCCAGCGCCCAGCCCGCGATCAGCAGGCGCCGCCGCCCGAGCCGCTGCGCCAGCGCCCCCGCGCCGAGGTTCGTGAGCGCCTTCGCGGCGCCGAAGGCGACGATGAACGAGAGCACGGCCGCCTTGGAGACCAGGCCGAAGTCCTCCTCCCCCAGAAGCGGCAACGTGGAGCGCTCCAGGCCCACCATCGCGCCGACGAAGGCGTTGAGTCCGACGAGGAGCGAGAACTGCGGCAGGTTCTCCCGCAGGCCGAGCTCGACCTGCCGGGCGGGCATCAGGCGGGAGAACGCGGTCGCCCGGCGCGATTGGCCGCGACGATCTCCGCCTGCCCGCCGGGCGCGGGCGGCATGTCCCGCACCAGCGCTGCCGCGAACTCGTCCTCGCCGTCGAAGCGCAGCGCCGGGTTGTGCGCGCGCTCGAAGCCGACCGTGGACGCGGGCACCGCGGAGAGCCCGCGGCCGCACACCGAGCCGGAGTAGTGCGCGGGGTAGAGAGCCACGTGATCGGGCAGCGAGAGGATGCGATCGCGGATGGAGCGGTGCAGCCGGCGTGCCATCTCCTCGGGAGACAGCTCGCCGTACGCGTGGAGGTCGGGGCGCCCGGCGTCGCCCACCAGCAGCGCGTCACCCGTGAGCACGAGCCACGGCTCCTCGGCCCGGGTGTGGTCGGTGACGGTGTACGCGTTGTGCGCCGCGGCATGGCCGGGCGTGGCCAGGGCGCCCACCGAGACGTTGCCGAGCTCGACCTCTCCACCGTGCGCGAGCGCCACGTGGTCGAAGGCCACGTCGGCTCCCTCGGGCAGGTAGGCCGTGGCCCCCGTGCGGGCCACGAGGTCGGGTAGGCCGGACACGTGATCGGCCTGGACGTGGGTCTCGAGGACGGCGGTGATCGACGCTCCCTGCCCCTCGGCGAGGCGCAGGTAGTCGTCGACGAGGGCGATGTGCGGGTCCACGACCGCGAAGCTCGAACGCGACTTGCAGCCGAGGAGGTAGGAGGCGCACGCCGTGTCGTCGTTGAGGAGCTGGCGGAAGTACATGGGAGTGGACGGTAGGGTTGCGCTCTCCATTCCGCTAGGGCAGACTGGGAATCCGTGAACTTCCAGAACGGCATGGCCCAGGCGCTGGACCCGCTGCGCCTGCGGCTGCTCGTGGAGGTGGAGCGTCGCGGCTCGATCTCCGCGGCGGCCGACGCGTGCCGCATCGGGCAGCCGTCGGCCACGAAGCACCTCAAGACCCTCGAGGGCGCGGTCGGTGAGCCGCTCCTGCGGCGCGAAGGCCGCGGCTCGACCCTCACCGACGCCGGCCGCGTCGTGGCCGACCACGCCTCGCAGATGCTCGGCTCACTGGCGGCGATGGAGGACGAGCTGCGGGCGCTGCGCGGGGGCGAAACGGGCGTGCTCACGCTCGCGGCGTCCACCACGCCGGGCACCTACGTGCTCCCCTCGGTGCTGAAGTGCTTCGCCGAGCGCCACCCGGGCGTGGACGTGACGATGTCGATCGGCCCCAGCGCCGAGGTCATGCGCCAGGTCGCCACGCGCGAGGTTCAGCTGGGGATCGCGGGCGAGATCCAGGCCGTCCCGACCGTGGCCGTCGAGCCGTTCCTCGACGACGAGCTCGTGGGCATCGTGGCGCCGGGCACCTTCGCCGCAGAGGACGTCCGCGCAGAGGAGCTCGCCGGGCACACGCTGCTGGTCCGTGAGCGCGGCTCCTCCACGCGCGCGACAGCGGACAGGCACCTGAGCGCCGCCGGGGTGCGCCCGGCCAAGACGTGGGAGCTCGACTCCAACGAGGCGATCAAGCGGGCGGTGGCGGCCGGGCTCGGCGTGGGCTTCGTCTCCCGGCTGGTGGTGGAGGACGAGCTCGAGCAGGGGCGCCTGAGCTCCTTCCGCATCGCGGGCGGGGCCACCCCCTCACGGCCAATCCAGCTGCTGCGCGCACACGACCGCCACCTGACGCCGTCCGAGCGCGCCTTCATCACCACGCTCACCGACTGCTGCGACGCCACGGTGCCCGCGTGCGTCGTGGACATGCCGGCTTAGAAACCCCTCCATGCCCCAGCGGTGCTGGGCAGACCGGCCGGGCGGGGGTAGGCTCGCCTCGTGAGCACCGTGAACCTCCCCGTGGACGTCGACGTCCTCCGGCGCGAGATCCGGCAGACCTACACCGACGTCTCCAGCGAACAGGGCCAGGACTTTCTCTTCCCCACCGGCCGCGCGTGGGCTGAGGACCTGGACTATCCCCAGCCCGAGCTCTCGCGCGTGCCCGACGCGACCGTGGAGAGCTTCGCGGGCGTGGCCAACCCCTTCTCCCTCGGGCGCGTGGAGGCGGACCGGCGGGTGCTCGACCTCGGCTGCGGCGCCGGCACCGACCTGCTGGTGGCCGCTCAGATGGCCGGCCCGGGCGGGCACGTGACCGGGATCGACATGACCCCGGCCATGCTCGACCGGGCGCGGGAGAGCGCGCGCGAGATGGGGCTGACCAACGTCGAGGTGCACGAGTCGCTGATCGAGTCGCTGCCCTTGGAGGACGGGTCCGTGGACGTCGTCCTTTCCAACGGCGTCATCGACCTCGTGCCCGACAAGGAGGCGGTCTTCGCCGAGATCGACCGCGTGCTGCGCCCCGGTGGCCGGCTGCAGGTGGCCGACGTCGTGGTCCACACCGAGGTCTCCGAGGACGCACGCAAGCGCATCGACCTCTGGACCGGGTGAATCGCCGGGGCTCTCCTGGAAGGAGAGCACGCGCGCATCCTCGTGGGGATGGGCTACACGGAGATCGAGCAGGGCGAGCTCGTGGACACCTACGCCCGCTCGGCGTTCGAGGACACGCGGCGCAAGGCCGCCAAGTTCGGCGCGATGGGGTCGACCATCCGCGCCACGAAACCAAGGGGGGATGAGTGATGGCAGGTAACGGACGCGTGATCGTCGGCTGCTCGCACGGCGAGGAGGACCCCGACCGCGTGGTGGTGGCCTACCTCACCGCCGGCGCCGCGCTGGACCAGGGCAAGGACGTGGTGATGTGGCTCACGTCGGACGGCGTGCGCCTCGCCATGGACGGCTACGCGGACCCGATCCGCGAGGGCATGGAGCCGCCGGTCGCGCGCGTGCACGAGCAGTTCATCGAGAAGGGCGGGCGCTTCTACGTGTGCCCGATCTGCTTCAACGAGCGTGACCTGGACGAGGACGAACTGGTCCAGAACGCCGAGCTCAAAGGCGCCTCGCCGCTGATGGAGTTCGCCGGCGACGAGGCGATGACGTTCACCTACTGAGGGCGCGGCCACCAGCGAACGTCGCTCGCCGCCCCCTATGGGGCCACCCAGCGACGTTCGTCGCGGCGGCGAGCCGAGCCCCGCCTTACTTGATCTGGTCGTACACCTGGAACATCGGGAGGTACATCGAGATGACGATGAACCCGACCATGGCGCCGACGAACATGATCATCACCGGCTCGAGGATCGACGTCAGCATCTTCAGGGCGGCCGCGACCTCGTCCTCGTAGAACTCGGCGATCTTCGTGAGCATGGCGTCCAGCGCGCCGGTCTCCTCGCCCACGCCGATCATCTGGGTGACCATCACCGGGAAGGCGCTCGGCTCCGAGCGCATGGGCGCGGCGATCGAGCCGCCGCGCTTCACCGAGTCGCGCACCGCATCCATGGCCTTCTCGATCACCTTGTTGCCCGAGGTGCGGCCGGTGATCTCGATGGCCTCGAGCATCGGCACGCCGGCGGCGATCAGGGCGGAGTAGGTGCGGGAGAAGCGCGCCAGCGCAACCTTCTGCACGATGCCGCCGATCTTCCAGGGCAGCTTCAGCTTGAAGCGGTCCCACTGCTCGCGGCCCTTCTCGGACGCCTTCCAGCGCTTGAAGGCGTAGATGACGGCGATGACGATGGCGATCAGGATGTACCAGCGGCCCGTGATGAAGTGCGACAACGTCACGGTCATCTTCGTGATGGCCGGCAGCTCCCCGCCGAAGTCCTCGAACACCTGCTCGAACACCGGGACGAGGAACGCCACCAGCGCGACGAGAACGGTCACGGCGAAGCCGCCGATCAGGATCGGGTAGGTCATCGCCGACTTCACCTGGCGGCGCAGGGCGTCGTCCTTCTCGAGCTGGTCGGCCACGCGCTTGAGGGTGTCCTCCAGGATGCCGCCCGTCTCGCCGGCGGCCACCATCGCCACGTAGAGGTCGCTGAAGATGTCGGGGTGGCGCTCGAACGCGCCGGACAGCGAGATGCCCGCCTCCACGTCCTTGCGGATCTGGACGAGCGCGTCGCGCAGCTTCTCGTTCTCGGCCTGGTCCTCCAGCACGTAGAACGAGCGCAGGAGCGACATGCCCGAGGAGATCATCGTGGAGAGCTGCCGCGTCATCACGGTGAGCTCCTGTGGCTTGACCCGCTTGAAGCGGCCGAGGATGTCGCCCACGTCGGTGGGCTTGCACTCCTCGATGTCGATGACGATGAGGCCCTTGGAGCGCAGCTGCGACGCCACGGCCTGCTTGTCCTCGGCGTCCAGCTCCCCGCGCTGGGCGATGCCCTGGAGGTCCAGGGCCTTGAAGGCGAACGTGGCCATACGCGCCCTACGCGACCTTCACCGTTCCGAGCAGCCGGCGCAGCTCCTGCGGCGTGGAGGAGCGTGACTCCGCCAGCTCGCGGGTGATCTTGTTGGCGCGCACGAGCTCCGCCAGCGCGGCGTCCATCGTCTGCATGCCGTGCGAGCCGCCGGTCTGCAGCGCCGAGTAGATCTGGTGCGTCTTGCCCTCGCGGATGAGGTTGCGCACGGCAGGCGTGGGCACCAGCACCTCGGCGGCGCACACGCGGCCCTTGCCGTCGGTCGTCTGCAGCAGCTGCTGGGTGACGATGCCCTGCAGGGCCACCGACAGCTGCACGCGCACCTGGTGCTGCTGCTCGGGCGGGAAGACGTCCACGATGCGGTCCACCGTCTGTGCGGTGTCCTGCGTGTGCAGGGTGGCGAAGACGAGGTGCCCGGTCTCCGCGGCGGTCAGGGCGGTGGAGATGGTCTCGAGGTCGCGCATCTCGCCCACCAGGATCACGTCGGGGTCCTGGCGCAGCGCGGCCTTGAGGCCCATCGCGAAGCTCTGCGCGTCCGAGCCCAGCTCGCGCTGGTTGACGATGCAGTTCTTGTGCCGGTGGAGGAACTCGATCGGGTCCTCCACGGTGAGGATGTGCTCGTGGCGCTCGTCGTTGATGCGGTCGACCATGGCCGCGAGCGTCGTGGACTTGCCCGAGCCGGTCGGGCCGGTCACGAGCACCAGGCCGCGCGGCTTGCGCGCGAAGTCCATCAGGACCTGCGGCAGCCCGAGGGTCTCCAGGTGCGGCATGTCCTGGGGGATCAGCCGGAACGCGGCGCCGAGCGAGGCGCGCTGGTAGTAGGCGTTCACGCGGTAGCGGCCGTGGCCGGGGACCGCGTAGGAGAGGTCGATCTGCCAGTCGGTCTCGAGCTTCTTGCGCTGGTCGTTGGTGAGGATCGAGTAGACGATCTCGCGCGTGTCCTGCGGGGACAGCTTGGGGTAGTCCAGCGCGCGCAGGCGGCCACGCTCGCGCACCATCGGAGGCGAGCCGGCCGTGAGGTGCAGGTCGGATGCTCCGAGGCGCGAGACCTCGATCAGGATGTCGGCGAAATCGATGCTCATGCGGTCTGGGTCCTCCTCGTTATCGGCAGCTCACGCGACCCTCGCCACCTCGGCGATGGAGGTCACGCCGTGGCGCACCTTCTCCAGCCCGTCGTCGCGCAGCAGGCGCATTCCCTGCTCCACGGCCACGGTGCGGATCACGTCGGCGGACTCGCGCTTGATCGCGAGCGAGCGGATCTCCTCGCTCACGCTCATCACCTCGAACAGGCCGGTGCGGCCGCGATACCCGCTGCCGCCGCAGCGGCCGCAGCCGGCCGGCTCGAAGGCCTGGATCGGCTCCTCCACCTCATGGCCCGCGGCGGCGAGCGCGTCCGGGCCGAGCGTGGTCTCCCTGCGGCAGTGCCGGCAGAGCATTCGCGCCAGCCGCTGAGCCACCACGCAGTCCACGGCCGAGGCGGTGAGGAAGGGCTCGATCCCCATCTCGGTGAGGCGGGTGATCGCGGACGGCGCGTCGTTGGTGTGCAGGGTGGAGAGGACGAGGTGGCCGGTGAGCGCGGACTCCACCGCGATGCGCGCGGTCTCGCCGTCGCGGATCTCGCCGACCATGATCACGTCGGGATCGGCGCGCAGCATGGAGCGCAGGCCGCGCGCGAACGTCAGCCCCGAGCGGTTGTTCACCTGGATCTGGGTGAGGCCCGGGAGCTGGTACTCCACCGGGTCCTCGATCGTGATGATGTGCTTGTCGATCGAGTTGATGGCGTTGAGCGCCGCGTACAGCGTGGTGGACTTGCCCGACCCGGTGGGCCCCGTCACCAGCACGCAGCCATGGGAGGCGCGGCTGGCGGCCTCGAAGCGGTCGCGGCTGTCGTCCTTCATGCCGAGCGCGTCGAGCGTGATCAGCGACGTGTCCTTGTCGAGCAGGCGCATGACGATGCCCTCGCCGTGCACCGACGGGATCGTCACGATCCGGATGTCGACCCCGCGGCCCTCCACCGTGAGCCCCACGCGTCCGTCCTGGGGCATGCGCCGCTCGGCGATGTCGAGGTCGCCCATGATCTTCACCCGCGAGATCACGCCGGGGATCATGCGTCGCGGGATCGTGGTGGTCTCGGTGAGCACGCCGTCCACGCGGAAGCGCACGCGCATGTCGCGGCCCTCGGGTTCGAAGTGGATGTCGGAGGCACCGTCCTGGGCGGCCTGGGCGATGATCGAGTTCACGAGCTTGATGACGGGCGCGTCATCGGCCGACTCGCGGATCTCGGAGACGACGGCCAGCTCCTCCTCGTCCTGGTCCTCCACGGCCTCGGCCACCGCGTCGTCCAGGCGGTTCATGCGCCCGATCAGACCGGCGATGTCGTCGGCCGACGCCACCACGGCGCGCACCTCGCTGCCCGTCATGAGCTTGAAGTCGTCCAGGGCGAGCACGTTGCCCGGCTTCGCCATCGCCACGAGCAGCGTGCCGGCCTCGTCGTAGCCGATCGGCACGGCCTCGTAACGCCGCGCCTTCTGGGCGCTGATCAGGTTCGTGGCCGACAGGTCCGGCTTGTAGATCGCCAGGTCCACGTGCTCCAGGCCCGAGCGTTCGGCCAGGGCGCGGGCGTGCCGGTCGGGGGTCAGGTCTCCCGCCTCGGCCAGCACCCGCTCTGGCGTGGCGCCCTCGGCACGGCCCTGCTCCACGGCCGCCGCCATGCGGTCGGCGCCCACGAAGCCCAGCTCCACGAGCACGTCGGCCAGCGGACGGCTGGCGCCGCCTCGGCGGCGGGGGGGCGTGATGCCGTTCGAGGGAGTGTTCTCTCCGGCCTCGGCGGCGGGGAGCGCCGAGGGCTCGGTCATCTCGCGTCCTCTACCTGCTGCGCGAGCGAGCCCGGGTCGACGTAGCCCTCGATGACCTCGGCCTTGCCATCGGCGCGCACGATCACCACCGCGGGGGCGCGGTCGAGGTCGAGCTCGCCCACGACCTTGCGGTACTCGGCGATCTCGGTGACGTCGTCGACGAAGACGGGGACGCCGCTGAGCGAGCCCACCGCGGCGCGGACGGCGTCGTCCTCGGCGCCGCCCTCCTGCGTGAAGGCGAGCACGGCAACCTGGCCCTTCTCGATGGCCTGCTCGAGGCCGGCGGGAACGCCACTGTCTGCGGGCTTCGCGGCCGCAGGCTCGGCGACCGGCTCCTCGGCCGCCGGCGCGGGCGCCTCCGCGGCGGGCGCAGGGGCGGGCGCGGCAGCGCCGGAGTCGTCGGCCTGGCCGGTCGCGCGGGTGAGCGCGAAGACGGCCAGGATCAGCACTCCGCCGAGGATCGCGAACAGGGCAGGTCGAGGCAGGGTCACGCAGCTGGTATCGGCAGACGGAGCCTGAACGTTTAGGTGCGAGCGGCGGCGCGCATGACGTCCAGCGGCGCCGCCCGGCCGGTCCAGATCCGGAAGCTCCGAGCACCCTGGCGCACGAGCACCTCCAGGCCGTCCACCACATGGGCGCCGGCACGGGCGGCCCAGGCGCACAGCGCGGTGGGCTCGGCGCCGTAGGCCATGTCCACCAGCCGCGCGGGCGGATCCACCCCGGTCAGGCCGAGCGCCTCGATGGCGTCCGCCGCCTCGAGCGCCGGGTCGAGGCCCACCGAGGTGGCGTTCACGAGCAGGTCGGCGCCGCCGGGGCGGGCGGCGTGCGCAACGCCGAGCTCCTCTGCCAGCGCCCGCGCGCGCTCCGGCGTGCGGTTCCACACCGCCACCTCGGCGGCCCCCGCCTCGCGCAGCGCCCAGGCCGCGGCACGGCCCGCGCCGCCCGCGCCCAGCACCAGGCAGCGCAGCCCCTCGGGCGACTCGCCCAGCGCGTCCAGCAGCCCGCCGGCGTCCGTGTTGTCGGCCGTCACGCCGCCGCCGTCCGCGAAGCTCAGCGTGTTGGCCGCCCCGATCGCGCGAGCCGCGCCGGTGGCGCTCCCGGCCGTCGCGAGGGCTGCCTCCTTGTGCGGGATCGTGACGTTGGCCCCGCGATACCCGGACCCGCCCAGCGCGCGCACCGTCTCCGCCAGCAGGCCGGGCGGCACCGGCAGGCGCACGTACAGCCAGTCGAGGCCGAGCGCCTCGAACGCGGCGTTGTGGATCGCGGGCGAGCGGCTGTGGGCGACGGGATGGCCCAGCACCCCGGCGAGGACGGTCATGCGATCAGCAGTCCGTGGGCGACTGGCCGCCACGCGCCTCGCGCTCGCGGTTGTAGCGGGCCGCGTCGCGCTCGAACTCCTCCAGCGTCTCCGAGAACTCGTGCTCGCCGCAGGTGCCGGGCTTGACGACGTAGAAGAGGAAGTCGGTGTCGCCGGGGTTGGCGGCCGCCTCGAGCGACTCCAGGCCCGGGCTGCCGATCGGCCCCGGCGGGAGCCCCGCATTCGTGCGCGTGTTGTAGCCGGAGTCGATCCGCAGGTCGGACTCGGTGAGCGGCTCGCTCCAGTTCTCGGTGGCGAAGCGGATGGTGGCGTCGATACCCAGCGGCTCGCCGCGCCGCAGGCGGTTGTAGATGACCGAGGCGATGATCGGCCGCTCCTCGTCGAGCATGGCCTCGCGCTCCACCATCGAGGCGATGATGAGCACGTCGTAGGGGGTGAGGTTGGCGCGCCTGGCCGCGCGCATCGAGACACCCTCGATGTTCTCGTCGAACGCGCGCAGCTGCTTGTTCACCAGCGACTGCACGGACGAGCCGCGCTCGAGCTCGTAGGTGGCGGGCCAGAGGAACCCCTCGAGGTTGCGCGCCCGCTCGGCGCCGTAGTCGGCGGGGTCGAGCACACGCGAGCTGCGGGTGGCCTCCGCGTAGTCGCCCTCGAGGCCGGTGTCGGCCACGAGCTCCGTGACCTCGCTGCGCGAGCGGCCCTCGGGGATCACCAGCCGGATGATGTCGTTCGGCGGGCCGGCGGAGAGAGCGTCGATGGCCGCCCCGTAGCTCATGCCCTCGGCGAGCGTGTAGACGCCGGGCTTGAGGTCACCCCGAGCGCCCTCGATGGTTGCGCGCACCTCGAAGAAGGTGGCGTTGGAGATCACGCCCTGCTCGTCCAGCAGGTCGGCGATGTCCCCCACCCCGGCGCCCGTGGGGATCGTGACCGCCACCTCGCCCTCGCCCTCGCCCTTGAACGGCTGGAAGACCGAGAACAGGAACCACAGGAGCACCGCCACCCCGGCCAGCAGCACCCCGGCAAAGACGCGTCCTCGCCGACTCCGGCGCGGGCGCTCGGACGCGTCGCTACCGGCGGGCGGCGGCGGGCCGGCCGCGGCGCCGCCGCGGGCGCGGCGCTCGCGGGTGAGGCGGCGCACGCGGTCCAGGTCCACCTTCGGCGCACTGCGCCGCCGCGGCTGTGGCGGCTCGGCCGGCGGCGTCTCGGCCGCCGGGGGGCCGGTTGCCGCCGTGCGCGGCGCGGACTTCCGGGACGAGGACTCCGCGCGGGGGGCCGGCTCCGGCTTCGCGGCCGGCACTGGCTTCGCGGCCGCCGGCTCGACCGGCTCGGCCGCCGGCTCGACCGGCTCGGCCGCCGGCTCGACCGGCTCGGCCGCCGGCTCGGCCGGCGCGGGCCTCGCAGCGGGCGCGGGCTTCACGGCCTGCCGCTCGCCCGGCGGCGGGGAGCCGCCGTCATGGCCGCCCTTGGAGCCCAGCAGCCCGCCCAGCAGGCCGCTGCCACCGCGGTCCTTCGGCGGCTTCTCGCCGCGGGCGCGCGCGGCGCGGCGCGCCTCGCGCTCGAGGCGATCCCGCTCGCGCTCCTCTGGACTGCGGTCGCTCATGCGCCCCGCGTGCCCACGTGGGCCTGGAGCCATGCGTCCAGCAGATGCGCGGCGGCCCGCGAGTCGCGGTCGGTCTGGCCGCCGGTGCGGTCGGCCTGGCGCGTGGTCAGGCGCTCGTCCCACAGCTCCACCGGCACGGCCACCCGAGCGCCCAGGCGCTCGGCGAAGGCCCGCGCCCGCCGCGCCTGCTCGCCCTCCTCGCCGGCAAGCGTGAGCGGAAGCCCCACCACCACGCGCTCGGCGGCGTGCTCGTCCACCAGGCCGGCGATGGCCGTCAGGCCACGGCGCGTGTCGGGCCGCTCCACCGCCCCGATGGGCGTGGCGAGCGTGCCGCTGGGGTCCGAGAGGGCGCAGCCGCAGCGGGCCTCGCCGTGGTCGAGGGCGAGCACGCGCATCAGCGGACACCCCCGCGTCCCGCCCACGGGCGACGTTTGTATGAACTATTCATACAAACGTCGCCTGCCGTTGCCCGGGGGAGCGCTGGGAAGCGCCATCAGCGCAGCACGCTTTCGATGGCCAGCCGCGCCGTGGCGATGGCCTCGGGCAGCTTGCCGGGGTCGCGGCCGCCGGCCTGGGCCATGGTGTCGCGCCCGCCGCCGCCGCCACCGGCCACCTGCGCCGCCTGGCGCACGACGTCGCCCGCCTTGAGGCCCCGCTCCACGGCGGCCGGCGCGAAGTTGGCCACGAGATGCACCTTGCCCTCCACCGCGCAGCCGAGCACCACGGCCGCGTCGCCGAGCTTCTGGCGCACCTGGTCGGAGAGCTCGAGCAGCACCTTGGCGTCGGGCGCCTCCACGACCTCGGCCACCACGCGGATGCCGCCCAGCTCCGACGCCGACTCGAGCAGCCGATCGGCCGCCCCGCTGTCGGCCGCCTCGCGCGGGCGCTTGCCCAGCTCCTTCATCCGCTCGGTGAGCTTCTGCACCGCGCCCACCACCTCGTGCTCGGGCACGCGCAGCATGGCCGCGATCTCGCGCAGCGCCTCCGTGCGGGCACGGAACTCGCCGATGCCCGCCGGGCCCGTGACCGCCTCCACGCGGCGCACGTTGGCGGCGCTCGAGGTCTCGGTGGTCACGTGGAAGAGGCCGATCTCGGCGGTGGTGGCCACGTGCGTGCCGCCGCAGAGCTCGCGCGAGACCTCCTCCACCTCCACCATCCGCACGACGTCGCCGTACTTCTCGCCGAACAGCGCCATGGCGCCCAGGCGCTCGGCCTCGGCCTTGGTGGTCTGCACGGCGAAGACGGGCCGGCTGGCCACGATCCAGGCGTTCACCCGCTCCTCGACCCGCGCCGCCTGCTCGGCACTGAGCCGCTCGCCGTGGGTGAAGTCGAAGCGCAGCTTGTCCGGGCCCACGTAGGAGCCCGCCTGGCGCACGTGGGTGCCCAGCTCGGCGCGCAGCGCCGCGTGCAGGAGATGCGTCGCCGTGTGGTTGGCCATGGTGGCCAGGCGGGTGTCGCGGTCCACGAGCGCGTGCGCTCCGGCGCCCGGCTCGAAGCCGCCGGAGTCGGTCTCCACCACGATCACCTGGTCGGCGCCCAGGCGCGCCACGGCGTCCACCCTCCCCCGCGCGGAGCCGGCGTCGATCACCCCGGAGTCGGACACCTGGCCGCCGCCCTCGGCGTAGAAGGGGCTCTCGGCCAGCTTGAGCAGCACGCGCCCGTTGTCCTCGCGCGCGGCGAGCACGGCGGTCTCGGCCTCCAGCGCCTCGTAGCCCACGAAGCGCGTCTCGTCGGGCACCGAGCGGGCGAACTCCATGAGCTGCTCGTGCCCGGAGCCGCCGTGGCGGCGCATGCCCGAGCGGGCTGTGCGGCGCGCCTCCTCCATCAGCTCCTCGAAGCCCTGGTCGTCCACCGACAGGCCCTCCTCGGCGAGCAGCTCCTGGGTGAGCTCGTAGGGGAAGCCGAAGGTGTCGTGCAGCTTGAAGGCGTCCTCCGCGGCCACCCACGAGGTGCCCTCGTCCTTGGCACGCACCACCAGCTCGGCCAGCATCCGCTCACCCTGGGCGAGCGTGCGGCCGAAGCCCTCCTCCTCCGACGCCGCCCAGCGCACGATGGCGTCGCGCTCGGACTTCAGCTCGGGATAGGCGGCGGCCATGACCTCGATGGCGCGGTCGCAGAGCTTGGGCAGGAACGGGTCCTCGATGCCGAGCATGCGCCCCTGGCGGATGGCGCGGCGCATGAGCCGGCGCAGCACGTAGCCGCGGTCCTCGTTGGAGGGCACGACGCCGTCGCTCAGCAGGAACGTCATGCCGCGGGCGTGGTCGGCCAGGATGCGCAGCGCGCGGGTGACCGGCTCGTCCTCCCCCATCTTGGCGCCCGAGAGCTCCTCCCCCAGCCCGACGAGCGGGCGGAAGTGGTCGGTCTCGAACACCGAGGGCACGTCCTGGAGGATGGCCGCGAGGCGGTCGAGCCCCAGGCCGGTGTCGATGCCCGTCTGCGGCAGCGGCCGCATGCCGCCGTCGGCCTGGAGGTCGTACTGCATGAAGACGAGGTTCCAGAACTCGAGGAAGCGCTCGGTGTCGTCGCCGGGGCGGTCGTGCTCGCCGCCGAAGTCGAGGCCGCGGTCGAGGTAGAGCTCCGAGCACGGCCCGCAGGGGCCGGTGGGGCCGGCCTGCCAGAAGTTGTCCTCGCGTCCGAGCAGCACGATCTGCTCGTCGGGCACGCCCACCCCGCGCCAGCACTCGATGGCCTCGTCGTCGGGGCCCAGGCCCAGCTCCTCGTCGCCGCCGAAGACGGTGATCCACACGTCCGCGGGATCGAACCCGAAGCCCCGTGTGGAGAGCTCGTAGCCGAGCTCCACGGCGCCCTGCTTGAAGTAGTCGCCGAAGGAGAAGTTCCCGAGCATCTCGAAGAACGTGAGGTGCCTCGCGGTGGTGCCGACATTCTCGATGTCGGTGGTGCGGAAGACCTTCTGGCACGACGTGAGGCGGATGTGCGGCGGCTGCTCCTCACCCCGGAACCAGGGCTTGAACGGCTGCATGCCGGCGGTGGTGAGCAGCACCGACGGGTCGTACGTCGAGGGCACCAGCGATGCCGACGGCATGCGCCGGTGGTCGCGCTCCTCGAAGAACGACAGGAACGCCTCTCGGATCTCGTCGGCTCGCACGGCTGAGGAGTCTAGGGGCCGCCCTGCCGACCTCGCCGCGCCGCCCATTCGGCTGCCGGAGCTGATTTGCACAGCCTCCTGCACGGCTTTGCGCAGGTTCGCGGCGCAAGGGGTGCGCAAAGCGTGACTGCACCTCAGCCCAGACGTGCGAAGGGGCGACCTTATTGGTGGTATGGACCCGGCCGAGCGACAGGTCGCGGCGCAGCGTGAGCGCCGCGGCACTCCCATGACCGCCCGTGCTCGGCTCGCCGAGGTCGCCGCAGTCCTCGCGTTCGTGGGGGCGGTCGCGATCGCGGCCGTGGTGCTCCCCTACGAGGGGCGCGACCATGTCCTGCTCCTCGTCGCACTCACCTTGGGCTACGCGGCGATCCAGCGAGCGGAGTTCGAGATCGGCCCCGGATACGCCTCCCCGGACGTCGTCCTGTTCGTGCCGATGCTGTTCCTCATCCCGCTCCCGCTGGTGCTCGTGGTGGTGGGAGCCGCCTCGGTCCTCTCGCGCGTGCCCGAGCTATTCATGGGCAAGGTCCACGCCGACCGCCTGATCCCCGCCGTCAGCGACGCGTGGTTCGCCGTGGGGCCCGTGATCGTGCTGGGGCTCGCCGGCGCGGGCGAGCCGGACGCGAACGAGATCGGCATCTACGCGCTCGCATTCGCCGCTCAGGCGGTCACGATGGCGGGGCCCGCCCTCCTCCTCGAGTGGGTCGACAAGGGCGTCGCGCCCCGTGACTCGCTCGACCCCATCGCGTGGAGCATCCGCATCGATGCGATCCTGTGGCCGATAGGGCTCATGGCCGCCTTCGCGGCAGAGGACAGCGTCCTCCTCCTGCTGGCCCTCGTGCCACTGGCCTGGCTCCTGTCGGTCTTCTCCCGTGAGCGCCACCAGCGCCACGCGGCGGCCCTCGAGCTCAACCGCGCCTACCGCGGCACCGTGATGCTCCTCTCCGATGTCGTGGAGGCCGACGACAACTACACGGCCGACCATTCCCGCTCCGTCGTGGAGCTCGTCGTGGCCGTGGCAGACGAGCTCGAGATCCACGATGACGACCGCCAGGAGCTCGAGTTCGCTGCGCTCCTGCACGACGTGGGCAAGATCACGATCCCGAAGGAGATCCTCCACAAGCCGGGCAAGCTCACCGACGACGAGTTCGAGCTGATGAAGACGCACACCGTCGAGGGCCAGCAGATGCTGGACCGCGTCGGCGGCCTGCTCGGGCGCGTCGGCGGAATCGTCCGCTGCTGCCACGAGCGCTGGGACGGGGCCGGCTACCCGGATGGGCTTGCGGGAGAGCTGATCCCGCTACCCGCACGAATCGTCTTCTGCTGCGACGCCTACAACGCCATGACCACCACGCGCGTCTACCGGAAGGCGATGCCAGTCGAGGAGGCTCTCACCGAGCTCCGCGAGAACGCCGGGTCGCAGTTCGACCCGCTCGTGGTGGCGGGGCTGACGAGGGTGATCGAGCGCGGTTACACGGAGACTCGCCCCACACCCGCGGAAGCCGTTGCGGCGCTCTTCCGCGGGCGCGACGAGCCCCCTGCGCTCAAGGCCTGCTGATCGGCTCGCCGGCGTCGGGAGCGTCGGCGAACGCCCGGCTCGCGGTGAACGCGCTGACGGCCCACACCACGAGCACCCCCACTCCGGCCGTGACCAGCAGCTCGCGCGTTCCGACCAGGCTGGCGATGGCACCGCCGGCCACGAACGCGAAGCCGAACGCCCACGAGCCGAGGGTCTCGCCCACGCCGAACACGCGGCCGAGCAGGGCATCCGGGACCGTGCGCTGCAGCAGGAGCCTCTCATGCACGACCACGAGGCCGTTGCCGAAGCCGGCCACCGCGAACGTGCCGAGCGCCACGGGAAAGGTCGGCGCGAGGCCGGCGCCGACCATGCCGACCCCGACCAGCAGGATCGCGGCCGAGAAGTTGCGCGCCAGCTCGGGGATCGTCCCGCCGCGCGATCCGGTCATCGAGCCGACCGCGACCGCGGCCCCGTAGACGGCGACAAGGACGGCGTAGCCGGTACCGCCCGCGCCGAGCTCACCCTCGGCCAGCAGAAGCTCTCCCACGTTGAACAGCCCGGCGAACATGACGATCGCGCTCGAGGCGAGGATCACGGTCCGCGCGCCGCGTCGCCGTGCGGCCACGCGCAATCCCTCGGCCGCCTCTCGGAACAGCGATGGGCGCGTGCCGCCGGGCGCCGCCACCGCGCCGAACGTCAGCCTCGAGAGAAGGAGGGCCGAGAGGGCGAAGGTCACGCCGTTCACGAACATCAGCAGCTCGGCGTCGGCCACCAGCAGCGCGGCGGCGGCCAGCGCCGGGCCCACCGTGTAGCCGACATCGGTGAACGAGCCGAACACCGCCGTCGCGGTGTCGGCGCGCTCGCGCTGCACAAGCCCGGGCAGGGCGGCGAGGATCGCCGGGCGGTACAGCCCGTTCGCTGCCCCGGCGGCGGTGGCGAACGCGATCGTCAGGGTGAAGTCGTCCACGGTCGCGATGGCCACGAAAGCCGCGGCGTTCACGACATCGGCGACGACCGCGCACAGGCGTCGTGACCAGCGATCGGCGGCGGCGCCGAGCAGAGGACCGAGCACCATGCCCGGCATGAACTCGGCAAGCAGGACCGCCGTGATGGCCCACGGCGACCGATAGCGGTCGTAGGCCAGGACGACGAGGCCGACGTACGCCGCGCCCGTTCCGAGCGAGGACTGCGCGTGGGCGAGGAAGAACAGCCGCGCGTCGTGCTCGTGACGGAAGAGATCGAGAGCCTTGCGCATTCGCTGAAACTAACCCTGACGGGCGAGGGGCCGCGCTTGGTAGCGCGGCCCCTTCGCCGGAATCCTCACTTGCGATAAGGCATGAGGGACTCCCCTGTCGTTCGGATCAGGGCGCGTGGTGCGCCGCTCTGCACAAGTTTCAACGGCGGAAATCGTGCTGACATGAGCACGAACCATCCCGCTCCTTCCGTAGAAACCCGCAGAGTTCATGCCCGGACGGATATTCGAGCCCGAGAGGGTGACAAGCGGGCAGCCGCCCGGCACGGCGTGTTGGCCCCTCGCCGCGCCGTCAGCCGGCCGCCGCGGCCTCCGCCGGCTCAGGCAGCCCATCCCCCGCCGCGCGCGGGCTCTGCGGCGAGCGCGTGGCCGCCGATATCTCCTCGGCCGTCACGTTCAGCGGGTGATGGCAGGCCGCCGTGTGCCCACCGGCGTACTCCGTCAGCGGCGGCACGACCGTGCGACACATCTCCGTGGCGCGCGGGCAGCGGGTGTGGAAGACGCAGCCCGAAGGTGGGTCGATCGGCGAGGGCGGCTCGCCGCTCACCACGATCCGCTCGCGGGCGCGGTTCTCGCGCGGGTCGGGGATCGGGATGGCCGCCAGCAACGCGCTCGTGTAGGGGTGGATGGGCTTGCGGTAGAGCTCCTCCGAGGGCGAGACCTCCATGATCTTGCCGAGGTACATCACGGCGATGCGGTCGGAGACGTGGCGCACCACCGACAGGTCGTGGGCCACGAACAGGTAGGTGAGGCCGAACTCGTCCTGGAGGTCGTCGAGCAGGTTGATCATCTGTGCCTGGATGGACACGTCGAGGGCGGACACCGGCTCGTCGAGCAGGATCAGCTTCGGCTCCAGGGCCAGCGCGCGCGCCACGCCGATGCGCTGGCGCTGCCCGCCGGAGAACTCGTGGGGGAAGCGGTTGAGGTGCTCGGCCTGGAGCCCCACCCGGTCGAGCAGCTCGCGCACCTTGGGCTCGATCTGGTCGCGGGGCACGCCGTACAGGCGCAGCGGCGCGCCCACGAGCTGGACCACCCGCTTGCGCGGGTTCAGGGACGCGAACGGGTCCTGGAACACCATCTGCATCTGCTTGCGCAGCGGGCGCAGAGCCCTGCGTCCCGCGTGGGTGATGTCGTCGCCCCGGAAGCGGATCGTGCCCCCGGTCGGCTCGATCAGCCGCAGCACCGAGCGCGACAGCGTGGTCTTGCCGCAGCCAGACTCGCCCACCAGCCCCAGGGTCTCCCCCTCGCGCAAGTCGAGGGAGACGTCGTCCACCGCGTGCACCCGGGCCACCTCGCGGTCCACGAGCAGCCCCGACTTGATAGGGAAGTGCTGCTCGAGGTGCTCGATCTCGATGAGCGGCGTGCCCCCGTTCGCGCTCACGCCTGCGCACCCTCCGGCTCGAGGCCGATCTGGCCGCCCTGGCCCACCACGCGCAGCTCGCGCTTGCGCTCGGGGTCGAGCCAGCAGCGGTCGCGGTGGCCTCCGGCGCCGTCGAAGCGCGCCTCCAGCGGCGGCGTGTGCGCGCACTTGTCGAACTCGTGCGGGCAGCGTGGGCGGAAGTGGCAGCCCTCGGGCGGGTCGTTCAGCGACGGCGGCAGGCCGGGGATGGCCGGAAGGCGCTCCGGGCGCGGCCGGTCGATGCGGGCGATCGAGCCCAGCAGGCCCCAGGTGTAGGGGTGCTGGGGGTCGTAGAAGAGCTCGTCCAGCGTTCCCTCCTCCACGATCCGGCCGGAGTACATGACGGCGATGCGGTCGGCGATGTCTGCCACCACGCCGAGGTCGTGGGTGACCACGATCACGCCCGCGTCGGCGCGCTCGCGCAGCTCGTTGAGCTCCTGGAGGATCTGCGCCTGGATGGTGACGTCGAGTGCGGTGGTGGGCTCGTCGGCGATCAGCACGCTGGGCTCGCACGAGAGCGCCATCGCAATCATCGCGCGCTGGCGCATGCCGCCCGAGAACTCGTGCGGGTAGGAGCGGGCGCGCTCCGCCGCCCGGGGGATGCCCACGCGCTCGAGCAGCTCCACCACGCGTTCGTGCGCCTCGGCGTCGCTCAAGTCCTGGTGCGCCTGGATCTGCTCCGCGATCTGGTCCCCGATCCGGTGCACCGGGTTCAGGGACGTCATCGGGTCCTGGAAGATCATGGCGATGTCGTTGCCGCGCACCTTGCGCAGCTCGGCGTCGCTCGCCCCCACCAGCTCCAGGTCGCCCTTCACCTTCACGTCCCCGCCCTGCTCGCGGTCGGTGTGCAGATGGGCGGTCCCCCCGAAGCGCGCGTTGGGCGAGCGCGTCAGCCCCATGAGCGTCATGACCGAGACCGACTTGCCCGAGCCGGACTCGCCCACGATGGCCAGCACCTCGCCGCGGTCAAGCGTGAACGAGACGCCGTCCGCGGCGCGCACCACGCCCTCCTCTGTGTGGAAGCTCACCTCGAGCCCCGAGACGTCGAGCAGCCGCTCTGTCATGTGGTCACCTGAGCCGGATCCTCGGGTCCAGGGCGGCGTAGGCGATGTCCACCAGCGCGTTGAGGAAGACCACGAAGAACGCCACCAGCATCGTGACCGCGAGCACCGGCGGCACGTCGAGCTGGGCGATGGCGTCGCCGAAGTACTGGCCCACGCCCTGGATGCTGAACACCGTCTCGGTGAGGATGGCCCCGCCGCCGATGACCGCCCCGAAGTCCAGGCCCCAGAGCGTGACGATCGGGATCAGCGAGTTGCGCAGCACGTGGGCCACCATCACCCGCCGCTCCGACAGTCCCTTGGCCCGCGCGGTGCGCACGTAGTCCTCGTTGATGGTGTCGAGCACGTTGGACCGCAGCACGCGCGAGTAGAAGCCGATGAACAGCAGCGACAGCGCCGTCCACGGCAGGATCAGGTGGTAGGCCCACTGCACCGGGTCCTCCGTGAACGGGACGTAGCCGCCGTTGGGGAAGATGCCGAGCTTGAAGCCGAGGTAGTGGTTCATGAGCGCGCCGACCCAGAACACCGGCATCGAGATGCCCACCAGCGCCAGGATCGTGAGGAAGCGATCCGAGAACCTGCCGGCCTTCATGGCGCTGTAGAGGCCCAGGCAGAGCGCGAAGAACATCCACATGACCGCCGCCCCGATGGCCAGCGAAAGGGTGCGCGGGATCCCCCTGATGATCTCGTCCATCACGTCGAGGCGGGTGAAGTAGGAGATGAGGTCGCCCGTGAAGACCTTCTCCATCGTGGTCCAGTACTGGACGTAGATCGGCTCGTCGAAGCCCCACTCCTTCGTGACCGCCTGGATCGTGCTCTCCGACACCTGGCGGCCGGCCATGCGCACGGCGGGGTCGCTGTTGGGGATCACGTTGAAGATCAGGAACGTGAGCAGCGAGACGGCGAAGAGGACGAACACCATGCCCGCGAGCCGGCGGATGACGAAGCGGGCCATTGCCGCCTAGTGCTCCACGCGGACCTTGGCCCGCGGGTCCAGGGCGTCGCGCACGCCGTCGCCGAACACGTTGAGCGCCAGCACGGTGAGCGTGAGCATGGCGCCGGGGACGATGGCGATGTGCGGCGCCGTGGACACGCGGTTCACGCCCTCGCGGATGATGTTGCCCCACGAGGGCTCCGGCGGGCGCACCCCCGCGCCGAGGAACGACAGGGCGGCCTCGAGCAGCACGGCGTTGGCCACGAGCAGCGTGGAGAACACGAGGATCGTGGACGCGAGGTTGGGCAGGATCTCGGAGAACATGATCCGCAGCGGCCCGGCCCCCTGGGCGCGCGCGGCTTCCACGAACTCCTTCTCGCGCATGGACAGCACCTGCCCGCGCAGGGGTCTGGCCATGTACGGGACGTACACGAGCCCTATCACCAGGGTGGGGATGAGCAGCGAGTCCCCCGCGATGTTGATCGGCCCGAGCTGGAGCCCGCCCAGCTGCAGCGACACCCCGAGCGCCACGCCGAGGATGATCACGGGGAACGACCACATGACGTCGAAGGCGCGCGAGATCACGCCGTCGACCCAGCCGCGGAAGTAGCCGGCGACCAGGCCGAGGACGATCGACAGCAGCGTGGTGATGAGCGCGGCGGCCACGCCGATCATCAGCGAGTTGCGGGCGCCGTAGAGCAGGCGCACCATCACGTCGCGGCCGTTGGGATCGGCCCCGAGGAAGAACTCGGCCTGGTAGGTCGGGCCGATCGGCACACCGTCGAAGCTGACGACGTTCACCGTCTCGCCGTCCTGCTCGATGGTGTCTGACAGGTGGTTCTCGAACGGCGTGGTGTGCGCGACGTGGTTGGCCCACAGCGGCGCGGCGATCGCGGACCCTACGAGCAGCAGGAAGACGATGCCGAAGGCGATCGCCACCTTGTTGCGGCGCAGCCTCCGGAGGCCGAGGCGCCAGGGGCCGAGGCCGGCCGCGGGACGCTCTTCGCCACCGCGGCGCGACATGGCCGGCGCGACATCGACCTGGTAGTCGGTTGCCGGGTCAGAAGCCAATGCTGAGAGCTGTCTCCTCCCGAGAGCGGGGAGGGCGCCGGAGCGCCCTCCCCTGCTTCGGCGTCTTCGCTACTTGAGGCAGAAGCTCGAGTAGTCGTTCTGGTAGACGGGGTGGAACAACGTGCAGTTGTCGAAGTCCATCCGCTCGGACACGAACGTCGCGAGCTTGCGGTGGCCGTACGGCGCCACGTGGAACTCCTCGACCAACTGGCGGTTGGCCTCCTCGTACTGACTCGCCACGTCGTCCGTGAGCTCCGGCTGCTGTCCCGCCTCCGACACGAGGTCGTTGATCTCGGGATCGTCGACGTTGCCGAAGTTCTGGTTGTTGGTGGGCTGGATGGACGCCCCGTCCACGAGGAACATGAAGTTCGCCGGGTGCGGGAAGTCCTGGAACCAGTTCGCGAAGCCGGTGTGCAGGTCGTCGGTCCGCTCGTTGCCGATCGTCTGGAAGTACACGCCGCCGTCCAGGATGTTGATCTCGGTCTCGAAGCCGATCTGGTTCAGCATGTCCGCGTACGCCTCGCCGACCCTGTCCGACGGGTCGTCGTTGTTGGTCCAGACGGTGATCGTCTCGCCGTCGTAGTCCGACTCCTCGAGCGCCGCGCGGGCGGCCTCGAGGTCCGGCGGCTCGTTCGGGTTGCCGAACGGGCATCCGGAGACGTCGAGCTCCTCGCTGAAGCCGGGCATGCCCGGCGGCAGGAACGAGCAGCCGGGCTGCAGCTCACCCGCGAAGATGCGGGCCAGCGCCGGCTTGTCGATCCCGAGGTTGACCGCCTCGCGGGTCTTGGGATCGTCGAACGGCGGGATGCTCTGGTTCATCCAGAAGTAATACGTCGAGACCGTGACGGCCTCCTCGTACCGGTCCGCGTAGCGCTGCTTGACCTCCGGCTTGAGGTCCGCCGGCGGCGGGTCCTGCATGAAGTCGAGCTCGCCGCTGATCACGTCCTGCGTCTGGCGCTGCGCGCTCTTGATGATGCGCGTGGTGATGCGGTCGACATTGCCCTCGGGCACGTCGGGGATGGCGAAGTTGGGGTTCTTCTCCATCACGAACTGCCGGTTTGGGACGGACTCGGTGATGTGGTACGGGCCGAGGCCGGGCGGCGGGTCCTCCGTCATGTTGCGGAAGGGCGTGTCGCCCGGGACGAGGCCGCCGAAGTTCATGGCCAGCACGTTGAGGAACGTGCCGTCGGGCTCCGTGAGAGTGATCGTGATCTCGCCCGTCTCGTCGTTGGTCTCGATGCCCGGGATGTCGGCTTCCTCGTCGTCGCCGTCCACGTACTCCTGCGCGCCCTCGATCACGAGGTAGAACGAGGAGCCGCCCGACTCGAGGTTGAGCACGCGCTGGATCGTGTGCTCGAAGTCCGACGCCACGGCATCTGTGCCGTCCGAATACGTCAGCCCCTCACGCAGCTTGAACGCATAGGTCAGGCCGTCCTCGGAGACCTCCGGCAGCGCCTCGGCGGCGTACGGGATCAGCTCGGTGCCCTCTTCCCCTTCGGCGTGCTTGTAGCCGATGAGCGGCGCGTACACGAGCCACATGGGCTCCCACCCGTTCACGGTGTACGAGAGCGCGGGGTCCAGGAAGTCCGGCTGCGATGTCTGCGAGATCGTGATCGACCCGCCCTGCTTCGCTTCTCCGGAGACGCCTTCCTGACCGCCTTCGTCATCGTCGTCCCCGCCGCAAGCCCCGAGCGCGACTGCTGCCAGCAGCGCCGCGAGGAGCACGGGCAGACGCCTGACCAGGTCCGTCATTCGTTTCCCTCCCTCATGGTTTCCAGGCCGTGATTCCCGGCAGAGCCGGAATTTACTCCCTTTGGTCAGGGGGTTTGGCCAAAAGGACGTTGAGTCCTCTTTAAGGATCCGGCGCGTCAGGACAGATCGCGGCGCATCTGCTCGAGCGATCTGCGGATGAGCCGCGAGACGTGCATCTGAGAGATGCCGAAGTGCTCCGCGATCTGGGTCTGGGTCAGGCCCTCCTCGAAGCGCAGCCGCAGGATCTCGCGCTCGCGGGTGGGGAGCGCCTCGAGCGCGGGGGCCAGCGACGCCCTGTCCTCGCTGCGCTCGAAGCCCTCGTCCTCGGTGCCGATGGCCTCCATCGGGTCCTGCTCCTCGCCGTCGCCGCCGTCGCCCGAGAGGGAGATGGTGGAGTAGGCCGACCCGGTCTCGAGCGCCTCCAGCACCTGCTCCGGGCTGGCCTCGAGGTCCTTGGCGATCTCGGCGATGCTGGGCGAGCGGCCGAGGTCGGCGGTGAGGCGGTCGATGGCCTTGGCCAGGCGGGCGTGCAGCTCCTGCAGCCCGCGCGGCACCCGCACCGCCCAGGCCTTGTCGCGAAAGTAGCGCTTGATCTCCCCCACGACGTTGGGCGTGGCGTAGGTGGTGAGCGCCACGTCGCGGTCGAGGTCATAGCGGTCGATGGCCTTGAGGAGACCGATGGCGCCCACCTGCTCGAGGTCCTCCACCGACTCCCCGCGGCCGGCGTAGCGCCGCGCGAGCGAGCGCACGAGCGGGAGGTGGCGCTCCACGAGCTGCCGGCGCGCGCGCTCGTCGCCCGTGTCCTGGTAGAGGCGCAAAAGCTCCCGGTCGACTTCCCGGGGCTCGTGCGCGGAAGCCACGAACTTCATACCTCCGCGGGGCCCCCGGCCCCGCGTTCTGAGCCTCGGCGTCCGGCCTCGCTCGAGCGGCTCGGCGACCCCGAGCCCCTCACGCGCTTCTCCAAGCGCACCACGAGCTCCCCGCCGGCCGCCTCCTCAACGCCGAAGGAGTCGACCACGGTCTCGAGCACCCGCCGCAGCGTGAGCTCGCCCGGGGCCGGCGCGGGGCCCTGCAGCGCCTCGGCGATGGCGCGCTCGCGCAGCGGCCCGAGGCGCACGCGCACGCCCCGCTCGGTGAGCTCGATCGCGATCTTCAGGCTCTCCTGCGAGCCCGCCTCGGCGCGCAGCCGCTCCACGGCGAGCTGCAGGTCGTCGAGCTCCTCGAAGGGCAGGTCGATGCGGTCGGCGATGCCGCCCAGCACGAGCCGTACCACCGGGTCCCAGGCGCGGTCCACCGGCGTGGTGAGCTCGATCATGTCGGCGCCGCCGGGGTTAGCGGACCCGTCAGCCATCGATCACACCGGACCCCACCACCACGTCGCCGCGCAGCAGGCAGGCCGTCTGGCCCGGCGCGACGCCGTCCACGGCCTGCGCAAGTCGCAGCGTCTCACCTTCCACACGGCACGGCACGGGCGGCTGACGGTAGCGGAGCTTCACTCCGTCCACCTCGCCCGCCGGGCGGCGCAGTTCCACTCCGCGCAGGCTCACGCGGTCGGTGGCCAGGGCAGCGCGCGTGCCCACCGTCAGGCGGTTCGAGCGCGCGTCCTTGCGCAGCACGTACAGCGGCTCGCGGGCCGCCACGCCGAGCCCGCGGCGCTGGCCCACCGTGTACTCCTCGTGTCCGCCGTGGGCGCCGAGCACCTCGCCCTGCTCGCCGACGATCTCCCCGGGCACCGACGGCGGGGGACCGTGGCGGCGGAGGAAGCGTGCGCGGCTGGTGCCCGCCAGGAAGCAGAGGTCCTGGCTGTCGGGCTTCTCCGCCACCGGCAGGGCGGCGGCGCGGGCGATCTCGCGCACCTCGGGCTTCTTGAGGTCTCCGAGCGGGAACCACAGGCGCTCCAGCTCGCCGGCGTCCAGGCGGGCCAGCATGTAGGCCTGGTCCTTGGCGGGGTCGGCGGCGGCGCGCAGCAGCGGTCCCTGCTCGTCGCGGACGACGCGCGCGTAGTGGCCGGTGGCGAGGCGGCGGGCGCCCAGGCGGGCGGCCAGCTCGAGCATGGCGTCGAAGCGCACGAGGCCGTTGCAGCGCACGCACGGGTTCGGCGTGCGGCCGGCCGCGTGCTCGGCCAGGAAGTCGTCCACCACGTCGCGCCTGAACGGCTCGCGCAGGTCGATGGTGAGGTGCGCCAAGCCCATGCGGTGTGCCAGCGCGCGGGCGCCGAGCACCGCCTGGGCCGAGCAGCAGCTGCGGGCGCCGTCGTTCTCGGGGTCTCCCCAGAGCTCGAGCGTGACGCCCACCACCTCGTCGCCCGCGTCGAGCGCGAGGCGCGCGGCCACCGTGCTGTCCACGCCGCCGCTCATGGCGACCAGCGTGCGGTGCGGGCTGGGCGCGAGCTCGATGGCGCCGTCGCGGGCGGCCACCCCCAGGGCGCGGTGCAGCGCGTCGGCGGCGAGGTCGGCGGCGTGCAGCTTGCCCGGCGACAGCCCGCCGAGCTCGGCGGCCACCTCGCGGGCGCCCATGCGCGCGGCAACCAGTGCCGGCTTGCCCTCCACCAACTCCACCACCGCGCTGCCCGCGGCGACGATCGCCCCGCAGCCGGAGGCGTCGAAGCCGGCGGCCGCCACGACCCCGTCCTCGACCTCCAGCGAGACCCGGATCAGGTCCCCGCAGGGGGCGCCGCCGGCCGCGCCGGAATGGGGCGCGCCCGCCAGGGCGCCGCGGCCGCGCGGCGCGCCGACGTGGTGCTCGAAGGTGGAGGGATCAGCCACGGATGAAGCGTCGCACAGAGATCGGCCCCAACCTGCCGCTGCCGCCTGGGAGTTGAACCTGCTCTCGCAGGTGGGTGCCCTCCGGGTCGGGCCACGGCCCTTCCCGAGTGAGGCTCCCGTCTCCATGGTGTTGGCTCAACGAAGCGAGACGGCTGGCGAACAAGCTCGGGCCTGAGGGCAACGCTAGCAGTGTCACCGCGGCGCTTCGACCCTCACGCCCAGCTCCCTGAGCTGGCGGGCGTCGATCGGCGCCGGGGCGCCCGTGAGCGGGTCCGCGCCGGTGGCGGTCTTGGGGAACGCCATGACCTCGCGGATGGAGGGGCGGCCCGCCAGCAGCGCCACGATCCGGTCGAGGCCGAAGGCGATGCCGCCGTGCGGGGGCGCGCCGTAGCGAAGCGCCTCGAGCAGGAAGCCGAAGCGCGCCTGGGCCTCCTCCTCGTCCATGCCCAGCGCCGCGAAGACCTTCGACTGGACCTCGGGCGTGCTGATCCTGATCGACCCGCCGCCGATCTCCCAGCCGTCGAGCACCACGTCGTAGGCGCGGCTGCGCCAGGCGCCGGGATCGCCGTCGAGGTCGCCGGTGGGCGCCGTGAACGGATGGTGCAGCGCGGTCCACGCCCCGGTCTCGGTGTCGCGCTCGAGCATCGGGAAGTCCACCACCCAGCAGATGTCGTGACCCTCCGGCCTCCCGCCGATGGCCAGGCGCAGCTCGCCCAGCACCTTGGCGGCCACGGCCGGGGCGTCGGCCACGATGAAGATCACGTCGCCCTCCTTCGCCTCGAGCGCCTGCGCGGCCTTCGTCATCTCCTCGGGCTCGAGGAACTTCGCGATCGGCGAGCGCCAGCCCTCGGCCTCGACCACCGCCCACACGAGCCCCTTCGCGCCCAGCTCCTTGGCCTGCTCGGTGAGGTCGTCGAAGCGCTTGCGCGGGAACTCGCCGGCGGTCTTGAAGCCACGCACCGTCTCGGCGCTCGCGAACACGTTGAACTCCGTGCCGGCGAAGGCCTCCGACAGCTCGGCGATCTCCATGCCGATGCGGCGGTCGGGGCGGTCCGTGCCGTAGCGCAGCATGGCCTCGTCGTAGGTCAGGCGCTCGATGGGCGTGGTCACCTGGATGCCGCCCACGGCGAGCACGTCCTTGAGCAGGCCGTCCACCAGCCCAATCACGTCCTCCTCGTCCACGAACGACAGCTCCATGTCGAGCTGCGTGAAGTCGGGCTGGCGGTCGGCCCGGAAGTCCTCGTCCCGGAAGCAGCGCACGATCTGGTAGTAGCGCTCGAAGCCCGACATCATCAGCAGCTGCTTGAACAGCTGGGGCGACTGCGGCAGCGCGTACCAGGAGCCGCGCTGCAGGCGGCTGGGCACCACGAAGTCGCGTGCGCCCTCGGGCGTGGAGCGCGTGAGCACGGGCGTCTCGATCTCGAGGAAGTCGCGCTCGTTGAGGTGCGCGCGGATGGCCTGGGCCACGTCGTGGCGCAGGGTGATGGCCTCCTGCATCCTCTCCTTGCGCAGATCGAGGTAGCGGTATTTCAGCCGCAGCGCCTCGTCGATCTCCACGTCCTCCTCGTCGATCTGGAACGGCGGCGTCTCGGCGGTGGCCAGCGGGGTGAGCTCCTTGACCACGAGCTCGACCGCGCCGGTCGGGAGGTTGGGGTTCACCGTGCCCTCCCCGCGCGCGGCCAGCTCCCCGCGCACGCTGATCACGTGCTCGGGGCGGAGGTCCTCCGCCGCGGTGTGGGCCTCGGGCGCCTCCTCCGGGCGGAAGACGAGCTGCAGCAGGCCGCTGCGGTCGCGCAGGTCGATGAAGATCAGCCCGCCGTGGTCACGCCGGCGGTGCACCCAGCCGGCCACGCGCAGCTCGTCCCCGACGCGGTCCTCGCGCACGTCGCCCGCCCAGACGCTGCGGTAGGCGTTCTCCATCGGGGGCCTCACGCCGGGCGCTCCTGCCGCACGGCCTCCACGATCTCGATGGCGCCGGCAACGGGGCGCTGGTCGCCGGTGCGGAGGTCCTTCAGCTCGATCCCCTCCTCGCCGACGATGGCCGCGAAGCGGGCGCGCACGCGGTCGGCGTGCTTGAGCTGGCCCTTGAGCGAACGGCCGGCCTGCTCCATCTGCACCGGCACACGCTCGGCCCGGAGGCGCTGCGCCAGGCTGAAGGCGGCGCGGCCGCCCACGCCGGGGGCACGTGCCACGAACACCCACGGGCCCTCGGGCCGGGCACCCTCGTCGGCCGCCGCGAGCAGGATCCGCTCGATGCCCGCGGCCCAGCCGACGGCCGGCGTGGCGGGGCCGCCGAGCTCCTCGACAAGGCGGTCGTAGCGGCCGCCGCCGCCCAGACCGGACTGGGCGCCGAGGGCGTCGCTGGAGAACTCGAACACCGTGCGCGTGTAGTAGTCGAGCCCGCGCACGAGACCGGGATCGACCTCGTGGCCGCACCCGGCGTCTTCAAGCAGCGCCCGGACCTCGGCGAAGTGCTCGGCATCGTCCGGCGCGAGGCGGTCCAGCAGCAGCGGGGCGTGGCGCATGACCTCCTGCGTGCCCGGATCAGCCGCGTCGAAGGCGCGTAGCGGGTTGAGGTCGATGCGGCCGCGCACCTCGCCGCTGAGCTCGCCCTCGCGGGAGCGCAGGAACGCCCTCAGCTCCTCCAGGTAGTCGTGGCGCGTGTCGGCGCTGCCCAGGCTGGAGATGCGCAGCCGCACGTCGCGGGAGCCGCTCTGAGCGAGCAGGTCCGCGAGCAGGGCGATGAGCTCGGCGTCGACGCTGGGGTCGTCGGAGCCGATGGCCTCGGCGCCGACCTGAGTGAACTGGCGATAGCGGCCCGCCTGCGGGGCCTCGCTGCGGAAGAACGGGCCCCAGTACCAGAGCTTCACCGGCTGCGGGAGCTTGTGCATGCCGTGCTGGACGTAGGCGCGGCAGAGGCCTGCCGTGCCCTCGGGACGGAGCGTGAGGGAGCGACCGCCCTGGTCCTCGAAGCTGAACATCTCCTTCGAGACGATGTCGGTGGCCTCCCCCACGCCGCGCGCGAACAGCTCGGTGTCCTCGAACACGGGCGTGTCGGCATAGCCGTAGCCCGCCGACTCCAGCAGGCCGGCTGCGCGGGCCAGCAGCGCACGCCGGGCCGTGCCCTCCTCAGGGAGAACGTCGAACGTGCCCTTGGGTGCCTGCAGTTTCGCGCTCAGCGCGCCAGCTCCGCCAGGAACGGGTTGCCGGCCCGCTCGGCGGCGAGCGTGGTGGTGCCCATGTGGCCGGGGTAGACGGCGGTGTCCTCCGGGAGCGCCTCGACCAGCGTGCGGATGGACTCGAGCAGCGTCGGCCAGTCGCCGCCGGGCAGGTCGGTGCGGCCCACGGAGCCCTGGAACAGCACGTCGCCGGAGAACAGCGCGCGCTCGTCGGGGATCGAGAAGCTCACGTGGCCCGGGCTGTGACCGGGGGTGAAGATGACGTCGATCTCGAAGCCGGCCAGCTCGAGCTTCTCGCCTCCGTTGAGGGTGTGCTCGGCGTCGTAGGACTCGAACGGGCCGATGCCCGCGAACGGCACGAAGCTCATGATGTCGGCAAGGACGGGCTTCTCGATCTCGGGCACCCACACCTCGGCGCCGGTGGCCTGCGCGAGCGGCGCCACGGCGCCCACGTGGTCGAAGTGGGTGTGGGTGAGCAGGACGCCGTCGAGCTGCACTCCGAGCTCCTCGATGGCGCCGAGCAGCTTGGGGGCCTCGTCGCCCGGGTCGACGATCAGGGCGTTCTCGGCGCCGTCGCGGCGGATGAGGAAGCAGTTCTCCTGGACGACGCCGACCGTGAACATGCGCACGTCCATCAGCGCTTGACCTCCGCGCGCTTCTGGAAGCGCTT
Organism: Thermoleophilaceae bacterium; assembly: GCA_040901445.1. Classification (GTDB taxonomy): domain Bacteria; phylum Actinomycetota; class Thermoleophilia; order Solirubrobacterales; family Thermoleophilaceae; genus JBBDYQ01. The sequence continues at coordinate 181,267 of JBBDYQ010000022.1, read as the reverse complement.
GTGGAGGAAGAGGTCCATGTAATAGGTCATGGGCATGTAGATGAGGATCATCACCGCGGCGAGGGCCGCCCCCGACGCCGGGTCCTGCCCGAAGGCGAGGATCACCACCAGGCCGAACAGAAGCGCGGCGATGGCCGAGCGGTTGAGGGCGCCGCGCCAGGTGGGCGGCTTGGCGAGGCGCTCCGCGCGGCGATCGGCCGCGGTCTGCGTCTTGCGCTGCTTGCCCTCCGCCTTGGTGGGTGGACGGCCCGTGCGGCCGCGGGCCTCGATCGTGCCCGCCGGCGTGCCGCGGTGCTTGCGCTTGCGCTTCTTCTTCGTCTGGCCCATCAGGCGATTGAGCGTAACGCGTTCTCGATCAGGTGCCGTTCGGGGTCGAAGGCGCGCAGCGGCACGTCCTCGGGGAAGCCGTCGAAGGCCGCTCGCGGCGCAAGCCCCACGAGCTCGGCCTCGGCGATGCTCGCCTGTTCTCGCACCGCCTCCACGAGGTCCCGGAGCGGCACCGCCTGGTGGTCGTGCACGTTCATCGAGACCTGCACGCAGCCGCGCTGCTTGAGCATCAGGCCGATGGCGCGCACCCCCGGGAAGCCGCCGCCCGACTCGCGGATGCCGGCCGCGATGCGCCTGGCCAGCTCGACGTCGTCGGTATCGAGGTCGACGTTGAAGGCGACGAGCGGGGGGCGGGCGGTGACCAGCGCCGCGCCCGCGGTGGGGTGGACGCGCGGCGGGCCGAAGTCGGGCTGGAGCTCCCCCGCGGCGATGCGCTTCGAGAGGGTCTCGGGGCCGCCGCGGCGGAGATCGGCGCGCTCTGTGTGCTCGGGCGTGGTGGCCAGCGCCCCATAGAGGAAGACGGGCAGCTCCAGCTCGTGGCCGATGCGGGCGGCGGCGGTGAGCGCCTCGGCTATGGCCGCCCCGCGACGCTCGGCATCCAGGTGGACCACCGGGATCACGTCGATCGCGCCCACGTGAGGGTGAACGCCCGCGTGCCCGGCCATGTCGATGCGCTCGACGGCCGCGCGCGCGCCGGCCACGAGTCCCGGGGCCAGCTCGCCCTGGCGGGCGGCGAGCGTGAGGACGCTGCGGTTGTGGTCGGGATCCGCATGCAGGTCGAGGAGCCGCGCGGAGCCGAACCCGCCGGCGAGCTCGAGCAGGCGCCGGTCCTCACGGCCCTCGCTGACGTTGGGCACGGCGAGCAGAAGCGGCGAGTCCGGCGGCACGCTCTAATCTTGTCCGTTCCAGCGGCTCCGTAGCTCAGCGGTTAGAGCGCGCCACTCATAATGGCGAGGTCGGTGGTTCGAATCCACCCGGAGCTATTCGCCGATCGGCGGGCGCGTTGCGGGTCGATCGCCTGGGGCGCGTCCCAGACCCTGTGACGCGTCACAACCTCCGCGCCCGCACTTGGTGCCGGGCACGTAGAACTTCGGCGGCGCGGCCATCAACATCCCTGCCGGCGGGGTGCCTTCGGGAGAGGTCGATTCCTGCCTCGGACGGGAGGAGACCCATGCAGATCGCCAGGCCCTTGATCGCCGGCGCCGTTGCGGCGGCAGCCCTTGCCGCGCCCGCCGCCGCGGGCGCGCACACCAAGGCGGACGTCACGGTCGAGTCGCGGGCCGACGGGACCCCGATCGTCATCTCGGTCTACAGGCCCGACGGCGCCACGGCGGAGAGCCCGGTGCCGGTGATCCTGCATTCGCACGGCTGGGGCGGCTCGCGGACGTCCAGCCCCGACGCCTTCGAGCGCGAGCTCGACCGCGGCTACGGCGTCGTTTCGATCGACCAGCGCGGCCACGGTGAGTCCGGCGGCCAGGCGAATGTCGAGGACCCGGACTTCGAGGGCCAGGACATGATCTCGGTGATCGACCACGTCGCCGCGCTGGACTGGGTCGCCAAGGACGACTCCGGGCATCCGGCCGACCCGGTGCTGTTCGCGGTCGGCGGCTCCTACGGCGGCGGCTACCAGTTCGTCGCGGCGTTCACCGAGCTGCGGGACCTGGGATACACGCGTCTCAACGCCCTGGCTCCGGAGATCACGTGGTTCAACCTCTCCGAGTCGCTCGCGCCGTCCAAGGTCGTCCGGACGCTCTGGGTCACCGCGCTCTACGCCGCCGGTGCGCCGATGGTGCCGGAGTACATCCACCGCGCGTTCGTCTATGGCGCGGCCACCGGGCAATGGCCGGACGGTACGGTCGAGGCCGTGCCCAACATCGAGGCCGAGTTCTTCGAGCACGGCCCGTCCGGGCACGTGGCGGAGGGGCGGCTGCTCGACATCCCGCTGCTGCTCGGGCAGGGCCTGAGCGACAACCTCTTCAACCTCAACCAGGGCTGGAAGAACATGGAGCAGGCGCTCACCCCCGCGGCGAGAGAGCAGTCGCTGCTGGTGGGCTACAACGGCGGCCACGCGCTGCCCAGCGTGCTGCCCGCGGGGGTCGCCGGAAGCGGCGATGCGTGCTCGGGCGAGGGCGGCTTCAGCGCGCTGACGCTGCGCTTCTTCGACGCGGTGCGCGACGGCGCCGACACGTCGGACCTGCTGCCGGCCCGCTACAACCTCAGCACGACGTCGGACACGTGCGTGCGCAGCGACCGGCTCGATGTCCGGCAGGCATTCCCGGTTGCCGGCGCCGTGACCACGACGGGCGTCGGTGTTCCGCAGAACCTCGAGATCGCCCGCGGCCCCCTCACGATCTCCGGCATCCCGACGCTCGACGCCACCGTGACGAGCGCGGGGCTCGACCAGCGCGTGTTCTTCGCCATCTCGGTGGGCCCCTCGCCCGCGGAGGCGACGATCGTTCAGAACAACATGATGCCGCTGCGCGAGCTGCTGCCGGTGATCGGGGAGAAGCGCACGATCGAGCTGCCCGGCATCGCGGTGGAGGTGCCGGAGGGCGAGAGCGCCTACCTGACGGTCTCGCCCGTTTCGGACATGTCGGCCGGCCACGGGAGCATCCGCACGCCGGGCGCCGTGACGCTCGAGGACATGAGCGTGAACCTGCCGGTCCACGAGGAGGGCTGAGTCGATGCGAGCAGCACTGTCCGCCGTCACCGCCGCCGTCTGCGCGGTCGCCGCGATCCCGGCGTCCGCCGCCGCGCCGCCCGTCGCCCCGCCCGGCGACGCGACGATCACGCGCACGGAGCACAGCATCCCCAACATCCAGGCCGACGACATGAACGGCGCGGGCTACGGCGTGGGGTACGCGCAGGCCGAGGACAACATCTGCCTGCTGGCCGAGATGTGGGTCACCCTCGAGGGCAGGCGCTCGCTCCACTTCGGCCCGAACGGCGCCAACAGCGACCTCTACAACACCTACATCAACCAGACGGCCCCGCTCGAGCGGATGCTCAACGCGGACCCGCCGCACGGTCCGGGCCCCGAGGCGTTCGCGCTCCTCGACGGCTACGTGGCGGGCTACAACGCCTACCTCGAGCACGTCGGGGTGGAGAACATCCCCGACCAGCGCTGCGCCGGCAAGCCGTGGGTGCGCCCGATCGAGCGCATCGACGTGATCCGTCGCGTGTACGAGCTCATCGGCTACGGAGGGCGCGACCTGGTGCGCGCCGGCATGGTCGCCGCGCAGCCACCCGGTCTCACCAGCGTCCCGCAGCTGCCCAACGAGCTGCCGCTCTTCGGCCGCATCCCCGTGGTCTCCGACGTGGTGGACCTGCTGCAGGACTCGCTCGACGAGGCCCTGCCGCCCGCGGCCGCCTCGGCGTCCGTGGATCCGACCAAGGTCGCGGAGCTCGCCGCCGCCTTCTCCGAGCGCGCCAACACACGCGGCTCCAACGCGGTGGGCCTCGGCTCGGAGGCCACGCACAACGGCTCGGGCATGCTGCTCGCCAACCCGCACTGGACGTGGGACGGCTTCGACCGCTTCTGGCAGATGCACGTCGACGTGCCGGGGGAGATGCACACGAGCGGCATGGGCTTCATCGGCCAGCCGCTGGTGATGATCGGCCACAACGAGCACGTGGCCTGGAGCCACACGGTCTCCGCAGCGCGCCGGTTCGCGCTGATGGAGCTGACGCTGGTGCCAGGAGAGCCCACGAAGTACGTCGTGGACGGCGAGGTGCACGACATGGAGGAGACCGAGGTCAGCGTCCAGGTGCGCGAGGAGGACGGCTCGGTCACCGAGCGCACGCACACCTTCTACTCGACGATCTACGGCCCGATCGCCACGTCCGTGCTCGGCATCGAGCTGCTGCCGTGGACCCACGCCACGGCGTACGCCCTCGTCGACCTCAACGAGGACAACGCGCGCATCGTCAACCAGTTCATCGAGTCCAACAGCGCCGGCAGCGCCGAGGAGCTCTACGACGTCCACGCGCGCTACTCGGGCAACCCGTGGGCCACGACCACCGTCGCCGACGACCAGGGCAACGCACTGTGGACCGACGTCGGCACGGTGCCCAACGTCTCCAACGAGCACGCGCTGCGCTGCAACACGCCGCTCGGGCACGCCCTGTGGAACACGCTCGGCGCGGCGGTGCTGCGCGGCGCGCAGTCGAGCTGCGCCGTGCCCGACGACCCGGAGGCGGCTGCGCCGAAGGTGATGGCGGCCGACAAGCAGCCTGTGATCCGCCGCCACGACTACGTCGAGAACTCCAACGAGAGCCACTGGCTGACGAACGCGCACGAGCCGCTGGAGGGCTTCTCGCGCGTGTTCGGACCGGAGCGCTCGGCGCGCGCCATGCGCACGCGCCTGGGGCACAAGATCATCCTCGAGCGCGAGGGCGTCTTCACGCGCCAGGGCCTGCAGGACGCGCTCTTCAACAACCGCCACCACCTCGGCGAGCTGTGGGCGGACGACCTGGTCACGCTGTGCCGGGCCACCGGCCGCATGCCCTCCAGCTCGGGTGAGCTGGTCGACGTGAGCGAGGCCTGCGACGTCATCGACGAGTGGGACCGCACCGACAACCTCGACAGCCCCGGCGCGGTGCTGTTCAAGCGCTTCGCGGACCTGTCGCTGGCCGGCACGGACTTCCTCGTGTCGTACGCGGGCATCTCCACCCACCCGATGTGGAAGGTGCCGTTCGACGTCAACGACCCGGTCAACACGCCGCGCGGGCTCAACCCCGCCTGGGCGCCGGCGCACGCGGCGCTGGCCGACGCCGTCAAGCAGCTGGGCGAGGCCGGCATCCCGCTCGACGCGACACTGCGCGACCACCAGATCAGCAACTACGGTGGCAGCCCCGTGCCGGTGCACGGCGGCTCCGGCGAGCTGGGTCTCTTCAACGTGATGTCCACGCGCTGGAACGGCCAGGGCTACAGCGCCGGCGGCAGCGGGCCGAGCTTCGTGATGGTCACGAGCTTCGGCGAGGGCTGCCCCGACGACCGCTCGCTGCTGCTGGGCTCGCAGCGCAGCCAGCACTCGGGCTGGGGCCGCTCGGGCGAGCAGGTGGAGCTCTACTCGCGCAAGGAGTGGGTCGACCCGCCGTTCTGTGCGGACGAGCTGGCGGCAGCCCAGGCCGAGTCGGTCACGCAGCTCGGCCCCGACGGCGTGGAGTCCGTCACGACGCCGTAGCCCGAGAGGTCCGCCTACCGCGCGACCGTGCGCGCGCTGCGTTCCGGTTCGAGGCCCCAGCTGACGATTCGCTCGGGATGAATTTGGATCAGCGGTGTCGGTAGCGCGATCGCCTCGCCACGCCCGCGGACCTCGATCCCGCGCGGATGCCACGGATCTGTGCTCGCAAGGTCGTCGATCACGATCGCGGCTCGCCCAGCGGGCGAACGACGGCCGACCTCATGCGCGCGCACCGTAGCGGCGGTCCATGGAGCCGGGCCTCGCGGGCTTGCCGGGCCGCGATGCGCAACATGGCGATTGGTCCTCCGCTACTCGCACGATGCGGCGGCGGCCTACCCCATTCGGGCAAGAAGCCGGTCCCGCGGAACACCGCGACGGCAGCGCTCCTCCCCCTACCCGCGCGGGGCCTCGTCCGGCCAGTGGCCGTGCTCGTCGAAGTAGTCGCGCGCGGCCTCCTCGCGGTCGCGCGTCTTGTCCCCCTCGACACCCATGCGGAAGAGGAAGTTGAGGAGGAAGACGGTCACGCCGGCGCCGGTGAACAGCGCCCAGCCCTCCACCGCGGTGTCGCTGCCGTCGCCCGCGATGAGGATCACGACGCCCACGAGCACCAGCGCGCCGGGGAGCACGTAGCGGAGCACTATGAGCATGCCACCACTGTAGCCGTTGCTTCACAAAGTAAAGTGATACGTCGTGACGGTCTTCAGACGCCTCCTCGGATTCCTCCGGCCCTACCGGCGGGGCGTCATCCTGTCCCTCGTTCTCGCGGGCGTGGCAATGGGGATGGGCGTGCTCATCCCGTTCCTCGTCGGCCAGTCCGTGGACGAGATCCGCGGCGAGAACCCGTCACTCGAGCCGCTCGTGCTCGCCATCGTGGGCGCCGGCCTGCTGCGGCTCGTCTTCAGCGTGGCGCGCCGGCTGGTGGCGGGGCGCGTGTCGCTGGGCGTGGAGTTCGACCTGCGCAACGTCATGTACTCGCACCTGCAGTCGCTCGAGCTCGCGTTCTTCGACGGGCAGCAGACCGGCCAGCTGATGTCGCGGTCCACCGTGGACCTGCAGGCCGTGCGCTTCTTCCTCGGCTACGGGCTCATCTTCATCCTGCAGTCGGCGGTCACGATCCTGCTCGCGGCGACGGTGATGCTCGTGGTCAACCCCGAGCTCGCCGCCCTCGCGCTCGCGCCGGCTCCGCTGATCGTGTGGGCGTCGTTCCGCTACGGGCGGCGCAACCGGCCGGCGGCGCAGGAGGTGCAGCAGCGCATCGCGGAGCTCACGGCGGAGGCGGAGGAGAACGTCTCGGGCGTGCGCGTGGTGAAGGCGTTCGCGCAGGAGGCGCGGCAGCTCACGCGCTTCACGGGCACGGTGGGCCGCGTCTTCGACCAGTCGCTGGTGTCCACGCGCCTGCGCGCCTTCTACAACCCGCTGATCGCCTTCCTGCCCTACCTCGGGCTCGGCGCGGTGCTGATCGTGGGCGGGCGCCAGGTGCGGGACGGGTCGATCACGCTCGGCGAGTTCGTGGCCTTCTACGGCTACGTTCTGATGCTCGCCGGGCCGATGCGCATGCTCGGCATCGCGCTCGGCATGGCGCAGCGCGCGGTGGCCTCGGGCGCGCGCGTGTTCGAGCTGCTCGACCGCCGGCCCGAGCTCGTGGAGCCCGGCGAGCCGCGGCCGCTTCCCGACGGCGGCGGACGCGTGGAGCTGCGCGGGGTGACCTTTGGCTATGACGGCGCCGCCCCCATCCTGAGCGGCGTCTCGCTCGACGTTGAGCCCGGGCGCACCGTGGCGCTCGTCGGGGCCACCGGCTCGGGCAAGACGTCGCTGGTCGCGCTGGTGCCGCGGTTGTATGACCCGCAGCAGGGCCAGGTGCTCGTGGACGGCGTGGACGTGCGCGAGCTGGACCTGCGGGAGCTGCGGGAGCAGATCGCGCTCGTGGGCGACGACGCGTTCCTGTTCTCCGCCAGCGTGCGCGACAACATCGCCTACGCGCGGCCGGATGCGCCGTTCGAGCGGGTGGAGGAGGCGGCGCGGCGCGCCGGCATCCACGACTTCATCGCGGGCCTGCCCGAGGGCTATGAGACGCGCGTGGGCGAGCGCGGGCTCACGCTGTCGGGCGGGCAGCGGCAGCGGATGGCGATCGCCCGGGCGCTGGTCACCGACCCGCGCATCCTCATCCTCGACGACGCCACGTCCAGCGTGGACGCCACCACCGAGGGAGAGATCAAGCGCGCGCTTGGCGAGGTCAAGAAGGGGCGAACGACGTTCGTGATCGCGCACCGGCTCTCGACGATCGCCCTGGCCGACGAGATCGTGGTGCTCGAGGACGGCGCCATCGCCGCGCAGGGCGCCCACGAGGAGCTGCTCGAGGAGTCCCCGCTCTATCGCGAGATCGTGGAGAAGGGACTGCCCGACCAGGTGTTCCTCACCCGAGCCGAGCCCGAGGCGGAGCCGGCGCTGTGAGGCGCCTCTGGCGCACCCTGCGTGGCGAGGATCGCCGCGGGCGCAAGCTGCGCGGGCTGCTCGCCCTGCTGCGCCCCTACCGCGGACGCGTGATCCTCATGCTGCTCGCGCTCGTGGTGGCGGTGGCCGCCGCGCTGGCTCCCCCCTACCTCGCGGGCCGGGCCATCGACGACGGCCTCCGCGCCGGCGACCTCGGCGCCCTCAACGTGATCGTCGCGCTGCTCATCGGGAGCGCGCTGCTCAACTTCGCGGCCACCTACGCGCAGACCTACCTCGTGAGCTGGGTGGGCCAGCGTTCGCTGCAGGACCTGCGCATCCGGCTCTTCCAGCACCTCCAGGGGCTGTCGGTGGGCTTCTACTCGCGCAGGCGCACCGGGGTGGTGATCTCGCGGATCACGAACGACGTGCAGGCGCTCGACCAGCTGGTGACCGACGGCGTGGTGACGCTCTTCTCGTCCACGCTCACGCTGCTGGGCACCGCCGCGATCCTGCTGCTGCTCGACCCCGAGCTGGCCCTCATCACCTTCCTCACCTTCCCGCTGCTGGCCGCGGGCAGCGTGGTGTTCCGCCTGGCCTCGGCCGGGGCGTACCGGCTGACGCGGGAGAAGATCGCGCTCATCACGGCGTACCTGCAGGAGACGCTGTCGGGCATCCGAATCGTGCGCGCGTTCGGCCAGGAGGAGCGGCACAAGGACGAGCTGCGCGAGCTCAACGAGGCCAACCGCGCGGCCAACATGAAGACGGTCAACCTCAACGCCGCCTACTTCCCGTCGGTGGAGCTGCTCTCGGCGGTCGCGACGGCGGGCATCCTGCTCTACGGCGGCAACCAGGTGATCGACGGCAACGGCGTGACGATCGGCGTGCTTGCCTCCTTCGTCTTCTACCTGCAGAACTTCTTCGACCCGATCCAGCAGCTCTCGCAGCTCTACACCACCTACCAGGCGGGCATGGCGGCGCTCGACAAGATCTTCGAGCTGCTGGACGAGGAGCCCGAGATCGTGGACGGGCCCGGCGAGCTGCCGCAGGTGCGGGGGTCGATCCGCTTCGACGACGTGTCGTTCTCGTACGGCGGCTCGCTGTCGCGCTCGGAGCTCGCCCTCGACGGCGTCTCGCTCGACGTGCCGCCCGGGCAGACGGTGGCGCTCGTGGGCGCCACGGGCGCGGGCAAGTCCACGATGGCCAAGCTCGTGGCGCGCTTCTACGACCCCGACAGCGGACGGGTGCTGGTGGACGGGCACGACCTGCGCGACGTCACCGAGGGCTCGCTGCGCTCGCAGCTCGGCATCGTGCCGCAGGAGGGGTTCCTGTTCAGCGGCACGATCCGCGACAACATCGCGTTTGGCAGGCCGGGCGGGTCGGACGAGGACGTGGTGGTGGCCGCGCAGGCCGTGGGCGCGCACGAGTTCATCGAGCGGCTGCCCGACGGCTACGACACCGAGGTGGGCGAGCGGGGCGGGCACCTGTCCGCCGGTCAGCGCCAGCTCGTGGCCTTCGCGCGCGCGGCCGCGGCGGACCCGCGGATCCTGATCCTCGACGAGGCCACCTCCAACGTGGACGTGCACACCGAGGCGCGCATCGAGGCCGGGCTGCGCCGCCTGCTGGCCGGCCGCACCGCGCTCGTGATCGCCCACCGCCTGTCCACCATCCGCGGCGCCGGCCGCATCCTCGTGCTCGACCACGGCCGCATCGCCGAGCAGGGCAGCCACGACGAGCTGATCGCGGCCGGCGGGGCGTACGCGCGCCTGTACCGGGACTGGGCGGAGCAGGCCGCGGCCTGAGCGCCGGGGCCGGGCAGCTCGGCGGTGGCGAGCTACGGAACCAGGCGCCGGTGCCCGTTCCGCCCGGAGAACGTGTTCGTCTGGCTGTGGCAATTCGGACATAGGAGCTGCAGGTTGACGACGCGGTTGTCGAGGCGATCACCGTTGACGTGATGCAGCGCCAGAGACAAGGGCTTTCGACGCCAGTCGCTGATCCCGCAGGTTTCGCACCACGGCTCCTTGAGACCTTCGGCCAGCAGCCGGGACTTCAGGTACGCGCGGCTGCGATGAATCCCGCCGCGAAGAAACGCTCTGAAGCCATCTTCGCTGGCCGGTGGGCTTCGACAAGCGAAGCTGCTTCGCGATTTCGGCCCGTGTCAGCCCCGTCTCGAGGAGTGCTGCGACACGGTCGCGCGTGCGGATCTCGTGACGTGCCTGTGGAGCCGGGGCCGCCACCAGCTCACGAGAGCGAGCGGCGTTCTCCTCGCGAACCCGCGCAACGTGGTACTCGACGGTGGGCCCGGCCACACCCACTCGTCTCGCGGCCTCGGCCTGGCTGAGCCCCCGTTTCAGCAGACGGTCGATCTCTTCTCGTAGACCCGCTGCCACGAACATACGTTTGCATACGTGTCGGCTGGAACGTCAAAGACGCACGACATCGTGCCGACTACACTGACGGATGCGCTCGCTGCCAGGTTGGCGGCGGCGACGTTCACCCCGGAAAGGGTTGATTTGGGGAATGGGGTAATGGCAGCCCGCCTGGTTCTGGCCCAGGTAGTCCAGGTTCGAGTCCTGGTTCCCCAGTAGGCGACGAAGAACCGGGTGGCCGCGCAGCGCTACAGCTCGGCCAGGTTGCTGCCGATGTCGGCCAGCGCGCCCCGGCCGGGCTTCGAGCCCGCCGCGATGAAGCGCCGCGCGTGCTCGAGGTCGTCCGAGCGGCCGACGGTCAAGGCGGCGGTCACGCGATCCTCGCCGTCCACATAGAACGCAGTGAACTCGCCGTCGTCCACGGAGCCGCGGATGACGGCGTCGCCCGAGCCGGGCCCGACGTACTCCATCGACGTCCAGTCGGCGAGGTCGGAGAAGAAGTAGGGCACGGTGTCGTGCGGCACGTCGCGGCCGAGCATGTTGAGCGCCGCGGTCTTGCCTTGGTTGAACGCCACGTCCCAGTGCTCGATGCGCATCGGCCGGCCTCCGTGCAGCACGCTCTCGTACTCGCACATGTCGCCGGCCGCGTACACGCCAGGCACGGAGCTCTCGAGGCGCGAGGAGCAAAGCACGCCGCCGGCCTCGCCCAGCTCCAGCCCCGCGCCCCGTGCGAGCATCACGTCGGGCATCACCCCGGCGCCGATCACCACCATGTCGCACTCGATCTCCACCCCGGCCTTCGTGACCACCTTCCCGACCCGCCCGTCCGAGCCCTCGAAGCGCTCCAGCTCGTCCGACCCGTGGATCGTGACCCCGTGCTCCTCGAGCGCAGCCTGGAAGAAGCCGCCCACCTCGCGCCCGTAGAAGCGGTCGAGCGTGACCTCCTCCTGCATCACGATCGACACCTTCCTGCCGAGCGCCGTGAGCGATGCCGCCACCTCCGTGCCGATGTAACTCCCGCCGATGCACACCACGCGCTCGGCGCTCTCGGCGTCCTCGTGGATCGCGTCGGAGTTGGCGAACGCGCGCAGGTAGTGGATCCCGTCGAGATCGCAGCCGTCCACGCGCAGCCGGCGGACGTTGGCGCCGGTGGCCATCAGGGCCTTGCCGAACGACAGCTCCTCGTCATTGGAGAGCTTGACCGTGCGGGCCTCGGCGTCGAGCTTCATCACGCTCGTGCGCGTGAGCAGCTCGATGGACTGCTCCTCCCACCAGTCGCCCGGCCGGAAGAGGGCGTCCTCGCGCGAGCTCTCGCGCCGCAGGTAGTCCTTGGAGAGCGGCGGCCGGCTGTAGGGAGGGTCCGGCTCGCGCCCGACCAGCATCACGCTCCCGTCGGCGCCCTCCTCCCGCAGCCAGCGCGCGCAGTTCGCCGCGGCCAGGCCGCCGCCGATCAGCAGGTGGTCGACCTCCCGGATCGCCAAGGCCCTCAGGCGGCTTCCGGCTGGCTGTCCTGGCTGGTGAAACGCGCGGTTATGCGCTCCTCGAGCCCGGTGTCGAGCACGAGCAGGACCTCGTCACCGGCCTCCACGACGGAGTCGGCCAGCGGCACGAAGCCCGTGCCGTCGCGCAGGATGGAGATCACGAGTGAGCCGTCGGGCAGGCCGAGGTCCTTGACCGCGGTGCCGGCCGCCGCCGACTCCGCGGCCACCTCGACCTCGATGATCTCGAGCCGTTCGGTGGGCAGGTCCAGCAGATGCACGAGCCCGTACTTGGGCACCTCGTGCTCGATCAGGCGGAGGATGAGGTCAGTGGCCGACACCACCGGCTTGATGCCGAGCAGCTCGAAGTGCTGGAGGTTGCGCGGGTTGTTGCAGCGCGAGATGACCCGCTCCACGCCGTACTTCTCGCGCGCGACCTGACAGATGAGAATGTTGTCCTCGTCGTCGCCGGTGACGGCGATCACCATGTCGGCCCGCTCGATGCCGGCGCGCTCGAGCACCCACAGCTCGGAGCCGTCGCCGTACTGCACGGCGTGCTCCATCTCCTCCTCGACGGTGGCGTAGCGTGCCGGGTCGGACTCCACGACCGTGACCTCGTGGTGCTTCTCCATCAGCTCGCGCGCGAGGTTCCAGCCGACCTTCCCGGCTCCCACGATGAGCATGTACATCAGGCGCGAGCCTCCTCGCGGACGGCCGCCTCGAGCAGCTCGATGGCCGTCTTGGTGGGACAGATGGTGAGGAGCCCCTGCTCGCCGTACCACTCGGCCCGCGCGGGGTCGAGCACACGCACGACCACCTTGGCGATCCGGTAGCGGCGCTGGGCGATCTGCGAGATGACGAGGTTGGTGTTGTCGCCGTCGGTGGAGGCGACAAACGCGTCGGCGCGCTCGATTCCGGCCTCCACGAGCGCGTCCACCTCGAGCGCCGTGCCGACCGTGAACGAGCCGCCCATGTCCTCCCAGCTCTGCTCCGCCCCCTTCTCCAGCAGGGCGATGGCCTCGGGGTCCTCGTCGAGCACCGATACCTCGTGGCCCTCCGCGAGCATGCTCTTGGCGACCGACGAGCCCACGCGGCCGCATCCACAGATCAGTACGAACATCGATTCCACTCTACCTAGGGGGTCAGGTCTTGCAATCCGACACCGATGTCGGATTGCAAGACCTGACCCCCCTTCACGGGCGAACCCCCACGCGAGCGTCTTGCTCGCCCGCGGGCGGCGCCGTGAGGATCACGCGGCAGGGCGCCTTCTCGACCACGTACTGCGTGACCTCACCCACCACGCGGTCGCGGGCCCGCCCGCGACCGCCGAGCAGCACGCCGCCGCGCATCCGCGTGGGGCGCTCCGCGCCGAGCACGATGGCCTGCACGCCACGGCGGCGGGCCTCGTCCACGATCGTGGCCCCGGCAGCGCGGCCGCGCACGAGCGCGGTGGCCACCTCGACGTTCTCGTACTCCTCCCCCACTTGCTTGGCGCGCGCGAGCGCGGTGCGCCCCGTCTTGATCGCCTCCTCCGGGAGCCGCGCGTCGATGGGCAGCGACATCGGCACCTCGATGACGTAGAGCGCCTCGATCATCGGGCCGCCCTCGCCCTCCTCCCACCCCTCCGCGGCGAGCCGGCCTGCGGTGCCCACGATGTCGTCGTCGATCGACTCCCCGAACACCGGCACGAGGATGCTCTGGTACTCCACCCCGCGCGACTCCGTGAGCGCCTCGGCGGAGATCACGAAGCGCCCTCCCAGCGTCTTGCCCTGCGACTTGCGGTAGACGACGTAGAGCAGCAGCCCGGCCGCCATCCACACCGCGCCGGCGATGCTCGCGCCCTCGTGCAGCACCACCACGCTCACCCATGCGGCGAACGCGAACAGCGCGCCGCCCACGGCCGGCAACGGCAGCGACACGCCGCGCACGCGGACCGACAGCGGGACCCGGAACGCCACGTGGCGGTCCCCCTCGCGGAAGCGCAGCACGATCACCGACACATGCGCGATGGTGAAGGCCAGCATCGCCCCGAAGGCGAACAGCCCGAGGAGGAACTCGACGTCCCCGATGGCCAGCACGAACGCGGCCACGGACGCGATGCCGATCGTGACGTACGGCGTGGCGAAGGTCGGATGCAGCCGGCCCAGGGCGCTCGGTATCTGGCGGTGCGTGGCCAGCGCGTACGAGAGCCGCGAGATCCCGAGCATGTTCACGTTCATGGCCTGCAGCAGCACGAGCGAGCCGACGGCGCCCACCGAGTAGCGCAGCACGTCGCTGAGCCACACCGGCTCGTACGCGGCCGGGATCCCGAGCACCGGCGCGTCGATGAACTCCTCGCCGAGCGCGGTCGAGCCGTCCACGGCCGGCACCGCCATCAGCGCCACGACCGACAGGCCCACGAGCGTGAACAGCACCACGCCCGTGGACGCGAACTGGAAGCGCCGCAGCTTGCGGCGCCCCACGCGCAGCTCGCCGGCGAGCCCGGACGCCGCATCGATGCCCGTGACGGCCACCGTGGCCACGACCGCCGCGAACACGAGGTCGTCCCACTCCGGGGCGGTGCCCAGGTCGATCGAGTCCACGATCTCACCCGGCTCGTACGCCACCACGAGCCCGGCCACGATGAGCACGACGGCCAGCAGCAGGTTCACGAAGCCCACCCGCGCGGCCGTGTTCAGCCGCCCCGTGGAGATGCCGCCACGGATGTTGGACCACGCGACGAAGCCGATCGCCGCGGCGGTGATCGCCATCTCGATGCCGGACTCGCCCGCGGGGGCCCAGAACGCCTGCAGGTAGTGGGAGAGCGCGAAGGCCCCGACCGACAGGACGATCAGGTAATCGAGGAGGATCGCCCAGCCGGCGATGAAGCTCCAGAGCTCGTTGAAGGCGTAGCGCGCCAGGGCCGAGGCGCCGCCGCGCTCCGGGTGTAGCGAGTTGCCCTCGACGTAGGTCCACATCGTGACGATGAGGAATCCGCCTGCGATGAGGAAGACCAGCGGGGTGAGCCCGAGCGCGTCCTTGGCCACCACGCCGAGCGCGAAGTAGATCGACGCGCCGACCGTGCTCACCACGATCGCGAACAGCGCGGGCGCTCCCAGCCCGCGCGCCACCGCCAGCTCCGCCTCGGCGGCCGGGCCCGTCAGACCGCGCGGGAGGCGCGCGCCGCCGAGCCGCCCGCGGCCGTCGCCCCCGGCTTTCACGCGCCGTCGCGGGCCAGCAGCACCCGTCCGGCGCCGAACAGCGCGAGGCAGATGCCGCAGATCACCCCGAGCGCCAGCGGCCCGCCGCCGCGGCCGATGGTGACGACGACCAGCGCCACCCCGAGCAGCGAGATCAGGGCGCCGCTCGCGCGGGTGAACTGGCGGTAAGCACGCTCCACGGGCGCGATCTTACGCCGCCTCGCGGCCCTCTCGGCCCGCCGGCGAAGAGTCCACGATCACGCGACATGGCCGCTCGGCCAGCACCGTCTCGATGGTCCGCCCGAGCACCGACGCGCCCGCCCGCCGCCGCGGCACGGTCATCACGATGGCCCGGGCGCGGATGTCCACCGCCTCGTCCACCACGCGACGCCCCGCCTGGCCGGAACGCACCTTCTCCCAGTGGCCGGTCACGCGCCGTCCGCCGAGCACGCGGGCAGAGTCGATCGCGGCCTGCGCCTGCTGCTCCGCGTCGGGCAGCGGCGCGTCGATCGGCGAGGTGGCCGGGACCGCGATCGTCATGAGCACGTGGATGCCGCGCCGGCGCCGCGCCGCGAGCTTGATGGCCGTGGCCACCGCCTCGCGCGAGTACTGCCCGTCCTCGAACGCCACGAGGATCGAGTCGTACTCGACCTCCTCCTCCACGGCGGCCTTCGGGACCACGACCTTCGCCGTGTCCGTCAGAGAGAGGCCCTGCCGCCGGCGATAGGCGACGTAGGTGGCCACGCCCAGGCTCAGCCAGATCGTGCCCGCCACGAGCGTCTCGACGTTGAGCACGCTCACCGCGACGAAGGAGACCCCGGTGCCCAGGCCGCCGAGCACCGCGACGATCGGCACGCTCCGGCCCCGGATGCGCACGTTCCCCGGCACGCGGTAGGGACGTTCGACATCGGGCTCCTTGATGCGCAGTGCGATCACGGCGGCGTGCGCCACCGTGAACGAGAGCATCGCCCCGAAGGCATAGATCGTGCCGAGGAACTCCGCCTGCCCGGGGAGGATCGCGAGGCAGGCCACGAACCCGAACACGAGGATGGCCACGTACGGCGTGCGAAAGCGCGGGTGCAGCTGCCTCAGCTGCTCGGGCAGCTGACGGTACTGGCCCATCGAATAGCTCAGGCGGGAGAGCCCGATCAGCCCCGCGTTGGTGGCCACGAGCAGGATCGTGGCCGCCAGGAGGCCGACGTAGACCTCCGCCGCGTCCTGCAGCGGCCCGAGCTCGATGTTGCTGATCACGCCGAGGATGGGGTTGTCGGCGAAGCCGTCCTCGCCGGTGACCGACAACAGCGTCTGGCCGTCCTCCACCGGCATCGCCGACAACGCGACCGCCGGCAGCGTGAGCGAGATCGTCATCACGGCGATCACCACGAGGCGCATGGCGCGCGGGATCGTGTTCCCGTAGTCGCGCGCCTCCTCCGCCATGTTCGAGATCGTGTCGATGCCCGTGAACGCCACCATCCCCACCGGGACGGCGATGAGGAAGTCCGTCCAGGTGGGCGAGACGCCGAAGTCGACGTTGTCCACCAGCGTCTCCGGGGAGAGCACGAGGGCGATCCCCAGGATCACGAGCGCGAGCTGGGTGAAGAAGTCGGCGACCGCGAGCACCACGTTCAGCCGCGCCGCCTCCTGGACGCCCACCACGTTGATGACGGCGAGGAACACCACCACCCCGATCCCGACGATGATGTCGGCTGGCGCGGTGAGCAGCGGCTCCCAGATCACGCCCAGGTAGTGGGGCAGGAAGAACGCCGAGATGGCGACCGTGATGATGTAGTTGAGCATCTGGCCCCACGCCGTCACGTTCGAGGCGAGCTCGTTGAACGCGCGGCGCGCGAACGAGGAGGACCCGCCGGCCTCGGGGTACATCGTCGTGGCCTCCGTGTAGCTGGCCGCCGTGCAGATAAAGATCAGCCCGGCGATGAGGAACACGACCGGCGTCAGGCCGAGCGCGAAGATGGCCACCAGCCCGAGCGCGTAGTAGATCGAGCTGCCCACGTTGCCGTAGGCGGTGCTGAACAGGGCACCGGTGCCGAGCACGCGTTCGAGCCCCTGATGCTTTGGCCTGCGCTCCGCCACGACGGCGGAAAGCTACTCCTCGGTCACCGCGGCCGGATCCGGCCGCGAGAGCGAGCCATGAAGGACGCAGGCCCGAAGGCATGCTGGGCATGCCGAGGGCCGAGGACGCCGCAGGGCGACGCTACCGCGGCCGGTGCGCCTGGATCTCCACGACCTGCTGATACGTCGGCCGGTTGATCCAGGGGATCAGCGGCTGCGTGATGCCGCCGGTGGCCGAATGCTCGATCCTGTCGAGGCAGTCCTGGTCGCCGGGCTCGCCCGCCTCGGCGCAGGTGGGGTCCGCGTAGAGGGCGGCCTCCTGCACGCGCATCGCCTCCTGGAGCGAGTCGAGCAGCGCCGCCCGGCAGCGCCGGAGGTTTCCGCGGCCGCAGAACTCGCGCGAGTAGCCCCCGCGCACCCGGCGGCCGAGCACCGCCCGCAGATCCTTGTGCACCAGGCCGTACCAGCCGCCCTGGAACGACGAGCCGATGTGGTGCACGCGGTTGGCGTCGTCGAAGCCGTTGGCCGCGCCGAGGAAGCCCATCATCTCCTCGCCCAGCACGGGCTCGAACACGGCGCGGAACAGCTTCGGCCACCAGGCGTCCATGATCCGGATCGCGTCGCTGTGCTCGTAGGTGCCGTCACGGTTGCGGTCGCGCCGGTGCGCGCCGGTGATGGCCCAGGCGCGCAGCTGGTTGACCGCGCTCGCCAGGTCCGGGTCGCTCGGGCGGCCGATGACCTTGAGCGCCCAGGGCAGCACGTGCGAGCCGCGCAGGTCGACGGTGCCGGCGTCGGCCATCGCGTCGATCAGCTCGACCAGGGTCATCTTGCGGCTGCCGCGGATGCCCCTGCGAACGCGGTCGTCCAGGGGCCGGCTGCGATACAGCGACGTGAAGCCGTTGAACGCCGCGCCGCGATAGCCGCGCGCCTGCTTGTTGTTCCAGCTCGTGAGGAAGGACTGGTTGACGACGTGCGGGTGCTCGTCCTGCGGGGTGATGTCGGCGGTGTTCAGGTCGGGGTTGAAGCCGCGCCATTCATACGCCTGTCGCGCGAGGATCGGGAAGTCGCCGTCCACGCCGCGAGGGCGGACCGGGTTCGCGCCCGAGTTGAAGTAGGCGATGTCGCGGTCGTCGGCGTAGAACCAGTTGAACGTGTAGAGGATCTTGTTGGCCGCGCGCATGAAGTCGTCGGCGTTGCGCATCCGGTCCGGGGTGTTGAAGTCCAGGAAGCCGGTGGCAGAGTCGATCTCGTGGAAGTAGGTGGCCCGCAGCTCGGTGAACGCCATCGGGCGCCCGCGCACCGTGCCGCGCGCGGCCACCAGGCCGAGCTTCGTGCGCTTGCGGACCAGCGTCTCGCTCCCCTCCGGCGTGCCGTCCGCCACCGTGGGCTGCCACGAGTTGGTGCGCGTGAGCGTCTCCATCTCCAGGCACTCGCCGCGGTAACGGTAGTGCTCGGACTCGAGCGTGGGCGCCGACCCGTCCGGCTCGCACAGGTCCACCGCGTAGGTGTCGATGATGTCCTGCCCCGCCGAGGTGGCGCTCCAGGAGTAGTCGCGGCCGTGGCCGAGCTGCACGTAGAGGTTGGTGCCCGCGAAGGCGGCGCCGCGGGCGTCGATGGCCGGGCCGGCCTCGGTCTCGGGTGCGTGCACGTCCTGCTCCATGAGCAGCTGCGGGGCGAAGTAGCCGGTCTGGGGCCCGAACACCGCCAGCGGGTGGCCCGACTCCGACTCGCGCCCGGACACCAGCAGCGCGTTGGAGTTGGCGCCGGGGAGCTTGGCGGGGCCGCCGAGGATGCCGTCGAGGGGGCCGCGGGCGCCCGAAGCCGACCTGCTCTCCGCCGCCGAGCCGGTCTGGCCGGTCACCTGCGGCTCGTCGACCAGCGACCCCTCGTCGGGGATCACCTTCCCGCGCGGGCGCCGCGGACGGACCGCGTAGTGGAATGTGCGGCGTCCGGTGACGGTGGTGGGCGCCTCGGGGTCCTCGGCGGCGCGGAAGTCCCGGAACAGCCGGTCTCCGCGGCTGCGGCCGAAGCGCTTGCGCAGCGCCTCCTGGATGCGCACGTGGGTGAGCTCCCCGCCACCGCCCTTGCCGAAGATCCCGCCCACGAGCGCCGCCGTGGCGATGATGTCGCGCTCGTTCCAGTCATCCGGCCCTCCCGGCCGGCCGATGGCCGCGTACTCGCCCGGCATCTTCGACGGGTCTGCGCGCGCCTCGGAGATGTAGGCGTTCACGCCCGCGACATAGTTGGCCGCGTCGCGGCGGACCTGCTCGCCGATCGGGCCGAAGCGCACGAAGGCGTCCACCTGGCGCTGGAGGTCCGCCTCCGTGTAGGGCGCAACCGACCACTGGTCCTTGTCGAAGTCGCGGTTGCCCTGCGCGCCACCGGCGAAGCTCGACAGCCGCGCGCGCCCGACGTTGCGCAGCGCGTCCATCAGGAAGAGGCGGTCCTCGGCGGCAACGTAGCCCAGGCCGAACATGGCCCCGTCCCGGGTTGCGCCGTAGACGTGCGGCACGCCGAAGGCGGAGTCGCGCGTGATGGTCACGTCCTCGCGCGGGCTGTAGCGGCGCTCCACCTCCCCCTGCACGCCGAAGGTGGAGTCCTTGAAGTACCTCTCGAGCTCCGAGGCCTGCAGGCCCGGCGCCTTGAACACCAGATCGCCGTACATGTCCAGCTGGTCGTCGTTGTGCAGCGGCCGCGTGCCGCCGCTCAGGAAGGCCGCCAGCTCGCCGAGGTTGGCGCTGCCGTCGGTGCCCGGCGGCAGGATGTCGTGGAAGCCGCCGAAGTCGTTGGTGCCGTAGGGCTGCGGCTCGGGCTGGGCGGCCGCCATGGCCGGAAGCGCTGCGAGCAGCACAAGCGACGCGACCACGGCGCGCATCGTGAGCCGGTGTGGACGTTCCCGCACGGCTGCCTCCCGAGCGGGAGTCTACGCGGTGTCCAGGATTGCGCTGCCAGTTCGATCCAGAGGAGCGCGGCATCGGCCGAGCGCCCCAAGGTGCTGATCACGTCCGATAGTCGTGCTAATTTCGCCCCGATTAGCACGATTATCGGTCCCATTAGCACGATGAAGAGCTTCGTCGACCTTGACAGAACCTTTGGGGACCAGCCCCGCGAATTGGGCGCTGTGCTCGCCCGCATCGACACCGGGCGAGGTCAGGAGCAGCTGTTCCGCGACCAGCGACCCGAATTGCTGAAGCGGCTCTCGGAGCATGCGCGGATTGCGTCGATCACCGCGTCGAACGCCATCGAGGGAGTGGCGGTCGAAACGGCTCGCGCGGAGAGAATCGCCAAGGGAGGCTCGCGGTACCGCAACCGAAATGAGCAGGAATTCGCCGGATACCGGGATGCGGTCGACGCCATGATGCGAGCTGATGGCCAGGGGCGCCTGACGGTGCCCTTCATCCTGCATCTCCACCGACAGCTCTTCTACTACGCCGGAGGCAGGGGCGGATACCTGAAGACAGAGGAGAACCTGATCGCCTCCTACGAGAGCGGCTCGCGAGAAGTGATCTTCACGCCTCCTGGACCGGACCAGACGGAGTTTCTTCTCACGGAGCTGTTCGTTCGCTACGAGGAGCTCAAGCGGGAAGGGCGGACTCATCCGCTGGTGCTGATAGCCGCGCTGGTGGTCGACTTCCTGGCCATCCACCCCGTCGCGGACGGCAATGGTCGACTTGCGCGTCTCCTCACCACCCACGAACTCCTCTCCTACGGCTATGGAGTGGCACGCTACGTCAGCGTCGAGCAACGCATCTTCGAGTCGAGGAACACGTACTACGACCGCCTCTACCAATCGCAGCGCGGTTGGCGCGACGGCAAGCACGACATCTGGCCCTGGGCTTCGTACCTCGCGCAGATCCTGGCGGGCGCGTATGACGACTTCGAACGGCGGGTGGCCGCGGCGACCGACCAACGGGGAAGCAAGCAGGACCGCGTCCGCGGCTACATCCTCGAGCAAGTGCCGGAGCAGTTCAGGCGGCGCGACATCGAGAACGCCCTCCCAGATGTCAGCCCCGCCACCATCCGCCTGGTGCTCAACGAACTGCGCGACGACAAGCAGATAGTCGCGGATGGCGCCGGACCTAGCGCACGGTGGCGTCGAGTGACGCCATGACCGCGCGCGCCGCCGCCCTGCGGGCGATCCTCACGGCCGGCGGCGCCGTCGCCAGCACCGCGGGCATGGACACCATGCTCCGCGGCGTGCGCTCCGTGCCGGGCGACCAGCGCGCGAACGCCGCCGTGGACAGCGAGCTGCGCTACTACGGCGCGTTCTACGCGGCGTACGGCTTGACGCTCCTGCGCGTGGCCCGTCGCCACGGAAGGCATCCGGATGCGGTGCGCGGCGCCGCCGGCGCGCTCATGCTGGCCGGTCTGGCCCGCGCGGGCGGCTGGGCGGCGCACGGCGCGCCGCATCCGGCGCAGCGGGCTCTTCTCGTTGTCGAGCTGGCGCTGCCGCCGGCGATAGTCGCCCTGCAGCGCCGATGACGCCAGGACGTTCCTGGATAGGAGGCGCATATGACCCCCAATCCAGGAACGTTGCCGTGCCGCCCCTCCGCGGCCCTTGAATGAAGCGGCCCCGCCTCCGGCCCACGGCCGGCAGCGGGGCCCGCGAAGAGGCGAAAGAACCGCTGAGCGCCCTAGACCAGGAACGGGATCATCAGCAGGGCGACGATGTTCGCCACCTTGATCATCGGGTTGATGGCGGGGCCGGCGGTGTCCTTGTAGGGGTCGCCCACCGTGTCGCCCGTGACCGACGCGGCGTGGGCCTCGGAGCCCTTGCCGCCGTACTCGCCGTCCTCGATCAGCTTCTTGGCGTTGTCCCAGGCACCGCCGCCCGCCGTCATCGAGACCGCGGCGAAGAAGCCCACGACGATGACGCCGATCAGCAGGCCGCCGAGCGCCTGGTAGGAGAGCAGCCCGACGACGACCGGAATCACGATCGGGATGAGCGACGGCAGGATCATCTCCCGCTGCGCCGCCCGGGTGACGATCGAGACGCACTGGGCGTAGTCGGGCTTCTCGGTGCCCTCCATGATCCCCGGCTTCTCGCGGAACTGGCGGCGCACCTCCTCCACCACGCCGCCGGCGGCGCGGCCGACCGACTCGATCGAGAACGCGGCGAAGACGTAGACCATCATGCCGCCGATCAGCAGGCCGACGAGCACCTCGGGCTGGGAGATGTCGAACGACAGGAGGCTCTCGCCCTCGTGCAGGGCCTCCTCCTCCAGCTCCACCACGAACGCGGCGAACAGCACGAGCGCCGCGAGCACGGCCGAGCCGATCGCGTAGCCCTTGGTGACCGCCTTGGTGGTGTTGCCCACCGCGTCCAGCGGGTCGGTGATGTTGCGCACGTCCTCGGGCAGGTCCGCCATCTCGGCGATGCCGCCGGCGTTGTCGGTGATCGGGCCGAACGCGTCCAGCGCCACGATCAGGCCGGTGAGCGAGAGCTGCGCCATGACCGCCACGCCGATGCCGTAGATGCCGGCGAGCTCGTTGGCGGCGAGGATGCCCAGCGCCAGGACGATGGCCGGGGCCGCGGTGGACTGGAAGCCCTGCGCGAGGCCCTGGATGATGTTCGTGGCGTGACCCGTCTGCGACGCCGCCGCAGTGGTCTTGACCGGGCGGAAGCGCGTGGAGGTGTAGTAGTCGGTGATCACGAAGAGGCTGGCCGTGATGCCCACGCCGATCAGCGTGCAGAGCCAGAGGTCGATGCCGCCGGCCGCCTCGGCCGCGCCCCCGGTGAGGAAGTCGCCGCCCAGGATGTCGGCCTGGAAGGTGACGTCGTCCATCAGCCAGAGCGTGATGGGCAGGAACGCCGCCGCGGCGAGCACGCCGGAGACGATGAGGCCCTTGTAGAGGGCGTTCTCGACATTCCCCGCGCTGCTGCGCACCGCGAAGGTGCCGATGATCGAGGCGATGAGCGAGACGCCGCCGATGACAAGCGGGTAGACGGCCACCGCGCCGATCTGGTCGAAGGTCAGGACGCCGAGCAGCATGACCGCGACGGCGGTGACGGCGTAGGTCTCGAACAGGTCGGCGGCCATGCCGGCGCAGTCGCCCACGTTGTCGCCCACGTTGTCGGCGATCACTGCCGGGTTGCGCGGGTCGTCCTCGGGGATGCCCGCCTCGACCTTGCCCACGAGGTCGGCGCCCACGTCGGCGGCCTTGGTGAAGATGCCGCCGCCGAGTCGTGCGAAGACCGAGATCAGCGAGCCGCCGAAGCCGAGGCCGATGAGCGCGTCGATGGCGTCCTTCTCGTCCACGTCGAGCAGGAGCAGCACCCCGTAGTAGCCGGCCACGCCGAGCAGCGCGAGGCCCGCGACGAGCATGCCGGTGACCGCGCCGCCCTTGAAGGCCACGTCGAGCGCCGGGCCGATGCCGCCGCGGGCGCTCTCGGCCACGCGGGAGTTGGCCCGCACGGACACGTTCATGCCGATGAAGCCGGCCGCGGCGGAGAACAGGCCGCCGATGGCAAAGCCAACCGCGGTCTCGATGTTGAGCGCGATCGCGATCAGGATCGCGAGCACCACGGCTACGTAGCCGATGATCGTGTACTGGCGCCGCAGGTAGGCCTGCGCGCCCTCCTGCACGGCGGCCGAGATCTCCTGCATCTGTTCGTTGCCGGGAGACTTTGCGAGCAGCCAGCGCGAGGTGGTCACGCCGTAGACCACGGCGGCGCCGGCGCAGACGAGCGCGACGATGATCCCGTAGTCGGTCAGGAAGTCGGTCAAGAGAAGTTCCTCCGGTCTGAGTCAGTCAGTTGCGCCTGCGGCGCGCTGCGACTTGTGGTCGCGCGGGTGTGCCGCCGCGCAGCTCACCCGCCCGGGAAGCCCGGCCGGAAAGCGCGGGCAGTCTATCGAGTAGGGTCGGACGTGGGAGGTCCGATGCGTCTGCTGCTCTTCAGCCTGGTCGCGCTCGTCGCCGCCGCGCCCGCGGCCGCCAACCCCTGGCTGGACCGCCGGCCGCTCCACATGGCGCATCAAGGCGGGGAGATCGAGGCTCCGAGCAACACGCTGTTCGCCTTCCAGGACGCCCTCGGCAAGGGCGCCGACGTGCTGGAGGACGTGTTGAGGGGGTCAGGTCCCTAAGGGATGATCGCGTCTCGCAGCGCCGTGGCGCAGGCGTCCTCGGGCTGCGGGCCGATCTGCGGCAGGGCCCGGAACAGCAGCTCCCGCAGGCGGTCGAGGTTCTCGGCGAAGACGCGCACGGCCGCCTCGGCGGAGACGGGCTCCACACCGGGGGCGCCCTCGAGCCCGACGTCGTAGTCGGTCACGAGCGAGACGTTGGCGTAGCAGAGCTCCAGCTCGCGGGCGAGCCAGGCCTCGGGGTACTGGGTCATGTTCACCACGTCCCAGCCCGCCCCGGCGAACCAGCGTGACTCCGCCCGGGTGGAGAAGCGGGGACCCTCGATCACGACGACCGTCCCGCCGTCGACCACGGGGATGTCGAGCTCGCGCGCGGCGGCCACGAGCGTGCTCCGCAGGTCCGCGCAGTACGGGTCGGCGGCCGAGACGTGCGTGGTCTGGGGCCCGTCGTAGAAGCTGTCCTCACGGCCGCGGGTGCGGTCCACGAACTGGTCGCAGACCACGAACGTGCCGGGCTCGAGCTCGGGCTTGAGCGAGCCGCAGGCGGAGGGGCCGATGATGCGCTCCACCCCCACCTGCTTCATGGCCCACGCGTTCGCCCGGTAGTTGATGCGGTGCGGCGGCAGCGCGTGGTCGTCGCCGTGGCGCGGCAGGAACGCCACCTCGGCGCCCTCGATCCGCCCCACGCGGACGTGCGCCGACGGCGGCCCGTAGGGCGTGTCCACCGCCTGCTCCTCGGAGTCGTCGAGGAACCGGTAGAAGCCCGAGCCGCCGAAGACGCCGATCACGTTCCGGGCGGAGTCCAGAGCTTGGACGGGGGCTTCTGCTCGGGCGCCGAACCGGCCGGCTCGTCCTCCGGCTTGGGCGGCTCACCCGCCGGCGGCGGGCCCTGGCCCGCGGCGCGGGCGTACATCATCTGCAGCTGGGAGAGCGCTTCCTGAACGGCCTGGTGCGGCTCCTCCGGCAGCAGCGGCACCAGCGCGCGGGCGCCGTCTATGCCGAGCTTGGACTGCTCGAGGTCTCCGTCGCCGAGCTTGCGGCCGGCGACGTTCACGAGCGTGACCGCGGTCTGCACCAGCACGTCCTCGACGCGGATGCGCTTCATCTCCTCCTCGAGCGCCGCGCGCAGCTCCTCCTCCGAGGGCGGTTGCTCCTGCGTCACGTCCTCACCTCCTCCGTTGCGTACGTTCGTCGGGTCTCCGCCACCTCGGCGGCGTAGACCTCCTCCATCGGGATGCCAGCTTCGATGGCGTGCCGCTGCCGCTGAGCGCCGTTCTCCGCCGCCAGCACGGGCTCGATGCCGAGCGCCGCGCGTGCCGGAGCGGTCCAAGCGAGCAGGCGGTCGGGCAGCGCCGCGGCGGGAAACTCCTGCCCCCGCTCCAGGTCGATCATCTTGCCGTCCAACCCGTAGCGCAGCGCCCGCCACAGGTTCTCCTCGATCAGCCGCCCGAGCGCGGGAGGTGGGGCGGCGCCCTCGTCGTGGTCCACCGCCGCCTGGGCCACGCAGGCGACGATGAGCGCCGCGAGCGCGCTGGAGTCCTCGGCCCGCGTCTGGGCGTCGCAGATGCGCACCTCCACCGTGCCGAAGGAGTGGTGCGGGCGCACGCTCCACCAGAGCTGGGTGGCCTCGACGACCGACCCGGCGCGCACGAGGAAGTTCACGTAGTCCGCGTACTGGGCGAAGCCGCCGAACGCATCCGGCACCCCGCAGCGCGGGAAGCTGCGGGTGAAGATCTGGGTCCGGGCGCTGTGGAGGCCCGAGTCACGGCCGTCGAGGAAGGGCGAGTTGGCCGAGATCGCCAGCAGCTCCGGGAGTATGGCCCGCAGCCGGTCGCAGACGGCGATCGCGCGGTCGGCGCCGCGCACGCCGACGTGCACATGCAGGCTGAAGGTGTTGTTGCGCCAGGCCACGTAGCGCAGCTCGTCCTGCACGCGGCGGTAGTGCTCGGTCTCGATGACATGCTGGTCCTGCCACGGGCTCCAGGGATGCGTGCCCGTGGCCGACAGCAGGACGCCGTGCTCGGCGGCCAGGCGGAACAGGCGCCCGCGCGCGTCGCGCTGGCGGGCCAGGGCATCGGCAGCGCCTTCGCCGCGGCCGGAGCGGATCTCGATCTCGGACGAGATGAGCTCGCCCGCGATCGACTCCGCGAGCACGTCGTCGGCCTGCCCCGCGTCGCGCAGCTCCTCGAAGCGCTGGGTGAGCGCGCGCGTGTCCGGATCGAGGATCCCGAACTCCTCCTCGATCCCGACCGTGAAGTCGTGCGCGGCCTCGAAGGCCTCCCGGACTCGATCCATGTCCAACATGGGACTAGGTGAGATAGAAGTAGAGCGCGTAGAGGAGATCGACGGCCGGGCTCGAGCTGTGCACCGTCACGTCCGGAGGCACACCGAGCAGCGCCTCGGAGTAGTTGAAGATGATCTTCACCCCGCGCTCGACGAGGTCGTCGGCCACAGGCTGGGCGGCCTGGGTCGGCACGGCGAGCACTCCCACCACGATGTCCTCCTCCTCGATCACGGCGTCGAGGTCGTCGTAGGAGCGGACGCTCAGGCTGTCGGTTATGCGCTTGCCGATCTTCCTCGGGTCGCTGTCGAAGATGGCTACGACGTTGAAGCCGTGGTCGGCGAAGATGTCGGACCCGGCGATGGCGCGGCCGAGGTGGCCGGCGCCGAAGAGCGCGATGCTGTGCTGGCCGCTCGTGCGCAGGATCTTGCGGATCTGGGAGACGAGCGAGTCCACGTTGTAGCCCACGCCGCGCTTGCCGAACTTGCCGAAGCCGGACAGGTCACGGCGGATCTGGGTGGAGTTGACGTGCGTGTAGTCGGCGAGCTCCTGCGAGGAGATCGTCTCCTTGCCCATCTTCTTCGCCTGCGTGAGCACCTGCAGATAGCGCGAGAGCCGGGCCGCGACGCCCAGCGACAGGCGGTCGGCCGTGGTGATCGGGGGCTCCAACGTCACCGGCCCACTCTATCGAGGGCGGTCCGCAGGGCCGCGGCATCGACGTGGTACTCGAACGCGTCCACGCCGTTCACGGCAAGCACCGGGATGCGCTCCCCGTAGCGCGCGTGGAGCGCCGGGTCGAGCGTGATGTCCACCTCCTCGAGCGCGAACTCGCGCTCCGCCCGGACGGCGGCCACCACCGCGCGGGCATCGTCGCAGAGGTGGCAGCCGGGCTTGCCGTACAGCGTGACCGCGGTCATTCCTCTATCTCGAACGTGTCGGAGCGCTCCAGCGCGCGAGCGGCGCGGCCGGGCCCGCGGGCGCGCGCCACGAAACGGTAGGTCCCGGCGGGCAGCTCGCGAAGCGTCTCGCCCGTGAGCGTGTACGCGTACTCGCCGGGCAGGAGGTTTGTGGCCCCGCCCGGCGGGGTCAGCTCGCGCTCGGTGTCGGCGCCCACCAGCCGCAGCGTAAGCGTGCCGAGCGGCAGCACCGCGCGCGCCGCGCCGTCGCGGCGCACCGAGCCCGCCGTGAAGCGCACCCCGCGCACCCGGCCCTCCTCGAACACCAGGCGCAGCGGGCCGAGAGGGGCCGGCGGCGGCGGGCCGATGGGCACTCCCAGCGGCAGACGGATGGTCCCCTCGCCCGCGCGGACCACCAGCGCGCCGGTGCGGAAGCCGGGCGGGGCGCCGTCTCGGGGGCTCACGCGGATCCTGACGCGGCGTGTCCTGCCCGGTGCGATGCGCACGCGGCTCGGATCGGCCTGGACGTCGATGCCGGCGAGGTCGCCCGACACCGAGACCGTGACCGCGCGGTCGCCCGGGTTGCGCAACGTCACCCGGCGCTCGCCGCCGCCGGCGCGCGGGAACGAGAGCGTGTGCGGCTCGGCGAGGACGGGCGCGCCGGCCGCCGCATCCGCGTCGGGCACCGCCGGGGTGCGGGCACGGACCCCCGGCGCGCCGGCGTCCCCCTCTCCCCCGCCCACCGGCTGGGCCGTGCCCACCAGCGCGGCAGCCGCCTGCGAAGGCGACCACTCCGGCCGGGTGTGGCGCAGGCGCCCGGCGGCGGCAGCCACGCGGGCGGCGGCGAACGAGGTGCCGGCCGCCAGCGCCTCGCCGCCGGCGGGGACGGGTGCGCGGGCCGTGCCCGGCGCGGCGAGGTCCGGCTTGCGCGCCAGCTCGTACGTCGGGCCCTGCGAGGACGCCGGCGCCGGCCGGACGTCGCCCTCGGCCTCCAACGGGTCGGGCGCCGACAGGAAGGCGGCGGCCCCGCCATCGTCCTCGGTGAGCTCGAGCGCGCGCTCGGCCGCGTCCCCCGAGAGCCCGATCACCGGCATGTCGCCGGCGGCCGCGCGGGGCACGGCGCGGAGATCCTCGCCGGAGGGGTCGCAGATCACCACGCCCGCCACGCCGGCGGCGCGCGCGGCCACGGCGACGACCGCCGGGGGCGGGCCGGCGTCGTCACCCGCGCGCGCCGGCACGATCACGAGCCGCCCTCGTGCGCGCGGGCGCGCGTCCACGCCGAAGTACTGCAGCAGCTCGCCGCCCGCCGCGCGCCTCCGGCCGTCGGGGTCGGCCTGCGACGGGCCGGTGAGCCCCACCGCGGTGGCCCGCAGCTGCGCGCCCCCGCCGCCGAGCAGGTGACCGTCGAGCGTGGCGCGCCCGTCCGCGGCGGCCAGGCCGAGCCGGACATCGGGCAGGGCCGGGGCACCCTCGCCGCCCTCGAGCGCGCCCACCGCCAGGGCAGCCGGGGCGGCTCCGGGCGAGCCGATCGTGCCGAAGCGCCCGGCGCGGCGGCCCTCGTTGCCCGCGGGGGCCACGACAAGCGTCCCCAACCCGGCGGCGCCCTCGGCGGCCTCGGCCTCAGGAGCGCCCGCGAAGCCCGCGTACGGCGAGCTCACCCCCACGAGCGCCACCGGCGCGCGGTCCTCCACGTCGCCGTCCCCGTCGGGGTCCACGGCGTGCTCGAGCCCGTCCAGCAGCTGGTCGGTGGTCCCGGCCTCGTCGGATGTCCCGGTCTCCTCGCGGCGCGCCAGGCCGGCCACGCGGATGGCGCGGATCCGTGCGCCGTCGCCGAGCTCGGCCGCCAGCACGCCGGCCATCTGGGTGCCATGCACGTCGCGGCTCGCGTTGCCTCCCACCGCGTCGTGGCCCGCGCTCACCCGGCCCCGCAGGGACGGATGCGCGAAGTCCACGCCCGAGTCGAGCAGGGCTATCTCCGCCGCGGGCCCCTTGCCTGGCGGCGACGTGGCCCCGCCCGTCGCGGGAGCCGGCTGCGCCGCCGGATAGAAGCGCCGCACCCGCTCGACACGGACGCCGAGCGTCTGCACGCGCGGGAGGTCCTCGGTGCGGATCGTGGCCGCGAACCCGTTCCACACGCGCTCGTAGCCGACCACGTCGCGCAGCCGCACGGCGCGCGCGGCGAGGCTGCTGCGCAGGGCCTCCGCCTCGCGCGTCAGGCTGCGCACATACGCGCGCTGGCGCGCAGGCTCGAGCTCCTCGTCCGCCATGCGCTCCCCGAGCGACGGGCGGCGCAACTCGAACAGCACGCGGATCGTACGGCCCTCGGGCACGAGCGGGCTGCGGCCGTCGAACGGAACGGCGCTCGGCGCGGGACTGCTGCCGCCGGCCGCCACGGCGACGATCGCGATGGCCCCCACGCACACCGCCGCGGCAACCGCCGCCCACGGCGGGACGCGCCACCGGCGCTCAGGCAACTCGGGCGCTGGCGTCGAGGTCGAGGTAATCGGGATAGGGCAGCGGCTCGAGGAAACGCGCTGCCCCGGCGATCATCGCGGCGTTGTCGGTGCACAGCTCCCGCGCGGGGACCCACACTCCCACGCCGAGCTCGGCGCACTCGCGCGCCATCCGCTCCCGCAGCTCCCCGTTTGCCGCCACGCCGCCGCCGAGCGCAAGGCGGTCGAGTCCCTCGCGCGCGAGCGCCTCCCGCGTCCGCAGCGCCAGCGCATCCACGATCGCGCGCTGGTACGAGGCCGCGAGGTCCGCACGACGCCGGCCGGCCTCCTCCTCACCGAGGTCCCGGACGCGGTAGAGCAGCGCGGTCTTCAGGCCGCTGAACGAGAAGTCGAGGCCCTCGCCGGGCAGCGAGCGGGGGAATTCGAAGGCGGCGGGATCGCCCTCGCGCGCGAGACGATCGACCGCCGGGCCGCCCGGGTAGGGCAGGCCCAGCAGGCGGGCGCCCTTGTCGAAGGCCTCCCCCGCGGCGTCGTCGAGGGTCTGTCCCAGCACGCGGTAGGAGGACGGTTCGTCCACACGCGCGAGGAAGGTGTGGCCGCCACTTGCCACAAGGCAGGCGTAGGGCGCCTCGACCGGGTCATCTCCCAGGGTGCTCGCCACCACGTGCCCGTGCAGGTGGTCCACCGGG
This sequence comes from Thermoleophilaceae bacterium, assembly GCA_040901445.1. Lineage (GTDB taxonomy): Bacteria > Actinomycetota > Thermoleophilia > Solirubrobacterales > Thermoleophilaceae > JBBDYQ01. The sequence continues at coordinate 150,830 of JBBDYQ010000022.1, read as the reverse complement.
GCGAGCGGCAGGCCGCGCGCAGCCGCGAGCGCCTTGGCGCTCGACACCCCCACCAGCAGCGCGCCGATCAGCCCCGGCCCGCTCGTGACCGCCACGCGCTCCACGTCGTCGAGCGAGGCCTGCGCCCCCTCGAGGGCGTCGCGGACGACGGCGTCGACCAGCTCGAGGTGGTGGCGGGACGCGATCTCCGGGACCACGCCTCCATAGCGCTCGTGCAGCAGCCCCTGGGACGCGACCACGTTCGAGCGGATCCGGCCGTCGCCGGTCACGAGAGCCGCGCACGTGTCGTCGCAGCTCGTCTCGACCGCGAGGATCACGCGCTGGCCCGCTCGCGCGCCCCCACCGTCCGCCACATGATCAGGGCGTCCTCGCGGTTGTCGTGGTAGTAGCCGCGGCGAAGACCGGCGGAGCGGAACCCGAAGCCCTCGTACATCCGGATGGCCGCCTCGTTCGAGACGCGCACCTCGAGCGTGTACTGCTCGCCCGGCGCGTCGGCCTGGGCGAACAGGCGCTCGAGCAGCCGCCGGGCGATGCCCCGGCGGAGGCGCCGGTCGTCCACGGCGATGTTCATCACGTGCCACACGGTGTCGTAGCGCGAGCACACCACGTAGCCCACGACGTGTCCCTCGTGAACGGCGGCCAGGCAGATGCCCGTGGGCTTCGACAGCTCGAGCACGAACATCGCCAGCGACCAGGGCGTGGGAAACGCGCGCCGCTCGATGGCGATCACCTGAGGCAGGTCCGCATAGGTCAGGGGGCGGATCTCGCTCATCGGTTGGGTGTGGCGTCCGGTGCTCGGATGTAATGGGGGACGACGGCATCGAGGGGCGTGTCGGGCACGTTCGCGGCCAGCCGGCACACGTGCAGCGCACGGACCAGGTGGACCGGGGAGTCATCCGGCGCGACCCGCGCGCCCGCTCCCTCGAGGACCTCCCTCAATCGTAGCGACCCGTCGCCCGCTGCCAGCGGCGCGCGCCCATCGGCCCGGAGCCGCTCCACGAGTGCAGCGGGCGTGGCCACGAACGGCTCCCAGGCGGGCCCGCCGTCGTCGTAGAGACCCGCGAACAGCTCGCCGCGGCGCGCGTCGATCAGCGCCAGCGCGGGCTCCTCGCCCATACCCGCCGCAAGCGCCGCGAGCGACGACACGGGGCGCAGCGGGAGCTCCCGCGCCCCGGCGAGCCCGCGCGCGGTGGCCACGCCGATGCGCAACCCGGTGAAGGCACCCGGTCCCACGCCCACGGCGATCGCGTCGAGGTCGCCCCAGTCGACGCCGGCATCACTCATGGCGCCCGCCACGGCGGGCATCAGCTCGCTCGAGTGCGCCGGGCGGCCCGACAGCCGCTCCGGGCCGGGCGCGCGCTCGAACGCCTCGCCGTCCGAGCGCAGGACGCAGGCGGTGCAGGCGGCGGTCGACGTGTCCAGACCCAGCAGCGTCACGAGATCTCCAGGGCCCGCCGATCTCCGCCGCGGTGCTCGATGCGCACGCGGGCCGCGATGCCGCCGAGTGCCGGCTCGGCGATCTCCGGCCACTCGAGGAACGCGATCCGCTCGGGCGTCACGTAGTCGTCAAGCAACGCGGGGTCCTCGCCGGCGAGCGTTCGCAGGCGGTAGAGGTCGAGGTGCGCGACCTCGAGCTCCGCCCCGGCGTAGAGCTGCCCGATCGTGAAGGTCGGGCTGGTCACGGGGCCACCTACGCCGAGTGCGCGCGCCGCGCCGCGCACGAACGTGGTCTTGCCACTGCCGAGCTCTCCCGCCACGAGCACCACGTCCCCGGGGCTCAGGCTCGTCGCCAGCTCCGCCCCGGCCGCCTCCGTCTCCTCGGGGCCTCCCGTCTCGATCCGCACGCCGCGGACGCTAGAAGAGATCGAGCTGCGCGGCGTCCGGCTCGGGCTCGGCGACCTCGGGCTTCGGAACCTCGAGCAGCGCAGGCAGCTTCGCGAAGTCCTCCCGCATGGTGTCCAGCATCGAGGGCGTGCGCAGCGCCGCCGCGGGGTGAAACACGGGAAAGAGGTGGACCTGCCGGTGGCCGAGCTCGCGCAGCTGCGGCACGCCGTGGCAGCGGGTGATCCCGACCGGGCTGCCGCTGAGGCACTTTGTGGCGAAGTTGCCGAGAGTGCAGATCACCCGCGGCTCGATGAGGTCGACCTGGCGGAACAGGTACGGCTTGCAGATCTCGATCTCGTGGGGCTCGGGATCGCGGTTGCCGGGAGGGCGACATTTGAGGACGTTGGCTATGAACACGTCCGCGCGCGTGAGCCCGATCTCGCCGAGCAGCTGCTCCAGCAGCTGGCCTGCCCGGCCCACGAACGGCAGCCCCTGCTCGTCCTCGTTCCGGCCAGGGGCCTCGCCGACGAACATCAGGTCGGCGTCGGAGTTGCCCGCGCCGAAGACGAGGTTGGTGCGGGTGGCCGCGAGCGGGCACTCGTGCTCGGTGCGCATCTCCTTCAGCAGCGCGACGAGGTCCTCGCGGCGCTCGGCTGCCGGTCGCGGGGTCATCTGTCCCGAAGCCTAGGCGGCTCCGGCCGCCTCCCGGAGCCTTCGTTCCCGCTCATTGCGGGGTTTGAGAGGGCCGAGAGTGCCATCGACCCCGATATAGCTGGAAGATGACGGCGCCGTCACGCGCTATCCTCACCCAGGAAGGCCGCTACCCCCAGTGGAGTGGACCCGATCGCCGCCGACATCCACATGACCCCGTCCGCGCGCGCCGTGCCGGAGAGCATCGGCATCCTGGGCGCAGGCCGGGTGGGCACCGCGCTCGCCGCAGCCCTCCGGGCCGCCGGCGTGTCCGTGCACGGCCCCGCGGGCCGGGATGAGCCGCTGCCGCCCTGCGACGCAGTCCTGCTCTGCGTGCCGGACGGCGCGATCGCCGCGGCCGCCGAGGCCGTGGCGGGCGCGGCGCCTCTGACCGGCCACACGAGCGGGGCCACCCCCCTCACCGCCCTCGCCGCCGCGGGCGGCGAGCTTTTCGGCCTCCACCCCCTCCAGACCGTGACCGGCGACGGCGCGACCCTGGCGGGAGCGGGCTGTGCCATCGCGGGCACCACCACCGACGCCCTCGACCTCGCCCAGCGGCTCGCGCTCGTTCTGGGCATGACCCCGTTCGAGATCGCCGACGAGGATCGCGCCGCCTACCACGCGGCGGCGTCGATCGCCTCGAACTTCCTCGTCACGCTCGAGGCCGCCGCCGAGCGCGTGGCGGCGAGCGCGGGCGTGGACCGGAAGCTGCTCGCGCCACTCGTGCGGGCAACCGTGGAGAACTGGGCGGCCGTCGGGGCCGAGCGCGCGCTCACCGGCCCGGTCGCACGCGGCGACGACGCCACCGTCGCGCGCCAGCGCGAGGCCATCCCGGACGATCTGCTCCCCCTCTTCGACGCGCTGGTGGAGGCCACCCGCGACCTGGCCGGGGTGCGCGCATGAGGACCATCCGCACGGTCGCCGGCCTGCGCGCCGAGCTCCGCGACAAGCAAGGCGCCGTCGGCCTCGTGCCCACGATGGGCGCGCTCCACGACGGCCACATATCCCTGCTGCGCAGCGCGCGCGAGGAATGCGACGTGGTGGTCATGTCGCTGTTCGTGAACCCCGCCCAGTTCGCCGCGGGCGAGGACCTGGGGGCCTACCCGCGCGACGAGGAGCGCGATGCGCGCCTGGCCAAGGCCGAGGGCGTGGACATCCTGTTCGCGCCGCCGCTCGAGGAGGTCTATCCGCCCGGCTTCTCCACGCGCGTGGATGTGGATGGGGTGAGCGACCCGCTGTGCGGCGAGCAGCGCCCCGGCCACTTCAGCGGCGTCGCCACCATGGTCGCCAAGCTACTCAACATGGTGCGGCCCGACGTGGCGTACTTCGGGCAGAAGGACGCCCAGCAGGCGGTGGTCATCCGCCGCCTGGCACGCGATCTCGACATGCCCGTGCGGGTCGAGGTGCGCCCCACGGTCAGGGAGCCGGACGGGCTCGCCATGAGCTCCCGCAACGCCTACCTCTCACCGGAGGAGCGGCAGCGCGCGCTCGGCCTGAGCCGGGCGCTGCGCGCCGCCGAGCAGGTCGTGGCCGCCGGCGAGCGCGACGGCCACGCGGTGCTCGCCGCGGCCCGGGCGGCCCTCGACGGGCTCGAGCCCGAGTACCTGGAGCTTCGGTCCGCGGAGGACCTCTCACCGGTCGAGCGCGTGAATGGCTCGACCCTGCTTGCGGTGGCGGCCAAGGTCGGCCGCGCCCGGCTCATCGACAACGTCGTCCTGGAGGCAAGATGAACCGAACGATGCTCAAGTCCAAGATCCACCGCGCCACGGTAACCGGTTCCGACCTGCACTACGTCGGCTCCATCACCGTCGACGCCGACCTGCTCGAGGCCGCCGACATCCGTGAGCACGAGCAGGTGCACGTTGTCGACATCGACAACGGGGCCCGCTTCGAGACGTACACCATCGCCGGCGAACCCGGCAGCGGCGAGATCAAGATCAACGGCGCCGCCGCCCGGCTCGTGCACAGCGGCGACACGGTGATCGTCATCTCCTACGCGTCCTACGACGAGCGCGAGCTGGAGTCCTACGAGCCGCGCGTCGTGCACGTGAACGCCGAGAACGGCATCGTGACGGTGGACGACGCCGTCGCGGAGCTGCTGTCATGAGCGCCCGGCCCAGGAAGGCGGAGGCCCCGGCGGCCAAGGGCAAGCCGGTCACGCTCTCGACCCTCCACGAGCGCAAAGCGCTGGGCGAGCCGATCGTGATGGTCACCGCCTACGACTACCCGAGCGCGCGCGTGGCCGACGAGTCGGACGTGGACATGGTGCTGGTGGGCGACTCCGCCGCGATGACCGTGCTGGGCTATCCGAGCACGGTGCCGGTGTCGCTCGACGAGATGCTCATGCTCGCCGCCGCCGTGCGGCGCGGACTCAGCCGGCCCTTCCTCGTGGGCGACCTGCCGTTCGGCTCGTACGAGGTGTCGAACGAACAGGCCATCGAGACGGCGCAGCGGTTCGTGAAGGAGGCCGGCTGCGACGCGGTCAAGCTCGAGCGCGGCGGCGTGTCGGTCGAACGCGCGAAGGCCATCGTGGACGCCGGCATCCCGGTGATGGGCCACGTGGGTCTCACGCCGCAGACGGCCACCGCACTGGGCGGCTACCGCTCGCAGGGACGCACGGCCGAGCGGGCGCTCGAGGTCTGCCGCGACGCGCTGGCGCTCCAGGACGCCGGCTGCTTCGGCGTGGTCTTCGAGGCCATCCCCAGCGACGTGACCGACGCGATCATGCCGAGCATGGAGATCCCGGTGATCGGGATCGGCGCCGGCCCGGCCGCCGACGGCCAGGTGCTCGTCTTCCACGACCTGCTCGGCATCTATGACGGCCACGCCGCCCGCTTCGTGAAGCGCTACGGCGAGGTCAAGCGGGCGATGGTCGAGGGAGTGGAGGCGTTCGCCGCGGACGTGCGCAAGCGCCGCTACCCGGAGGCCGAGCACGGCTACACCATGGCCCCCGACGAGGCCGAGCGCCTGCGCGGCATGCTCGCCGCGGCCGACGCCGAGCAGGAGCGGTTCACGGGGGGCTGGGACTAGCTAACGGCCGGCCGCGATGTGGTCGGCCACCCGTTCCGCGGCCGCCTTCAGGCGCCGGAAGTAGGTGGCCCGGCTGAGGTTGAGATCCTCGGCCGCCAGCTCGTGGCTGGGCGCCGGCTGGAGGTAACCGCGCATGAGCACGTCGTGGAGCAGCCGCTCGTTGGGCGTGTCCCCGAAGGCGGCGTCCGCCGCCTGCTCGATCAGCGCGCGCACCGATTGGGCGCGCTCTTCCGGCGTGTTTCCCTGGGCGAGATCGTTGCGCGCGAGCTCGTGCGGAACGCCGAGGTGGCGCAGCGCCTCGCGCACCTGCTCGGCCACGATCGGATCGGCCACGCGCTCCCCCGGAGGAGGGAAGCCGCACTCGCGGTAGACGACATCGCGCTGCATGCCCAGCAGGCCGCCGGGCCCGTAGTCGAGCAGGTGGCACTCGATGAGGTGACCCCCCACGTGGGCGTCGAGCCCGCCGAGGTGGCGGGCCCCCAGCGCCGCGCTGAAGTCCACCGCCCCGGCCAGCCGCGGGTTCACCGGCAGGTATGCGTAGCGCGGGTTGGCCAGCCCGGAGCGCAGGATGCCCGCCATGCCGAGCATGGCCTGGACCCGGGGCAGCGGATCTCCGCTCAGGTCGATCGAGTCGTGCCACAGCACGGCGTTGCCGGCTGCGCTCAGCGTGCGCGCGTGCGCAAGCCACGGTCCGAGCAGCGGGTCGTCCTCGGCGAACGCCGGCGTGTTGCGAGGGGTGACCGCGATCATGTAGCCGACGAGCCGGTCGGTGGCGTCGCGGGCAACCGCCACCCGCTCGGGCGCGCCCTCCACGAACGGGCGGGCGCTGTCCCACCACACCGGGTCCCGCTCGCCAAGGCGAGCCGCCAGGTCCTCCGCGTCGCCCGGGCGGAGGTCGTCGATCCGGTAGGCGCTGCTGCCCTCCCAGCTGTAGCCCCAGCGGATGACCGGATCGTCGACGAGATGGGCCAGTTCGATCGAGAGGATCAGGCGGCCCTGCGTGGCGCGGGCGTGAAGGTGGTCAGCGATGCGCCGGCGGACCTCGCGCTCGCGCTCGGGCTCGCGCTGGCGTATCTCCGCGCGAACGGCCTTGCGGACGAGGTCGTGCACCGTGACCCCCTCCCCGAGGGGCTCCGCGAAGGTGCGGGTGCGGAGCCACTCGTAGGCGTCCGCTGCCTCCCCCTCGTCGAGCACGGCGCTCAACAGGGCCGGCGTGGTGACCCGGGCGATGGAAGCCACGCCCAGCGCCGCGAGGTTGGCGCCGGCCACCTCCGAGTCGGCGAGCCGGCGGATCAGCGCGCGAAGCATCTCGGGGTCCTCGTCCGCTCTCACGCCGCCGGAGCCGGCGGCGGCCGTGTCGGCTGCCACCGCGAGCGCGAGCGGCGAGCCTTTCGCCCATTCCACGATGGCACGCGCGCCCGCGTCGGCGGACAGGCCCTGGCCGGCCAGCAGCTCGAACGCCTCTTCGTCGCTCAGGCCGGAGAGCTCGATCGCGAGCGTGAGGTTCTCCCAGCCGTCCTGGAACCAGGCACGCTCAGGCGGCTTGCGACCGGCGATCACGACGATCGCCGACTCCGGGAGCGACGGCAGCAGTCCCCTGCGCAGGTAGCCGTCCACGGCCGAGAAGCGCTCGTAGGTGTCGAACAGGACCAGCGGCCGCTTCATCTCCCCGACGTCGGCCAGAGCGGTCTCGAGCGCGTCCGCCAGCGGCGGCAGGTCCCGCCCGTCGATGGCCCTCGGAGTCCAGCCGGCGGCCTCGCCGCGGCGCGCGATCTCACGCAGGAGAGTGCTCTTGCCGATCCCGCCGGGCCCGTGAACGTGCAGCACGCTCGCCGGCGGATCGGCTTCGAACAGCCGTCCTGCCAGTGACAGCTCCTCCGCGCGACCGACGAAGCGCAGTTCGTCGCGAGTCGCCAGCCGAGTCCCCAGTGTGCCGGCCACGCACCTCAGCGTACCCCCGCGGCCAGCGTCCGGTCGATGAACCGGCGGTTACGGAACCGCGTCGCCGACCTGACGGACCACCCGCGCGGGAAGCCCAGCGGCGATGGAGAACGGCGGTATGTCGTGCGTGACCACGCTGTTGGAGCCGATCACGCAGCGCTCGCCGATCGTCACGCCGCTCGTGACCACGACGTTGGCGCCCAGCCACACGTTGTCGCCGAGACGAGTCGGGCCCTTGCTGGTGAAGCCCTGCCACGGCACCGGCACCTCGGGGTCGTCGAAGCGGTGGTTGGCGTCCGTGACGAAGCAGCCGTTGGCCAGCATGCAGTGCTCGCCGATCTCCACCAGCTCCTGGGCCGCCACCATCACCCCGACGTTGAGGAAGCTGCCCCCGCCGATGCGCACGCGCGCGCTGCCGGGCGCCGTGATCCACACGCCGGGCTCGAACAGCACGTGCGGGCCGAGCTCGAGACGCCCCTCGCGCAGCGCCTCCAGGACGTTGCCGTGCACCGGCCAGCGCACGAACGCCTGGCGGCGCATGAACTCCCGGTGAATGGCGATCCGGTGCCAGGGCAGGGCATTGCGCTCGTACCAGCGCCACTTCTGCAGGTAGAGCTTGAGCTTGTTCTCCACGCAAACAGACGATAATCGGGCCATGGACGACGACGCGGCCGACAACGCCCTCGCCAGCCTGCGCCGTGGCTACGACGCCTTCAACCGCGGCGACTTCGACGCCGTGATGGAGAACCTCGATCCAGCGATCGAGGTCCAGGAGCGCGCGGATGCACCGGATCCGCGGCATGCCAGCGGACGCGAGCAGGTCATCGCCGCGTTCCGCTCGCTGCACGAGGAGTTCGAGGACTACCGCTTCGAAGAGCGCGAGTTCCGTGTCGAGGGCGACCACGTGATCGCCGTCATGCGCCAGAGCGGCCGTGGACGCATCAGCGGCGTGCCCGTGGAGGGCGACATCGTGCATGCCTGGCGCACCGACGGCCGCCGGCTCACCGGCCTGCAGGCGTTCTCCACCCTGGACGAGGCGCTCGCCGCCCTCGCGGACGAGCGCTAGGCGGCGGTGGCGACCTTCTTCTTGCCGCGGCCTCGCCGCGCCTTGGGCGCGGCCGGCGTGACGATCTCCGCCAGGAAGCGGCCGGTGTGGGAACCCGGGATGCCCGCCACCTGCTCGGGCGTGCCCTCCGCCACCACCAGCCCGCCCTCCTCGCCACCCTCGGGGCCGAGGTCGATCACGCGGTCGGCCGTCTTGATGACGTCGAGGTTGTGCTCGATGACGACGACCGTGTTGCCGCTGTCCACCAGCCGCTGGAGCATGTCGAGCAGCCGCTGGACGTCCGCGAAGTGCAGGCCCGTGGTGGGCTCGTCGAGGATGTAGAGCGTGCGCCCCGTGGCCACCTTCGCCAGCTCTGTGGCGAGCTTCACCCGCTGCGCCTCGCCGCCCGAGAGCGTGGTGGCGGGCTGGCCGAGGCGGATGTAGCCGAGGCCGACGTCGTTGAGCGCCCTGAGCCGGCGGCGAATCTTGGGAATGTGCTCGAAGAACTCGACTGACTCCTCGACCGGCATCTCGAGGACGTCCGAGATGGTCTTGCCCTTGAACCGGATGTCGAGCGTCTCACGGTTGTAGCGCTTGCCGTGGCACTGCTCGCACGGCACGTAGACATCCGGGAGGAAGTGCATCTCGATCTTGATCTGCCCGTCGCCGCGGCAGACCTCGCAGCGCCCGCCCTTGACGTTGAACGAGAAGCGCCCCGGCTTGTACCCGCGCGCCCGCGCCTCCTGGGTGCGCGAGTAGAGGTCGCGGATGGAATCGAACACGCCCGTGTAGGTCGCGGGGTTGGAACGCGGCGTGCGCCCGATGGGCGACTGGTCGATGTTGATGATCTTGTCGACCGCGTCGAGGCCCTCGACCCGCCGATGGGACCCCGGGCGCAGCTTGGCGCGGTGCAGCTTGTTGGCGACCGCCTTGTAGAGGATCTCGTTGACGAGCGTGGACTTGCCCGAGCCGGACACGCCGGTGACCGCGCAGAACACGCCCAGCGGCACCTTCACGTCGATGCCGCGCAGGTTGTGCTGCGCCGCCTTCTCGATGCCGATGTAGCCGGCGGGAGTGCGGCGCTTCTCGGGCGTGGCGATCGTGGCCGTGCCCGCCAGGAACCGGCCCGTGAGCGACTCCTCCACCCTCATCACGTCATCCGGCGTGCCCTGGGCGATGAGACGCCCGCCGTGCTCGCCTGCGCCGGGGCCGAGGTCCACGATGTGGTCGGCCGCGAGCATCGTGCCCTCGTCGTGCTCAACCACGATCACGGTGTTGTCGAGGTCGCGCAGCCGCTTGAGCGTGCCGATGAGCCGCTCGTTGTCGCGCTGGTGCAGGCCGATCGAGGGCTCGTCGAGGATGTAGAGCACGCCGACGAGGCTGGAACCGATCTGGGTGGCCAGCCGGATGCGCTGTGCCTCACCCCCCGAGAGCGTTGCCGCCGCCCGGTCCATCGACAGGTAGCCCACGCCGACGTTGTCGAGGAACGCGAGCCGCTCGGTGATCTCGCGCAGCACGAGCCGGGCGATCTGCTGCTCGGTGTCGGACAGCTCGAGCGCCGCGAACCACTCGATGGTCCGCCGCGCCGACATGCGCGTGACCTCGTGGATGCCCAAGCCGCCCACGAGCACGGCGAGCGACTCGGGCCGCAGCCGCGCGCCCCCGCACGCCGGGCAGGGCCGGACCGACATGTACTCCTCGATCTTCTCCCGCGACCAGTCCGACTCCGTCTCGCGGTAGCGGCGCTCGAGGTTGGGCACGATGCCCTCGAAGCTGGTGGTGTAGGAGCGCCGGCGCCCGTAGCGGTTGCGGTAGGAGACGTATATGCGGTCCCCGTTCGTGCCGTGGAGGAACGTCTCGCGCACCTCCTCGGGCAGCTTCTCCCACGGCGTCTCCATGTCGATCTCGTAGCGCTCGGCGATGGCCTGGGTCATCTGCTCGTAGTAGTTCGAGGCGCTGACCGACCACGGCAGGATGGCCCCGTCGGCGAGCGACAGCGACGGGTCGGGCACGATCAGGTCCGGATCGATCTCCATCTGGGAGCCGAGCCCCGTGCAGCGCTGGCAGGCGCCATGCGGGGAGTTGAAGGAGAACATGCGCGGCTCGAGCTCCGGCATCGAGGTGCCGCAGTTGAGGCACGCGAAGCGCTCGGAGTACGTGCGGACTTCGCCCTCGCCGGGGGGGCCCGCTTCGCGGCCCCCACCCTCCGAGGGGACCAGCTCGACCTCCACCAGGCCCTCCGCGAGCGCGACCGCGGTCTCGATCGAGTCCGCCAGGCGCTTGCGGATGTCGTCGCGCATGCGCAGACGGTCGACCACCACCGAGATGTCGTGCTTGAACTTCTTGTCGAGCTCGATCTCCTCCTCGAGCCGGCGCAGCTCGCCGTTGACCTTCACGCGCGTGAAGCCCTCGGCGCGAAGGTGGTCGAGCAGGTCCTTGTACTCCCCCTTGCGCCCGCGCACGACCGGCGCCAGCACCATGAAGCGGGTGTCCTGCTCGAGCATGGCCACCTGGTCGATGATCTGCTCGGCGGACTGGGCATAGATGGGCTGCCCGCAGTTGAAGCAGTGGGGGTGGCCGATGCGGGCCCACAGCAGCCGCAGGTAGTCGTAGATCTCGGTGACCGTGCCGACCGTGGAGCGCGGGTTGCGCGACGTGGTCTTCTGGTCGATGGAGATGGCCGGCGAGAGGCCCTCGATGGAGTCCACGTCGGGCTTGTCCATCTGACCCAGGAACTGGCGCGCGTAGGCCGACAGCGACTCGACGTAGCGGCGCTGGCCCTCGGCGTAGATCGTGTCGAACGCGAGGCTGGACTTGCCGGAGCCCGACAGCCCGGTGATGACGATCAGCGCGTTGCGCGGCAACCTGAGGTGGAGGTCGCGCAGGTTGTGCTCGCGCGCCCCCGAGATGACGATCTCGTCGCTCACCCCAGGGATTCTAGGAGGGCGAACGGACGTTCGCCCACTTGGCTCAGCAGCCTGTCGCGCCGCCCTGGGTACGCGTGAAGTTGCCCTCCGCGAACGTGTCGGAGGCGTTTCCGGCCTCGACGAGGCCCTGGCCGCCCAGCACCTCGAGGGCGATCCGCACGGCGGAGCCGTCCGACACGTTCAGCTGCACGACACCGCCATGGTGCCCGGGCTGATTGGGGTTGACGTAGCCCTCGACCACCTGCCAGCTGCCGCTGCGGTGGCCCTGCGCGGACTGGCCGTTGACCGTGTAGGTGGAGCAGTACCCGAACGAGCCGTCGGGGAAGAAGTTGTAGGCATAGTCCCCGAAGCCGGAGCTGCCCTCCTCGTACTTGTGCAGCCGGTTCCCGGAGAGCGCCTGGGTGAAGCCGGCGTCGTCGCGGGTGAACCCCTGGGTGGGGGCCGGCGGCGTGGTGCCGCCACCGGGCGCCGGCGTGGGGCTCCCCGGTGGCTGCGGCGAGGGCTGCGGCGCCCGCGCCCGCGCCCGCCAGCTCACCGAGCGGCGCCCGCGCGCCGAGCAGCGCACCGTCGAGCCGCGCTGGCGGCAGCTCCAGCTGCGGCGGGAGGCGCGGAACCGACATCTGCGCCCGCAGTCGCGGCGCGCATGGGTGCGGGCGACGCGCTTCGCGACGGAGCAGCTCACGCCCTTGGCTGCCAGGCGCGTGATGGTCGAGCTGCCGCTGCGGCAGGAGCGCGCCTCCGCGGCAGCCGGAGCAAGGAAGACGAGCAGCACGGCCAGCGCCGGCACGAGTCGGAGAGCGCGAGTCACCGCGGTCAGTGTAACCCGAAGTGGCTACAGCCGCGACCCCACCGAGGGGTGCCCTGTAGTGACCGTCAGCCCTGGCCGGCGCGGCTGTACACGTCGTCCAGGATGGCCTCCTGGTCGGCGAGCTCGAAGTTATCGGCAAGGTACTTCGCGGTCTCCTCGCGCGGGGTGCCGTTGAGCGCCATGTTCAGGGCGATCAGGCGGGCCCCCTCGCCGCCGGCGACGGTGGCTCCCCCGGGCTCCGTGGCCGGCGGGGACTGCCCCACGGTGGTCGCGGCGCCGAGCTCCTCTTCTTCCGGCGCCTCGCTCGTGAAGTCCTCCTCCCCGTAGCCGTTCTCGTCCTCGCCGTAGTCGAGGGCGTCCGCGTCGGAGGCGGGCGCGGGCTCGGGCGCTGCCGGATCGGCCACGGCGGCGGGCTCCGGCTCCTCGACGATCTCCTCGAACTCGGGCTCGCCCACCGGAGCCTCGACGGCGGACAGGCCGGTGACGCCGGCGCCGCGCGCCTCGCGCACGTCGCCGAGCCCCGAGCGGATGGACTCGAGGTCGGAGGCGAGGGTGCCGGCCTTCGCCTCCACGTTGCGGGTGAGCTGGGCCCCGGCCTGGCGAATCTCCTCGCCGAGCGCCTCGGCGCTCGTGCGCAGGTTCTCGGCGAGCGCTGCGGTGGCCTGGCGCAGGTCTCCGAGCAGGCTCTCGATCTCGCTGTCCACCGAGCGGGCGCGCTCGAGCATGCCGCCGGTGGCGTCCTCCACCTTGCGCACGTGGTCGGCGGCGTCGGCATCGGCCTTCTCGCGCGTCTCCCGGGCGTGCCGCTCGGCGTCGCTCGTGAGCCGCCGCGTCTCCTGGTCGGCGTTCTCCTCGATCTGGGCGGCGCTCTGCTCGGCAGCCTGGACGATCACGCGGACCTGCTCGGCCGCGGCGCTCGCGACGGCGCCCACATCCCCGGCCGGCTTGCTCGCCGAACGGCGCACCTCGCCCACGGAATCCGCGATCTCGCGCAGGTGGCGATCGACTTCGTCCGGGTCGTACCCCCGCCGGGCGGCGGGGAAGTCCTTGCGCTCGATGGAATGGCGATCCAGCTCCACGGACGGCTCTCCTCGCTCCTTGGGGTACAGGCTCGGCTAGCCTAGCGAACGGGAGTGGGACGCCGAATCGTCATCGCGGCCGTGCTCGCCGGGCTCGCGGCGCCCCCGGCGCACGCCGCGGAGTGGCTCGCGGGCGACCTTCACGTGCACACCTGCTTCTCCCACGACGCCTGGTGCCCGGCCGGCGACGACAACACGGGGCCGGACGAGTTCTACACGCTGTCGCTGGGAGTCGAGGAGCGCTTCCGCCAGGCCGCGCTGCAGGGCCTCGACTACCTGGCGATCAGCGACCACAACGACGTCCGCTCGTCGGCGCATTCCGGGTTCGGGGCCGGAGGCGTGATCGGCGTGCCCGCCTACGAGAACTCCCTGCAGGGCCACGCGCAGATGCTCGGGGCGCAGCGGATCTACGACACGGGCGCCGACACCGCCGCGGAGGTGAACGCCGCGGCGGAGGAGCTGCGTGCCGACGGCGGGGCGCTGCAGGTCAACCATCCGGGCAACCAGACCGAGCAGCGCTTCGACTCCTGCCAGGACACCGCCGTGCTCGACTGGGAGTACGGCTACGACGTCCAGCCCGACGTGATCGAGCTGGTCAACCCCACGAGCCCGGTGCAGCCGGCCGAGCGCTGGTGGGAATGCTGGCTCGAGCGCGGGGCGCGCGTGGGCGCCACCGGCGGCAGCGACTCGCACTACGCCTGGACCGCGCCGGTGCAGGGCCCCGGCCAGCCCACCACCTGGGTGCTGGCGGACGAGTCCAGCCAGGCCGGCGTGCTCACGGCCATCCGGGCGGGGCGCACGTCGGTGTCGCGCCGCACCCCGCTGCTGGGCGGCGCGCCGCTGCTGCTCGAGGCGGACGCGGACGGCGACGGCAGCTTCGAGTCCGGCATCGGCGACACGGTGCCGCCGGACGCCGCCGTGCGCGTGCGCGCCGGCGGGCCGCTCCAGGCCGGGTTCGTGCGCGTGCGCGGCAACGGCCGAACGCTGGTCGACGACGCCCTGCTGCTCCCCGGCGGCGCCGTGGAGCTCCGCGCACCCCAGGAGCCGGGCTGGCTGCGCGCCTCGCTGCACGTCCTGCCGGGCACTGCCCAGCTCGACTGCGACCCCGGCCTGCACCAGGCCGCGAGCCTCTGCCCCTACGACTTCCTGCTCGAGGGACTCACCTCGCCGCTGTACGTGGCGCCCTGACCACCAGGGCCGCCGCGCCGTCCTCCTCCTCGATGGTCACGTCGATGCCGGCCGCGAGCTCGGCCGAGGTGGCCGTGCCGGCCGGTGCGCCATCCGGCGCGCGGATCAGCTCGAAGGTCCGGCCCGGCGGGACGTTGCGCAGCGCGATGGTGCGCGTGGCGTCCTCCGACCCCTGGCGGAACGCCAGCAGCGCCCCCTCGCCCGTCTCGGGGTTCCAGGGCTGGAGCGCGGTCCAGCCGCCCTCGAGCGGGTCGGCGAGCAGCGGGTACGCCATCTGCGCCAGGGCGCCGCGGTGGGCCTTGTAGAACTCGATCCACTCGCTCGCCCTGGACACCACTGCCGCGGGCAGCTCGCGGATGTCGGTGAAGAACGTGATGTGCGAGGGAAGCGCGGCGGCCATCAGCGTGTCCACGGGATGGCGCTCGTACGCCCGGCCCCCGAGCGCGTGCTGGCCCAGCGCGCTCACGGGCAGGTAGGGCGACAGGTTCCAGAGGTTGTGGAGCAGGCGGTCGAGGTCGGGCGAGCCGTTCTGGAACCAGGTCGGCCCGCGCGGCACGGACTCGAAGGGGAAAGTCCGGTAGTCGTTGGTCTCGTCGATCGAGAAGACAACGCCCGGATGGTCGGCGTGGAGGCGGTCGATCATCGCGAGGAAGTCGTCGTGGAGGTCGTGCAGGTCGCCCTCGCCCGCGCAGTCCAGCCAGGCGAGGAAGTCGAACTTCCAGTACTCGACCCCCCAGTTCTCGATGGCATCGCGGATGCGCGCCTCCACGTGCGGGAGCGCGGCGGCGCTCCACTGGCCGATGCCCGCCTCGTTCGAGCCCGACTCCGGGTCGAGCGTGTTGTAGACGGCGAGCCCGGTCCCGACCGGCTGGCAGGCCCAGTCGGGATGGGCCGCGTAGGTGGCCGACGACGGGTGGAAGTGCAGCGGGCTCATCCACAGCCCCATGCGCATCGGCGCGATGGCGTCGCGCACGGCCGCGAGCTCGTCGTCGGGGAAGCGCGGCGGGGTGCCGCGCGGCTCGCGGTGCTGCGGCGAGTCGGGCTGCCAGTCGCCCGAGCGCGCCTGCCAGCCGTCGTCGAGCACGAACGTCTCGACTCCGAGCGCCCGCGCCACGGGGGCGACCTCGCGCACCGTGGCGATGTCCATGTCGTCCTTCGCCCCCGTGGAGATGGCGTTGGAGTCCGTGCCGTTGGAGTTGAAGACGACGTCGCGGCGCCACGTGGCGCGGCGCTCGAGCGCCTTGGCAAACTGCCACGGCTCGTCGTCGGCGTCCGCGCCGAAGCCGGTGAAGGCCCACTCGAGCGCAAACGGCTCACCGGGCGCCAAGATCCGCATCCGCCCGGGGCTGCCCGGCGGCAGCGGGCTCTCCACATGGACGTTCTCCTCCAGCGGCCCGAACAGGATCACGTCGCGTCCGTAGTCCACCTCGAGCCGTGCCACGCCCCCGTCGTAGCCCGCGCGCGAGGAGGGAAAGTCGTTGCGCTCCATGACCATGAACAGCGAACGGCCGCCCGCCTCCGCGGACAGCCATTGGGCCGGCCCCTCGAGCGGCGCGCCCGCGGGCGCCGAGCGGCTGTGGCGCCAGGTGCCCGCGTGCGGGTAGCCGATCGCCAACGGCGGGCCGGCCCAGCCGGGCTCGCGCCAGTCGGCGCCGGCGCGGAAGGCGTGGATCGTGGGCGCCGCGGGGCCCACCGCCGCCTCGTCCAGCGTCGCGCCCGCGAGCGCAACCGGTACCGCGGGCTCGAGCACGGTGCGGGTGCGGAAGCCGGCGACACCGGGGTAGGCCTCGGCAATACGGAGCGCAGTGAGGGCGGGGCCGGCAGTGGATTGCAGTTGCATCGTCACGCGCAGGCCGCCACCCTCGAGCTCCTCCACCTCCGCCGCGTTCACTCTGAACGCCTCGCTCCCGAGCTCGATCCCGGCGAGCGAGAGCGTGAAGTCACGCCGGCCGCGGCTCCACACACGCCCGCCCGGACGCTTGTCCTCGAGCAGGCCCGTGCGCAGCGCGGCGCGGTCCCAGCGGCGCTCGGCGAGGTCGTTGCCCAGCACGACCTCGGTGGGCGTCACACGCGCGTAGACGTCACCGCTGTGGCCCTCCTGCGCGCCCGCGACAGGCGGCAACGCGCAGGCCACCACCGCGGCCGCGCCCAGCCCGCGCGAGATCCATCGCGCGCGTGAAACGCCTCCCATCGGCCTATTGAACCGCGCCCGGCGCCGTGGCGCACCGGACGGGAGCAGAAGTTCAGGACAGCGGCTTGTGAGGGGTCACAAGCCGGAGCGCTACGCAGCCTGGATCTGGTCGAGCTCGCGGCGCAGGGACTTGATCTCGTCGCGCAGCTTGGCTGCGTACTCGAAGCGCAGCTCGTCGGCGGCGAGGAGCATCTCCTCCTCCAGCTCGACGAGGGTCTTCTCGATCTCGTCCGGCGACATGGCCTGCTCGCGGCGCTTGGCCCGGCGGCCCTCGCGCGCCGGCACCTTCGACTCCATGGCAAGGAAGTCGCTCATGTCCGAGATGCCCTTCTTGATGGTCTCCGGCGTGATGCCGTGCTCCTCGTTGTAGGCGACCTGGATGGCGCGGCGGCGGTCCGTCTCGCCGATGGCCCTGGCCATGGCCGCGGACTGCTTGTCGGCGTACATGATCACCTTGCCGCGCACGTTGCGCGCGGCGCGGCCGATGGTCTGGATGAGCGAGGTCTCGCCGCGGAGGAAGCCCTCCTTGTCGGCGTCGATGATCGCGACCAGCGACACCTCGGGCAGGTCGAGGCCCTCGCGCAGGAGGTTGACGCCCACGAGCACGTCGAACTCGCCGAGACGCAGGTCGCGGATGATCTGGATGCGCTCCAGCGTGTCGATCTCGGAGTGGAGATAGCGAACCTTGAAGCCGTATTCCACGAGGTAGTCCGTGAGGTCCTCGGCCATCTTCTTGGTGAGCGTGGTGACCAGCACGCGGTCGCCCGCCTCGGAGCGCAGCTTGACCTCGTTCATGAGGTCGTCGATCTGGTTCTTGGTCTCGCGCACCTCGACCTCGGGGTCGATGATGCCGGTGGGGCGCACGATCTGCTCGACGATGCGGCCCGAGTGGTTGCGCTCGAAGTCCCCGGGCGTGGCGGACACGTAGACGATCTGGTTCGTGATCGTCATGAACTCGTCGAACTTCTGCGGCCGGTTGTCCAGCGCGCTGGGGAGGCGGAAGCCGAAGTCCACCAGCGTCTGCTTGCGCGAGCGGTCGCCCTCGTACATTCCACCGATCTGCGGAACGGTCTGGTGCGACTCGTCGATGAAGCAGACGAAGTCGTCGGGGAAGAAGTCCACCAGGCAGTAGGGCCGGTCCCCCGGCCGCCGCCCGTCGAGGATGCGCGAGTAGTTCTCGATCCCGTTGCAGAAGCCGAGCTCGCGCAGCATCTCCATGTCGTACTGCGTGCGCTGCCGCAGCCGGTGGGACTCCAGCAGCTTGCCCTCGGCCTCGAGCTCGGCGCAGCGGGCCTCGAGCTCGTCGCGGATCTCGCCCACCGCGCGCTCGATGGTCTCGCGGTCGGTGGCGTAGTGGGTGGCGGGCCAGACGCCCGCGTGCTCGAGCTCGTCGTAGACCTCGCCCGACAGCGGGTCGAAGTGCTGGAGCTGCTCGACCTCGTCGCCGAACAGCACCGCCCGGTAGGCCGACTCCGCGTATGCCGGGAAGATCTCGAGCGTCTCCCCGCGCACGCGGAAGTTGCCGCGCCCCAGCACCTGGTCGTTGCGCTGGTACTGCATGTCCACGAGCTTGCGCAGCGTGGTGTCCCGGTCGATCTCCTGCCCGCGGGCGAGCGTGAGCATCATCGCGTCGTACTTCTCCGGCGAGCCCAGGCCGAAGATGCAGGACACGCTGGCCACGACGATCACGTCGCGCCGCGCGTTGAGCGCCGCCGTGGCCGAGTGCCGCAGCCGCTCGATCTCCTCGTTGATGGAGGAGTCCTTCTCGATGTAGAGGTCCTGGCTGGGGACGTAGGCCTCGGGCTGGTAGTAGTCGTAGTAGGAGACGAAGTACTCCACCGCGTTGTCGGGGAAGAACTCGCGGAACTCGTTGCAGAGCTGCGCGGCCAGCGTCTTGTTGTGGGCGATGACGAGCGACGGCCGCTGGACCTGCTCGATGGTGAACGCCATCGTGGCCGTCTTGCCCGACCCGGTGACGCCGAGCAGCGTCTGGAGGCGGTCCCCGTCGCGGATGCCCTGCCCGAGCCCGTCGCGGGCCTGCTGCTGGTCGGCGATCGGCTGGTAGGCCGGGTTGACGCGGAACTCGGGCATAACCGATTCAGCGTAGCGACGGCGCCCGATGGACCGCGCGGTGCGCCAGCTCGGCCAGCCGGCGCCGGAGCGCCGAGGCCGCGATCACGAGTTCGCAGTCGGAGGCCACGACGTCCACCGGATCGGCGACGACCTGGTCGATGCCCGCGCCGCAGGCGACCGCCTCGCGTTGCCCGTTCGCCACTCGGGCGTTGTCGCTGCCGGTGCCCAGGTCGACGGACGCCCGGAACGGGCCGGGGCCGACGCGCACCGAGTCGTTCATGTTCCCTGCGAGCACGCGCACCTCGTGGCCCAGCTGCGACAGCGGCGGGTCGCACGTCGCGAGCTTGGGGTTGTGCAAAGTGCACGTGAAGCCGACCGAGTCGATGGTCCCCTCCGCCTCGGCGAACGCGATCCCGAAGCCGACGTGGCTGGCTGCCGCCCTACCATCGACGGCCTCATGGCCGTCGTCATCGCAGCCGGGCTCGACAAGGACATGGCGGGCGAGCCCCTCCTTCGCGGCGTCTCGTTCAAGCTCGAGCGCGGCGACCGCATGACCCTGGCCGGGCGCAACGGCGCCGGCAAGACCACGCTGCTGCGGATGGTGGCCGGGCAGACGGGCGTCGACGGCGGCGAGCTCGTGCTCGAGAAGGGGGCGCGGGTGGCCCTGCACGACCAGCGGCCGCCGCGCGAGCGCGACCTCTCGCTGCGCGACTACGTCCTGGGCGGCTGCGGCGACCTGGTGGCGCTGGAGCAGCAGCTGGGGCGGCTCGAGACCGCGATGGCGCAGACGCCCGACGACGCCTCGGTGCTTCACCGCTACTCGCGCGCGCAGACCCGGCTGGAACACGCCGGCGGCTACGGCTGGCGCTCGCGCGCGCTCTCCGCAGTGCACGGCCTTGGCTTCGCAGACGCGGACCTCGACCGTCCCCTGCGCTCGTTCTCCGGCGGCGAGCTCACCCGCGGCTCGCTGGCCCGCGCGCTGGCCGGGGATCCCGGCCTGCTGCTGCTCGACGAGCCCACCAACCACCTCGACATCGGCTCGCTCGAATGGCTCGAGCAGCACCTGCTCTCGCTCGACGCCGCCATCGTGCTCGTGGCCCACGACCGCTGGTTCCTCGAGGCGGTGGGCACCTCGGTGCTGGAGATCGAGGCCGGCCGCTCGCGCTTCTTCCCCGGCCCCTGGCACGCCTGGCGCACCGAGCAGGCCGCCAGGGATATCGCGCTGGGCAAGGCCATCGACAAGCAGCAGGCGGAGATCGCTCGGATGGAGCGCTTCGTGGAGCGCTTCCGCTACAAGGCCACCAAGGCGCGCCAGGCGCAGTCGCGCGTCAAGAAGCTCGAGAAGATGGAGCGCATCCAGCGCGACCCGCGTGACGAGCGCTCACTGGGGTTCGGCTTCGGCCAGGCCGAGCGCACGGGACGGGTCGTGCTCGAGGTCGAGCACGGCCGCCTCGTGGTCGGGGAGCGCACGCTGCTCGACGACGGCGGCCTGTGGCTGGAGCGTGGCGAGCACATCTCGCTGGTCGGGCCCAACGGCGCCGGCAAGACCACGCTCATCGAGGCCGTCGCCGGGCGCCGCGAGCTCGATGGCGGCAGGCTGCGGCGCGGGCACAACGTGCAGCTCGGCTACCTCTCCCAGCACGCCGAGGAGCTCGGCATCCGGGGCACCGTGCTGGAGGCCGCGCAGCGGGCCACCGGGCTCACGCCCAACAAGGCCCGCGCGCTGCTGGGCCGCTTCCTCTTCTCCGGAGACGAGGCCGAAAAGCCGATGGACGGGCTCTCGGGAGGCGAGCGCCGGCGGCTGTCCCTGGCGGTGCTCGTGGCCTCGGGGGCCAACGTGCTGATCCTCGACGAGCCCACCAACCACCTCGACCTCGACTCGCGCGAGGCGCTGGAGGACGCGCTGCGCGGCTTCGAGGGGGCGCTGCTGCTCGTCTCGCACGACCGCGCGCTGCTCGATGCCGTGGGCACGCGCACGGTCGCGCTCGAAGACGGCACGCTGCGCAGCTACGACGGCGGCTGGGCCGAGTACTCGCGCGTGCGGGAGGAGCGCAAGGCCGCGTCACGGACGCCGGCCGCGCCGAGGGAGAAGGCGGCCAAGAAGGCGCCCGCCACCGCGTCGGGCAACGGCCTCTCCAAGAACCAGAGGCGCCAGGTGGAGCGGTTCGAGCGCGAGATCGAGCGGGCGGAGCACGCGCTGCGCGGGGTCGAGGACGAGCTGGCCGACCCGGCCGCATGGGCCTCGCCCGGCCGCAGCGAGCGCTCCAGCGCGCGCCACGCCGAAGCCAGGCGCGCCGTGGAGGACGCCTACGCGCGCTGGGAGGCCGCGGCGGAGGCCTGAGGGCCTCTACGGCCAGAGGGCAAGAGCGCTCCGCGGGTCATCCTGACCCGCGGAGCCGAGCGGACTCTGGGCGTCCAGCCTCGCGTTATTCCCCGTCGATCGACTCGACGGCCCAGCCGCCCTGGCCGCCCTCGTCGACCATCTCGTACGGGCTCGAGCCCGAGCCGCCCTGGCGGCTTACCTGGACGGTGGCCGTGGGGGGCGTGAGCGAGCTGATCTCGATGTCCACCTGGTCGCCCGTGGGCAGGGACGACACCGGAGTCTTGGCCTCGGCGGACTCCACGCACTCCTCGATGCTGCCGTAACGGCGGGCGAGGCGAGGGTCGGACTGCTGGCCGCAGAACGTGGCGGCGTCGCCGTCGCGGGCGGCCGTCACGAACGAGCGGATCGCCTGCTCGATGAGCTGGGCGTCCTGGCTGTTGTCCTGGGCGCCGCCGCCGGTGTCGGTGTCGGTGCCGGCGCCGGTGTCGGTCTGCTGGCCCTGAGCGATCTGCTCCGCGTCAATGCGGATCCGGACGTCGCCGTCGTCGTTGCGCTGGGTGACCTCGGCGTCGATCTCCTCGCCGCCCTCGATCTCCACCTCGCAGTCGAACTCGTCGCCTTCCTCGGCCTCGATGTCGTCGGGGCAGGTGACGCCGTCGACCTCCAGGTCGCGGTCCTCGGCGAGCTCTTGGACCTCATCCTCGATCTCGGCGGTATCAAGCGTGCTGGAGCCGCAGCCGGCCACACCGAGGGCCAGGACAGCAGCGAGCACCGCAAACGCGGATGCCTTCATCGTTCTCCTTTAGAGGGGGTCAGGTCTTGCAATCCAGCAGGGGTCTGACCCCTGCTGGATTGCAAGACCTGACCCCATTGACGCGGGAACGGTACTCGTGGTGCCCCGGGTACCGCCTCCGGGAAAACCCGCAATCGGTCCTTACAATCCGAGTTCGTCCGCATAGTGGTCGCGGTACTCCTCGCGGCGTTCGAGCACCTCGGCGACGTACGCACGCGTCTCGGGGAAGGGGATGTCGGTGGCCGGATCGAAGCTCGCCGGGCCCCCGGCCTCCCGCACCCAGCTGTCCACGTTGCCCTCACCCGCGTTGTAGGCGGCCACGGCCAGGGTGAGGTCGCCCCCGTGCTGGTCGAGCAGGTAGCGCAGATACCAGGAGCCGTAGCGGATGTTGATGTCGGGGTCGCCGAGGTCGCGCAGCTCGAACGCCGTGCCGCCGCTCCTGCTGGCGATGAACTGGGCCGTGTCCGGCACGATCTGCATCAGCCCCTCCGCGCCGGCGGGCGACGTCTGGTCGCGGAACTTCGACTCCTGGTAGATGACTGCGGCGATGAGCGCGGGGTCGAGGCCCTTGTCGGCGGCCTGCTGGCGGATGACGTCGTCGTGGCGCAGCGGCAGGGTGATCTCACGCACGGCGTCCCCGAGCGGGCCGATGCCCGCGGCTGCCGCGGCCGCCGCGCCCACGGCCACGGCAGCCACCACCGCCACGATCCGCCGGCCGCGATGCCTGCCGCGGCTCGAACGACGGCGACGAGCGGGCGCGGCGGCGCGCCGCCTCGGGTGGGCGATGGTGCGGCTCATGTGCTTATCGTCTCAAGTATCCGGGACAGCTCCCTCTCCAACTCGGCGAGCGTCCCGTCGTTGCGGACCGCGAACTCCGCTCGGTCCGCCTTTTCCGCCTGGGAGAGCTGCCGGGCGTCGCGTTCGTCCGTCGCGGCGTGATCGCGGCCAGACGTGCGCGAAGCCCTCACGGCGTCGCCGGCCACGACGGCGATCGTGTGGTCGAAAGCCGCCTCCATCCCGGACTCGAACAGCAGCGGCACCTCCACCACCGCCGCCCGCGGCGCGGTCTCGCGCGCGCCGAGCTCCTCGCGCCATGACGCGATCCGCGCGCCCACCCGCGGCCACAACACCCCCTCGAGCCAGGCCCGCTCGCCCGGATCGGCGAACACCACGCCGGCGATCGCCGCCCGGTCCGCGGCCACGTCGGCGCCGAAGCGCTCGGCAAGCAGCCCGCGCACCTCGTCGCTCTCGAGCAGCTCGTGCACCACGGCGTCGCTCGACAGCGTGGCCGCCCCGAGGCGCTCGAGCGCGCGCAGGGCCTCGGACTTGCCGGCGCCCATGCCGCCGGTGAGCCCCACGAACGGCAGGCTCGCCACGACGCGCCTAGGTGTGCTCGGGGTCCTCGTCGGACTGCTCGGAGGCTGCCTCGGCGGGCTCCTCGGAAGCCTCGGGCTTCTCCGCCTCGGGCGTCTCCGCCTCAGGTGCCTCCGCCTCAGGTGCCTCCGGCGCGGCCTCGGGCGCCGCTGCCTCAGCTTCCGGCGCCGCTGCTTCGGCCTCGGGCGCCGCCGGCTCGACAACCTCGGGAGCCTCCTCGGCGGGCCCTGAGGCCTGCTCGCCCTGGAAGACGTCGTCTGAGAGGTCCAGGTCCTGAACGTCCCCGAGGCCGCTGATCTCGGCGCTCGGGCCCGACGAGCTGGGCATCCCGCCGCCCGGGACCTCCTGCTCGCCCGTGCGCTTCAGGCTGAGCGAGAGCCGGCGGCGCTCGGAATCGATCTCGAGGACCTTGACCTTCACGTCGTCGTCGGGGCCGACGATCTCACGCGGGTTCTCCACGTGGTGATTGGCGAGCTCGGAGATGTGCACGAGGCCCTCGACGCCGTCGAGGATCTCGACGAAGGCACCGAAGGTCACGACCTTCGTGACCTTGCCCTCCAGCTCGTCACCGACGTTGTAGGTGTCGACGACCCGCTGCCACGGATCCTCCTGCGTCTGCTTGAGGCCGAGCGAGATGCGCTGGCGGTCGCGGTCGATGTCGAGCACCTTGACCGGCACGACGTCGCCGATCGACAGGATCTCCGAGGGATGGTTGACGTGGCTCCACGAGAGCTCGGAGATGTGGATGAGGCCGTCGATCCCGTCGAGGTCGACGAAGGCGCCGAAGTCCACGATGTTCGAGATGGCGCCCTCCACGATCTGCCCCGGCTGCAGGCGGTCGAGGATCTGCTGGCGCACCTCCTTGCGCTCCTCCTCGAGCACGGCCCGGCGCGAGAGCACGACGTTGTTGCGCGAGCGGTTGAGCTCGATGACCTTGCACTCGATCTTCTGGTGCAGGAACTCGTCGAGGTTCTGCACGCGCCGGATGTCCACGAGCGAGGCGGGCAGGAAGCCGCGCACCCCGAGGTCGATGATGAGGCCGCCCTTGACGACCTCGATGACCGTGCCCTCGACCGGCTCGCCGGACTCCGCGGCTCCCTCGATGCGCCGCCACGCCTTCTCGAAGCGGGCGCGCTTCTTGGAGAGGATCAGCCGGCCGTCCTGGTCCTCCTTGGTGAGGACGAGCGCGTCGACCTCCTCGCCGAGCTCCACCTCGTCCTGCGGGATGGCGGACTTGCGGATGGACAGCTCGTTGGAGGGGATGACGCCCTCCGACTTGTAGCCGATGTCGACCAGCACCTCGTCCTTGTCGATACGGACCACGTTGCCCGTGACGACGTCCCCCTCCTCGAAGAGGACCATGGTGGCGTCGTAATTGGGAACGATCTGGCCGTCGATCTCGACGAGCAGGCCCCCGGAGCCCTCTACGGGCGTGGCGGCGGGGGCGGGTGGGGACAGGGTCTCGGTATCCGACACGGGCGGGAAGGGTAGCGTGGTCTACGCTTTTCCGCCCATGCCGGTGCGGAAGACCAAGCGCGGGGCTGCCCGCACGCCCCTGAGCGCTGACGCGGATGTCCTGATCTGTGGCGCGAGCTTCGCAGGCCTCGCGGTCGCCCGCGAGCTCGCGGGCTCCGGGGCGCGCGTTTTGATGCTCGACCGCTACGAGATCGGCGAGCGCCAGACCTCGGCCTGCGCCGCCCCCACCGACTGGCTGGTGAACCTCGGCGTAGAGGACTCCATCCGGCAGACCTTCGAGGAGCTCGTGGTCCACACGCCGCACGGAAGCTCGCGTTTCCGGCTGCCGTGGAAGTTCTCGACCTTCGACTACCCGCTCCTGTGCTCGCTGCTCGACGACCAGAACGACGCGGAGTTCGAGACGGCGAAGGTGAACGGGCGCACCGGAGACGTCGTGCACACCGACCGCGGCGACCTCACCGCCCCGCTGATCGTGGACGGCCTTGGCTGGCGCCGCGTGCTCGCCGAGCAGGGCTACCAGCCGCCGGACGCCCCGCTCTCGCGCGGACTCGAGGTGCACCCGCACGGCGCCGGCGACGAGCTCGAGATCTGGATCGACCGCCGCTACGTGCCGGCGGGCTACGGGTGGAGCTTCCCCGCGCGGGACGAGGTGCGCGTCGGAGTGGGCTCCTTCGACCCGCGCTTCCACGTGAAGGACACCACGGTGCTCCTCGCCGACGACCTCGAGCGCGACGCAGTGCGCTACCAGGGCAACTGGATTCCGCACGAGCTGCGCGACGCAACCGCGGACGGCGTCTTCTTCGTGGGCGACTCGGCGGGCCACTGCCTCCCGCTCACCGCCGAGGGAATCCGCACCGCCTTCTACTTCGGGCTCGCATGCGGCCGTGAGCTGCGCGCCGTGGTGGAGGGCCGCGCCACCCGCGAGGAGGCGCTGCGGCGCTACCACGACTTCAGCGCCGAGCACGAGTGGAAGTTCCGCTGGATGCTGCGCACTCAGCGACTGGTTCCGCGCGTGCCGCCGCGGCTGCTGGGCCCGCTGATCCGGGCCATGGGCGCCCAGCGGTTCGTGGACTGGTCCTTCAACCACTACCTCGGCATCGCGCCGCCGTCGTTCACGGCCGGCCCCGCCCCGCGGCCGGCGCAGCGGGCGGACGTGCCCGCGGCCGCGTAGCTCCCGCCTACGGGATCGCCGCCACGGCGATCACGGGCACGAGCAGGGCGAGGAAGGCGAGGGCGATGCCGACGCCCAGCCCGATGCGGGCCTGGCCGCGCAACCGTCCCACCAGCGTGGCGACCAGGATGATCGCTCCCGGCAGCAGCAGGATCACCCATGTCCGGACGGTCACGGGCTCTCCACCCAGCATCCGCTCCGGCCAGGTCGGGTCCAGCAGGCGGCAGACGTCGCCCTGCGAGGAGTCCGGGTCGGCTTGCGGCTCGCCGCCGTCACCACCGCAGGGGCCGAGCATCGTGACCGCGAACAGCGCCCATGTGACCGCCGTGGCCGCAGCCGCGGCGAGAGAGCCGAGGATCACCCGGCGGGCAACGCGCCGGGCAGCTCGAGGATGCGCCCGTCGAAGCCCACCACGATGGCGCTGCCGTCGCGCAGCGCAACCGCGCTGGGCTGGCGCCGGCCCCGAGCGAGCGCGCAGATCGAGCGGTCGGTGCCCACGCGCCACAACTCGCCGGCGGCGTCGGCGGTGACGTACACGCGCCCGGCGGCGTCGATGGTCATGCCGTCGAGGCCGGCGGCGATCACCCGCGGCGACTGCGCCTGAGGGCAGTCGCGCACGGCCGCCGCGGGCGCCGCCGCCGAAGCGGACGACACAACCGCGGCGGCGAGTACGACACCGAAGCGCCGCACGCGCGTGCGAACCCCTGCCACCTACGGACCCTAACGCGGGGCTCGTGAGTGTTTCCAGGGGCAACCGTCCGTCTTTCCCACCCGGGGGCGGGCCGTGCGTACCGGCCCCGGGTGGAACGGAACCTCAGAACGCCTCCGCGGCGAAGAACGCGAACAGAAGGATCAAGGAGACGGCGCCGGCCCAGAAGAGCCGGGACAGCGTCCGCAGCCGCGGATGCCCAGAGCCGTGGCGGTGGTGCTGCAAGCGCGGCAGGCGCAGGGTCGACATTGACTCTCCCTCCTCGTGCGCTTCCGCACGGATCCTACCGCGCCGGGCAAGGAAGGAGACGATGCGCCGGCAACGCCCGACACGCGCCCGGATCGCGATCGGGAGGCGCGCGAGCCGGCGTCGGCCGACGTTTGTAGGAACTATTCCGACAAACGTCGAGCTGCGCGATCGGGACGCGGCCAGGGCTCACGTCGCACCGCCTACTCGCGCACCACCAGGTACACGCCGGCCACCAACAGCGCTATGCCCAGCAGGCGGGTGGGGGTGATCGGGCGCTCGGTGAGGCCGAGGATGCCGGCGCGGTCGATGAGGACCGAGGCGGTGAGCTGGCCGGCCACCGTGGCCGCCGTGATGCCGCCGGCGCCGAGCGTCCCGACCGCTGACAGCGCCGTGAAGACGTAGACGGCGCCCATCAGGCCGCCCACGAGGTAGTACCAGGGCTCGCGCGGGGCGTCGCCGACGTTGCCGAGCTGGCCCATCACCGCCAGCAGCACCACCAGGGCCGCGAGGCCCACGATGAAGTTGACCGCGGCCGCGGGAACGGAGCCGATCGCGCGGCCGAGCCCGGCGTTGAGCGGCGCCTGCAGGCCCACGAGCCCTCCGGCGGCCACCACGGCCAGCGCCGCGAGTCCGACCCGATCCATCAGCCCGCAGCCGCCCTCACTTCGCGGCCAGCCAGTTGGGCCCCGCGCCGAGGTCCACCTCGAGCGGCGGGTCGAGGTCGTAGGCGCCCACCATCTCGCGCCGGATGATCTCCGACGCCTGCTCGACCTCGGACTCGGGACCCTCGAACAGCAGCTCGTCGTGGATCTGGAGCACGACGCGTGTGCCCAGCCCGGCATCGGCGAGCGCGGCGTGGCAGCGGACCATCGCCACCTTGATGATGTCCGCGGCCGTGCCCTGGATGACGGTGTTCACGGCAAGCCGCTCCCCGAGCGAGCGCGTCTGGAACTGGCGCGCGCGCAGCTCGGGGATCCGCCGCAGCCGCCCGAAGAGCGTGGTGACGTGGCCCTCGTCGCGCGCGAACGCGATCGTGTCGTCGATGAACTGCTTGACCTCCGGGAAGCGCTCGAGGTAGCGGTCGATGAACTCCTGCGCCTCCTCCTGCGGGATCTGGAGGCGGTCGGCCAGGCCGTAGGCCGACAGCCCGTAGACGATCCCGTAGTTGACCATCTTCGCCTTCGAGCGCGTGCCGGGATCCGGCTTGCCGCCGAGGATCTGCTCGGCGGTGGCGGTGTGCACGTCCTCGCCGCGCCGGAAGATCTCCTTGAGCACCTCCTCCCCGGCGATGTGGGCGAGCACGCGCAGCTCCACCTGGGAGTAGTCGGCGGAGATGAGCGCGCAGCCCTCCTCCGCCACGAAGCAGGAGCGGATCTCGCGCCCGAGCTCGGTGCGGATCGGGATGTTCTGCAGGTTGGGGTTGGTGGAGGACAGCCGCCCGGTGACGGCGCCCGTCTGGCTGAAGGTGGTGTGCAGGCGGCTGCCCTCGTCGACGAGCACCGGCAGCGCGTCGAGGTAGGTGCTCGTGAGCTTGGAGAGCTCCCTCCAGGTCTCGATCCTGGGGATGATCTCGTGCTCCGAGCGGATTGCCTGGAGCACCCGCGCATCGGTGGAGAAGCCCGTCTTGCCGCGGCGCTTGCGCGACAGCCCGAGCTTCTCGAACAGGATGTGGGCCAGTTGCTGGGGGGAGCCGATCGTGAACTCCTCCTCCGCCAGCTCGTGAATCTCGCGCTCGAGCTCGAGCGTGCGCCCAACGACCTGCTCGCGGATCTCGGCGAGGCGCCGGGTGTCGAGCTTGACGCCCACCCGCTGCACCTGCGCGAGCACGTCCACCAGCGGCAGCTCCACCTCCTGGAACAGCCGGGTGAGGCCGTCCTCGGCGAGCCGCGCGACCTGGCGCTGGGCCAGCACGCGCGTGATCGCGGCGCTCCGCGCGAGGCCGTCGGCACCGTCGATCGTGGCTCCGATGCCCTCCCCCTCGGCCAGCTCGGCGAGGGCATAGCCGCGGCGCGCCGGGTCGATGAGGTACGCGGCGACCATCGTGTCGTGCTCGAGCGGCGGCGCCGGGCACTCGTCGTCGGCCGCGGCGATCGACTTCCAGTCGTGGGCCACAACCGGGCGATCGCCCCAGCCCAGCAGGATCGCCGCGAGCGTCTCGGCCTCCCCCACGAGCACCTCGTCGGCGCCGGCGTAGGCGGCGAAGCGCAGCGGCGGCTCCTCGGCGGCGGGCGCCAGCTCGAGCTGCTCGCCGTCCTGCGCGTCAGGCACCGCGCGGCCGGCGGCCAGGACGGCGAGCTCGCCGTCGAGCGAGCCGAGCTCCGCGGGCGCCACCTCACGCGCGCGCAGCGACACGTCCTCCGCGGGGCGCTCGCGCGGCGCCGCCTGCTCCTCGTCGCCAAGCGCCTCCTCGAGGCGCCGCAGCGGGTCGCGCAGCTCGAACTCGCGAAACACCTCCCGCAGGCGCGAGCGATCGGGCTCGCGCGCCACGCAGGCTTCGATGTCCACGTCCACCTCCACGCTCCGCTGCGCGGTGGCCAGCTGCTTGGACACGCGGGCGTCGCCGGCGTGGACGGTGAGGTTCTCCTTGCGCTTGGCACCCGAGATCTCGTCGACGCTGGCGAGGATGGTCTCGAGGTCGCCGTACTGCTGGAGCAGCTGCGCCGCGGTCTTGTCGCCTATGCCGGGGACGCCGGGGATGTTGTCCGAGGTGTCGCCCTTGAGCCCGTAGAAGTCGGGGATGAGCTCGGGCGGGATGCCGTAGCGGTCGATGACCGACTGGCGATCGTAGATCTTGGTCTCGGTGATGCCGCGGCTGGTGGCCATCACGCGCACGCCGTCCTCCACGAGCTGGAACGTGTCGCGGTCGCCGGTGACGATCATCACCTCGTGGCCCTTGTCCCGCGCCTGGCGCGCGAGCGTGGCGATCACGTCGTCGGCCTCGTAGCCGTCCACCTTCACGTTCGTGTAGCCGAAGGCGTCCACGAGCGGATGCAGGTGCGGCCACTGCTCGCGCAGCAGGTCGGGCTTCTCGCGGCGGCCGGCCTTGTACTCCTTGTACTCCACCTCGCGCCCCGACATCCCGGCGTCCCAGCACACGAGCGTGGGCTTGGGCCCGTACTCGGTGAGGATCTTCACGAGCATCGAGGCGAAGCCGAAGATCGCGTTGGTCGGGAACCCGCCCGAGGTGGCAATCGTCTCCGGCAGGGCGAAGAACGCGCGGTAGGCCAGGCTGTTCCCGTCGATGAGGAAGATCTCGCGGCTCACCGGGCGGATCGTAGTGAGGCGGCGCCGGCCCTATGATCTGCGCCCCGCATGAGCACCTCGCCGATCACTCCCAGCGCGCAGTTCTCGATGACCCTCCGGGTCGAGATCGAGAACCGCCCGGGGATGCTCGGCGTGCTGGCCGGCGCGATCGGCGAGGCGGGCGGCAACATCGGCGCGATCGACATCATCGAGCCGGGTGAGGGCGAGCTGCTGCGTGAGATCACCGTGTTCTGCGCCGACCTCGACCACTGGGCGAGCATCGTCCGTGCGGTCGAGGACCTCGACGGCACCAAGCTCATCTACGTCACCGACCGCACGTTCGAGCTGCACCGCGGCGGCAAGATCCACACGGGGCTGGGCGCCCCGCTCGCCACCCGCGAGGACCTCTCGATGGCCTACACGCCGGGCGTCGCGCGCGTGTGCCTGGAGATTGCGCGCGACCGCGAGAAGGCCCGTGAGTACACGATCAAGAAGAACACCGTGGCCGTGGTGTCCGACGGCTCCGCCGTGCTCGGCCTGGGCGACATCGGCCCGGAGGCCGCGATGCCGGTGATGGAAGGCAAGGCGATGCTCTTCAAGGAGTTCGGCGACGTGGACGCCTTCCCCATCTGCCTCGGAACCAAGGACCCGGAGGAGATCATCCAGACGGTCAAGCTGCTCGCTCCGACCTTTGGTGGCATCAACCTCGAGGACATCGCCTCTCCTCGCTGCTTCGAGATCGAGAACCGGCTCATCGAGGAGCTGGACATGCCGGTCTTCCACGACGACCAGCACGGCACGGCCGTCGTGGTGCTCGCCGCGCTGCTCAACGCCTGCCGGCTCACCGGCCGGGTGCTCGAGGACCTGCGCGTCTCGATGGCGGGAGCGGGCGCCGCCGGCGTGGCCGTGGCCAAGATCCTGATGAACGCGGGCATCACCTCGCTCGTCGCGTGCGACCGCTTCGGCGCCATCCACACCGATCGCCCCGACTTCGGCGACGGATCGATGAACGCGCCCAAGACATGGCTGGCCGAGCACACCAACCAGGAGCGCTGCGGCGGCTCCCCCGCCGACGTCCTCGACGGCACGGACCTCTTCATCGGCCTGTCCGGCCCCGGGATCGTCACCGCGAAGGACCTCCAGAAGATGAATCCCGAGCCGTTCGTATTCGCCATGGCCAACCCCGACCCGGAGGTGCGCCCCGAGGAGGCCGCCCCCTACGTCAGCGTCATGGCCACCGGCCGCTCGGACTACCCCAACCAGATCAACAACGTGCTCGCGTTCCCGGGCGTCTTCCGCGGCGTGTTCGACGCCGGCGCCCGCGCCATCACGGAGGAGATGAAGGTGGCCGCCGCCTACGGCATCGCCAGCGTGGTGGCCCAGGAGGAGCTCTCCCCCGAGTACATCATCCCGAGCGTCTTCAACCGCGAAGTCGCCCCCGCGGTGGCGCGCGCCGTGGCGCAGGAGGCCGCGCGCACCGCCGCCGAGGACGATCCGCGGCTCAGCCGGACGGGCTGAAGGCGGCCCCCGGCGTGAGGGTCGCCGTCACGGGAGCGACCGGGATGCTCGGCCGCGCGCTGGTGGCCGAGCTGCTGGACCGGGGAGACGAGGTGGTGGCGCTGTCGCGCGACGCCGAGCGGGCAGGCGCCGCGCTGCCCGATGGCGTGGAGACTGCCGAGTGGCGCGCGCCGAGCGACGAGCCGGCGCCCGCCGAGGCGCTGTCGGGCGCCGACGGCGTGGTGCACCTGCTAGGCGAGACCGTGGCCCAGCGCTGGACCGAGCGCGCCCGGCGCGAGATCCGCGAGTCGCGGGTGGCGGGCACGCGCAACCTCGTGGCCGGCCTGCGGGCGGCGCAGCCACGCCCGCGAGTGCTCGTGTCCCAATCGGGGAGCGGCTACTACGGGGCCCGCGGCGACGAGCCCGTGGACGAGTCGGGGCCCGCCGGGGACGATTTCCTCGCCGCCGTGGTCGAGGACTGGGAGGCCGAGGCCCGCAAGGCGGAGGAGCTCGGCCTGCGCGTGGTCACCACCCGCACCGGCGTGGTGCTGTCGGAGGGCGGCGGCGCGCTCGAGAAGATGCTGCCCCCGTTCAAGCTGGGCGTGGGCGGGCCGGTGGCGGGCGGGCGCCAGTACGTCCCGTGGGCGCACGCCGACGACGTGGCGGGCGCGCAGCTGCTCTGCCTCGACACGGCCGCCGCCTCCGGCCCGGTGAACGTGGCGGCGCCCGAGCCCGTCACGAACCGCGAGCTGTCCAAGGCGCTCGGCCGGGTGCTGGGCCGGCCCGCCGTGGCGCCCGTCCCCGCGCTGGCGCTGAAGCTGCTCTACGGCGAGATGGCCCTGATCGTGACCACGGGCGTGCGCATGGTGCCCAGGCGACTGACCGAGCTGGGCTACGAGTTCCGCCGGCCGGACCTCGAAGAGGCGCTGCGGGCGGCCACCGGCTCGTAGCTATTCCGGGTCGTGCTCGGCGCGCGCCTCGGCCACCGTCTTGCCGGTGCCCTTCTGCCATGGCAGCGGGCCCTGGAGCTTCCAGCGCGAGTCGCGCCGAGCGGGTACCACGAGCCAGATGAGCACGCCGGCCACGGTGAGCAGCATGCCGGCCGCCAGGCCCCAGCGCTCCCCATATCCCTTCCGGTTGGACAGATAGGAGGCCACGATCGCCGACAGCAGCCACGCGTACGTGAGCAACAGGGCGTTGGAGCCGATGAGGGCGATGACGGTCATGTTCCGAGGTAGGCCTTCTGCACATCGGGATTCTTGCGCAACGCCTCGGACGCGTCGGTGAGGGCGACCGTGCCCGTCTCCAGCACGTAGCCGCGCTTGGAGACGCCGAGGGCGAAGTTGGCGTTCTGCTCGACGAGCAGGATGGTGGTGCCCTGGCTGTTGATCGCCGCGATCGTCTCGTAGATCCGCTCCACCAGGATGGGCGCGATCCCCATCGAAGGCTCGTCGAGCAGCAGCAGCTTGGGCGATGCCATCAGCGCCCGGCCGATGGCCAGCATCTGCTGCTCGCCGCCGGACATCGTGCCCGCCTTCTGCTTCTCGCGCTCCTTCAGGCGCGGGAAGAGGTCGAACACGCGGTCCATGTCGTCGTGGACGCCGTCGTCGCGGCGCAGGAACGCGCCGAGCTCGAGGTTCTCCCGCACGCTCATGCGCGCGAAGCACTTTCGCCCCTCGGGCGACTGCGATATGCCGAGCCGGACGATCTCCTGCGGCGGCGTCTCCCCGATCTCGCGCCCGTCGAACTTGATGGAGCCCGAGCGCGGCGGGGTGAGCCCGGAGATCGAGCGCAGGGTGGTGGACTTGCCCGCGCCGTTGGACCCGATGAGCGTGACGATCTCCCCCTCCTCGACCTCGAGCGAGATGCCCTTCAGGGCCTGGATGTTGCCGTAGTAGGTCTGGAGGTCTCGGACCTCGAGCAGCGCCATCAGGAGCCCTCCTCGTCGTGCTCGCCGCTCTGGGTGCCGAGGTAGGCCTCCACGACCTTGGGGTCCTGGCGCACCTCCTGCGGGCTGCCCTCGGCGATCTTCACGCCATGGTCGAACACGGTGATGCGCTCCGATACCCCCATGACCACCTTCATGTCGTGTTCGATCAGCAGGATCGTGAGGCCGCGCTCGTCGCACAGCCGGCGCATGAAGTCCGTGAGCGCGGCCGACTCCTGCGGGTTCATGCCGGCCGTGGGCTCGTCGAGCAGGAGCAGCTCGGGGTCCGACGCCAGGGCGCGGGCGATCTCCACCCGGCGCTGGTCGCCGTAGGAGAGGTTGGCCGCCATCTGGTCGAAGGACGCGGACTGCAGCCCCACGTAGGCCAGCGTCTCGCGCGCCTTCTCGCGCACCTCGCGCTCCTCCGCGACCACCCACGGCGGCCGCAGGATCGAGCCGAACAGCCCGGCGCGCATGCGGGTGTGCTGGCCGATCATCACATTCTCGGTGGCCGACATCGTGGCGAACAGGCGGATGTTCTGGAACGTGCGCGCCACGCCCAGCTTCATGATCTTGTCCGGGCGCCTGGCGGTGATGTCGCGCTCGCGGAAATGGACCCGTCCGCGCGTGGGCCTGTAGAGGCCCGTGAGCATGTTGAAGAAAGTGGTCTTGCCCGCGCCGTTGGGCCCGATGATCGAGACGATAGAGCGCTCGGGGATCGCGAAGTCCACCTCCTCCACGGCCACGAGCCCGCCGAAGACCTTCTGCACCCCCTGGGCCCTCAGGATCGCCGGTTGCCCGTTGCCGCCGGGATCGGCCGGGACGTCCGGCGAGGTGTCGGCCACGTCAGTCACGCCGCGTCTCGTACACGTCCTCGCCGTGCTTGCCGGTGCCGCCCTCGAGCGTCGGCCCGGCCCCCGCGGTGGCGCCCGCGCCGATGCCCTCCTCCAGCTCGAGCTGACGCCTTCGCTCGGGTATCAGGCCCTCGGGCCGCAGCACCATCATGATCACGAGCAGGAACCCGAAGATGCCGAAGCTGAGCTGGCTGAGGTCGAAGTCGAGCCCGACCTTCTCCGGCCAGGTGTTGAAGACGTCGGGGATGAAGTAGTTGTTGAGCAGTGACAGCGCGATGGCGCCCACGACGACGCCCCAGATCGAGCCGAGGCCGCCGAGGATGACCATGCCCAGGATGAAGATGGAGAACGAGAACTGGAACTGGTCGGCGTTCACCGTGTTGAGGTACGAGGCCAGGAACGCGCCGGATGCGCCGCCGAACGCCGCACCCGTGCCGTAGGCCAGGAGCTTGGTCTTGACCAGCGGCACGCCCATGCTGGCCGCCGCCACCTCGTCCTCGCGCAGCGCGATCCAGGCACGGCCCAGGCGCGAGTCGCGCAGCCGGAAGTTGACGAACAGGGCGATGAGCACGATGGCCAGCGCCAGGAAGTACCAAGGGCGCAGGTCGAGCGCCACGAAGCGCTCGACGAACGGCAGGTCCACCTTGTCGACGGGCGTGATGCCGCGCCGCCCTCCGGTGAGCGTGGCCGCCGAGCCGATCGGCTCGAAGAACGGCAGCTTGGCGATGGTGGCGTCCCAGATCCCGCCGATGCGCAGCTCGTCGCCGTTGATGGCCACCCGGCCGATGATCTCGCCGAAGGCCAGCGTGACGATCGCGATGTAGTCGCCCCGCAGGCGCAGCGTGGGCAACCCGATCAGCATGCCCGCGATCGTGGTGAAGATGATCGCGAACACGATCACCACCAGGAAGTTCATGTGGATGCCGGGCAGGTTGGACGCCGGCTCCGAGACCAGGACGTGCACGCCCTCGCCCCCGGCCTGGGAGAAGAAGCCCGAGCCGAGCCAGCCCATGGTGAACGCCCCGATGGCGAAGAACGCCACGTAGCCCAGGTCCAGCAGCCCCGCGAAGCCGACGATGAGGTTGAGCCCCAGCGCCATGCCGATGTAGGCCATGGCGAGCGTGGCGTCGTCGATCTGCGGGGAGCCCTTCCCGAAGTAGAACGGGACCAGGACGGCCACGAGGATCGCGGCCGTGGCGAGGAGCTTCTGAGCGTGCGGGACCGCACGCAGACGGCCGGCTACGGCGCTCATCCGGCTTCCCGTGTCTCCTCGCCGAGGAGCCCCTGAGGCCGGAAGACCATGATGATCACCAGGTAGCCGAACACGACGGCGTTGGTCCACTGGCCGCCGATGCGGTTGTCCGACATCTGCTGGATGCAGCCGATGATCAGGCCGCCGAGCACGGCCCCGCGCAGGTTGCCGATGCCCCCCATCACCGCGGCGGTGAACGCGATCAGGCCCGCCTGGAAGCCCTGGAAGTACCAGACGGTGGTCTGGTAGAGGGCGTAGATCAGCCCCGCGGCGCCGGCCATCAGGCCGCCGAGCAGGAACGTGAACGAGATCGTGGTGTCCACGTTGATGCCCATCAGGCGCGCCGCCTCGGGATCCTGCGCGGTGGCCCGCATCGCCTTGCCGATGCGGCTGCGGGCGATGAACGTGGTCAGGCCGAGCACGAGCGGGATGGTGGCGGTGAAGGCCAGCGCGTCGCCGTTGGTGATGACCACCCCGCCGACCTCGAAGAACCGGTCCTGTGACTCGATCAGGTCCGTGACGCCTTCCGGCGAGCCGCCGAGCCAGAGCAGGCCGACGTTCTGCAGGATGAAGGAGAAGCCGACGGCGGTGATGAGCGGGGCGAGCTTGGGCGCGTTGCGCAGGGGCCGATATGCGACCCGCTCGATCATCACGTTGAGCGCGCCGGTGGCGATCATGGCCACGAACAGCGTGACGACGAGGCCCACGACAAGGCCGAGCGCGCCGGTGGCCACGGTGAGCGCGAAGGTGCCCCAGAGGCCGACGGAGACGAACGAGCCGAGCATGAACACGTCGCCGTGAGCGAAGTTGATCAGCTCGATGATCCCGTAGACGAGCGTGTAGCCGAGCGCCACGAGCGCCCAGATCGCCCCGTTGGAGACCCCGTCGACGAGGTTGTTGCCGAGACGCGACAGGTCCCCCTCGGCGCTGAGGTCCCGGATGCCGAAGGCGATCGGCATCGCAAGGAGGAAGATGATCAGCCCGTACTTTGCGAGAAAGTCACGGGCGACGGCCACGGGGGCCGGCGCCGCGGGCTTGGCGGCAGTGGTGGTGGCAGCTTCCAACTAGGCGGCACTTCCTCCGAGAAGCGTGGTCATTGAATCAGACCTATGGGCGGGCTGCCGAAGCAGCCCGCCCATGGTCGGAATCGGGCGTTGGGCCCTAGCCCGCGGCCTGAATCGTCTGATCGAAGACGAGCTCGCCGTCCGCGATCGTGTAGATGCCGTAGTCCGTGAGCGTCGTGTCACCGTTCTCGTCGATGTCGTAGGTGCCTAGCACCGACTCGCGGCCCTGCGTGCTGAACAGGGCCTCGATGACGGACGCGCGATCGGTCGGATCCTCGGCGCGCTCCAGCACGTCGAGGACCAGGGTCATCGCCTCGTAGCCGTAGATGGCGTACGGATCCGGGTTGGGCTCGCCGTACTCCTCCTCGAACGTCGAGAAGAACTCCTGGCCCTCCGGCGGGTACTCGTCCGGCGACAGCGTGGCCACCGAGACCTTCACCTTCTCCGCGACGTCGGCCGGGATGCCGCCCTCCTCCGGGTCGGCGAAGCCCGACTCGGCCACGCCGTCGGGGCCGTAGAGCTGCGCGTCCGGCAGCGCGGCCTCGACGTCCTTGTACAGCTGCACCGCGCCGTTGGCGGTGATGCCGCTGAACACGAAGCAGTCGACGCCCCCGCTGCGGAGGTCGGCCGCCACGGAACGGAAGTTGGCCGCCTTCGGGTCGATGCCCGTGTTGACCGCCACCTCCAGGTCCTGCTCCTCGGCGCTGCCCGCGATGTTGCGAGCGAGACCCGCGCCGTAGACCTCCTTGTCGTGGAGGATGCCGATGGACGTGCAGCCGTCCTCCTTCATGACGGTCGCGAGTGCGGCGCCCTGGATCGTGTCCTTCGGGACGATGCGCGCGTAGTGGCGCTCGCCCGTCGGGTAGTACTTGTCCGGCTCGCCCTCGTCGGCGCCCGGCTCGTCCGTGGTCAGGCCCACGGCGGTGTTCGCCGGGCTGACCTGGGCGAGGCCGGCTTCGTTCAGGATCGGGATCGAGACTGCACTCGCCCCCGAGTTGAACTCGCCGATGTAGGCCACCGCCGACTCGTCCTGGGCAGCCCTGCGCGCGTTGGCCGACGTGGCCTCCGGCGTCCAGGTACCAGCCTGCGCGGTGGAGTCGTCGAGCGACTCATAGTTGACGGTGACGTCGCCGGCCTGGTTGTTGGCCTGCTGCAGGGCGAGCTCGATGCCCTGGACCATCGCCGTCGTCTGCGGGCGTGAAGCGCCCTGGAGCGGCAGGCTGGAGTAGACCGTTACCGATCCGCCCCCGTCGCCGCCCTGGCCACCCTCGTCGTCGTCGTCGTCGCCACAAGCGGCGACCCCGAGCGCGAGAGCAGCGAAGAGGCAGCTGAGAACTGCCAACCAACGTGCTCGCAAGAGAAATCCCTCCTAGTAGGAAAAGGCGAACTGGGCGGCATCCTAAACCCGGGGTCGGAGAACGCGCAAACGGGGTGCCCGGCTTAACCGGGGCTTCGTCTAGTCTTCGCGGCGGATGCCGGGCTTGATCGTCACCATCCTCCTCGCGGCCTTGGTCGCGCTCGTCCTGCTCGCGATGGGCGGCGCCGACATGGTCATCATCCTCGCCGTGGTGCTCGTCTGGTTCGTCATCCTCGCCGCGCTCGCGCTCGTCGTCGAGACGGGCGTGCAGGCGCTCAGCCGCCTGCTCCGCCGCCAGGGCTAGCGCGCCTCGCGCAGCGGGGCGGACTCCGCCTCGAGGTCGGGGCGATGCGACTGCACCCACACCACGGCCCCCAGGACGAGGGCCCCGCCGGCGATCTGCACGGCGGCCAGCGCCTCGTCGTGGATGACCCAGGCGAACAGCGCGGCGAGCACCGGCTCGAGCGTCGAGACGATGGCCGCCCGCGGACCGGGGATGTGGCGCAGGGCCGCGACCATGCAGATGAACGGCAGCAGCGTGCCGATCACGACCACGCCGAGGCCGAGCGCGACGGCGCCGGCCGAGCCGAACTCGGCGAACGGAAAGCTCCACCAGGGGGCCGTGACCGCCCAGAACAGGCTCGCGAACCCGAACGACCACACGAGCGTCGTGACGGGCTGGTGCTTGTGGCCGGCGCGCTCGGCGCCGACCACGTAGATCGCGAAGGTGACCGCCGCCGCGAGGGCGGCGGCCACGCCCAGCCCGTCGAGCCCGTCGGCGTCGAAGGCCCGCACCACCAGGAAGCAGCCCGCAACCGACAGGGCGACCGCGCCCCACAGGCTCGGCGCCACCCGGCGCCCGTGCACGACGCGCAGCCAGACGAGGATGAGCAGCGGCGCGAGGTACTGGATCGTGAGGGCCACCCCGATCTGCAGCCGGTCGATCGCGATGAAGTACGTCGCGTGCACGAGCGCGAGCCCGGCGATGCCGAGGAACGCGAGCGCGGGGATCTCGCGCCTGTCCACCCGCAGCAGGTCGCGGCGCGCCACCGCGAGGACGGCGACGAGGATGGCCCAGGAGCCGAAGGAGCGCAGCTCGGACAACCTGACGGCGCTCACGCCGTCGTCGAGGAGCTCGCGGGCGATGCTCCCGTTCAGCGACCACATGGTGGCGGCGGCGAGGGCGAGGGCGTAGCCGATGGCGGGGCGGCGGACCACGGCGGGCAGTCTAGGAACGCTAGCCTCGCGGCCGATGCGCATCGGAGTGCTGACCGGCGGCGGCGACTGCCCGGGGCTGAACGCGGTCATCCGGGCGGTCGTGCGCAAGGGCGTGGACCACTATGGCCACGCGATCGTCGGCTTCCGCGACGGCTGGCGCGGCCCGATCGAGTCCGCCTACACCGAGCTCACGATCGAGTCCACGCGCGGGATCCTCCCCCGAGGCGGCACGATCCTCGGCTCCTCGCGCACGAACCCCTTCAAGCACGAGGGCGGCCTGGACCGGATCCGCGAGACGCTCGACAGCCTGCACGTCGACGGCCTGATCGCCATCGGCGGCGAGGACACCCTCGGTGCCGCCAACCGGCTGCACGAGGCCGGCCTGCCCGTGCTGGGGGTGCCGAAGACGATCGACAACGACCTCGGCGGCACCGACATGACCTTCGGCTTCGACACGGCGGTCCAGGTCGCGACCGACGCCATCGACCGGCTGCACACCACCGCCGAGAGCCACAATCGCGTGCTCGTGGTGGAGGTGATGGGACGCCACGCGGGCTGGATCGCGCTGCACTCCGGGCTCGCCGGCGGCGCCGACGTGATCCTCATCCCCGAGACGCCCTTCGACATCGACGAGGTCTGCCGCCTGATCCGCCGGCGCCACGCCCGCGGGCGCTACTTCTCGATCGTGGTCGTGGCCGAGGGCGCGGTGCCGAAGGAGGGCACGCTGAAGGTCGTGTCGGGTGAGAAGGACGAGTTCGGGCACGAGCGCCTGGGCGGCATCGGCCAGCTGCTCGAGCGCGAGATCGAGGGGCGCACCGGTTTCGAGACGCGCGCGACCGTGCTCGGCCACGTGCAGCGCGGCGGCACCCCCACGGCCTTCGACCGCGTGCTGGCCACGCGCCTCGGCCTCGCGGCGATCGACGCCGCGAACGAGAGCAGGTGGGGCACGATGCCCGCGTTGCGCGGAACCCACATCGAGCTCGTGCCGCTGGCCGAGGTGGTGGCGGCGCTGCGCACCGTGCCGCCCGAGGAGTACGAGGCGGCCGCGGCGTTCTTCGGCTAGCTACGGCGGCCGAGCAGGCGGTCGACGTACGGCTTGAAGATGTAGACCGACGCCGAGACGACCACCATGCCGACGGTGAGCATGAAGGCGTCGAACGACTTGACGCCGAAGGCCCAGGCGCAGATCCACCAGACCAGCCCGACCATGGTGACGACGAGGACCTGCATGCGGCGCGGCAGTCTAGCGGAGCGCTCCGCGGAGCTTCGTGAGGCCGTTGAACGCGGTCTTCATGGCCCGCTCGGCGGGTGAGTCCAGCGGCGGCATCATCCCCACCGCCCGGGCGAACGCCATCCCGTCGTAGTACGCGGTGTTGCGGACGACCTTCCCGCCCTCGACCTCCAGGCAGTCGCAGCCCCGCAGCTCCATCCGCTTCCCGGTGGGGTCGATGCCCTGGAAGGGGGCGCCGTCGAATGTTCCGACCAGGCGCCACTGGACCGCGGCCGTGCGTTCGTCCGCGCTGATGCGGTCCACGGTCATCTCGGCGTCCGGGATGGCGGCGAACAGGCCGCGGAAGAAGTCGCGCACCTCCCCGGGCCCGCGCAGGATCCCGATCGGCACGAGGTCGTCCACGCCGTCGGCGCTCCAGTGGGAGGCCATGGCCTCGGGATCGCGCGCCGAGACGGACTCGAAGTAGCTGCGGGCGACGTCGGCGGCCGTGGCCATCGCCGGCGACGCTACCGGACCGCCTCCGCCGCGGCGTCCACGATGCGCCACGGCGCCGCGTCGGGCCCGTCGAGCGCCAGCGTCCAGCGCTCCGTGAAGCGCGCCTCGGCGGAGCGGCTGCCGGACACGACCGCGGCCGTGTCGCGGTCCTCCACGTAGCGCCGGCCGCTCACCTCCACCTCGATGCTCATCACGGGCGGCTGCGTCGCGGCGTCGAGCCTGGCGATGTGGACCCTCCGCACGACCGGCCCGCGCACCACGAGCCGGGTGCCGTCTCCGCTGGGATGGAGCATTCTGCGCACCGCCTCCGGCGAAGCCACGGCCTCGAGCGGCGCGTCGTCGCCGTCGACCGCCTCGGCCCACGCGGAGACCACGCGGCGGGCCGCGGCCTCGAGCAGGTCGGGGGCGAAGCGCGCGTCGGCGAGCGAGAGGTCGAGGGCGGCGGCGCGGGCGTCGCCGTCGAAGTCGAGGTCCGCGACGTCGGCGACCGTGAAGCCGGGAGCCACCTTGTCCTGGGCGGCCAGGTCGACCAGGACCGCGTCGCCGAGCCGCTCCGCGTCGTCGGCGGGCGTGGCCACGAGCCGGCCGTCGAGGTTGTGGCGGCCCTCGGCCTCCTGCTCGATCGAGAACACGATCCAGCGGCTGTCGCGCTTGCCGAGCGTCCACCACTCCTGCAGGGTGCGCTCGGTCGACGTGGCGCCGTCCGCCTTGATGACGGCCCCGTTGCGATCCACGACGTAGTCGCGCAGCCTGGCCTCGATGCGGACCACCGCACGGTCGTCGCCGTCGTCGGCCCGGTTGACGAGGCCGAGGTACTCGACCTCCACCGGGCCGGGCAGCTCCACGCGGTTGTGCCAGCCCTTGGCCTCGAAGTCGTCGAGCCGGCGGGTCCACTCGACCAGCAGGTCGGCTCCCACGATCGCGGCCAGGCGCGCGTGGTCGCGGGCGTCCCAGGCCGCCTGGGCCTCGCGGAAGAGGTAATCGGCCCAGCGCCGCACCATGTCGGGGTGGAAGGCGGAGTCGTCCTCGGCCGCCGCCAGCGAGACGCGCCCGACCGCCGCCGCGCGGGCGCGGCGGCGGCGCGCGTAGCGGATCGAGGCCACGCCGGCGGCGATGAAGATGGCCACGACGCCCAGGGCGATCAGGCCGAACAGCACGGCGTCGAAGAGCCCGAAGTCGCCGCTGCCGCCGCCACCCCCGCCCGAGGAGCCGCCCCCGGAGGAGCCCCCGCCCCCGCCGAACGACGACGAGCCGCCGCCGGCGGCGGCGACAGCGGCCGGGGCGTGGATAAGTGCGAGGACGGCCGTCAGGGCCGCGCGGCGTGCGAGTCCGGGCATGCGCCCGATTGAACCATCAGCGCAGCGCGAGCGCCAGCTCCTCGACCACCGAGCGGACGCCGGCGGCGCCCTCCTCCCCCGCGGCGCGCACGATGCGGCTGCCCACGATCACGCCGTCGGCCACCGCCGCCACGCGCCGGGCCTGCTCGCCGGTGGAGATGCCGAAGCCTACGGCCACCGGCAGCTCGGTGGTGCCGCGCACCCGCTCCACCGTGTGCTCGAGGCCCTCGGGCAGCTCCCCCCGCTCGCCGGTGGTGCCGGTGACCGAGACCGTGTAGACGAAGCCGCGGGCGTCCGCGCCGATGGCCGCGAGCCGCTCGCCCGTGCTGGTGGGCGCCACGAGCGGGACGAGCGCCAGCCCGCGGGCGTCGCAGGCCGCGCGCAGCTCGCCGGCCTCGTCATGGGGCAGGTCCGGGACGATGAGCCCGGACGCGCCGGCGTCGGCGGCCCGCCCCGCGAACGCCTCGGCGCCGCCCGCGAGGACGACATTGGCGTAGACCATGAGCACGACGGGGAGCCGAGCCGCGAGCGCCTCGCACACTCCGATCACGCCCTCGACCGTGGCGCCCGCGGCGAGCGCGTCGGTGGCGGCCGCGTGGATCACCGGCCCGTCGGCGAGTGGATCCGAGTACGGGACGCCCAGCTCGATCAGGTCCGCTCCGGCATCGGCGCAGGCCTCGCCCACGGCGCGCGATGCCTCCATGTCCGGGTAGCCGCCCATAAGGTACGGCATGAGCGCGGCGGCCTTCCCGTTGTCCGAGAAGGCCGCGGCGATGCGCTCACTCAAGGCCCAGCACCTCGGCCAGGTCCTTGTCCCCGCGTCCCGAGAGGGTGATGACGTCGAGCTCGCCGCCTGGGTTGGCGAGCGCCCATGCGATCGCATGCGCCGGCTCGAGCGCGGGGATGATGCCCTCGAGCACCGACAGCCGCTTGAACGCCGCCACCGCTTCCGAGTCCTCCACCGCCACGTAGCGGGCCCTCCGCGTGTCGCGCAGGAAGGCGTGCTCGGGGCCGGAGCCCGGATAGTCGAGGCCGGCCGAGATGGAGTGCGCCTCGAGGATCTGGCCCTCGTCGTCCTGCAACACGGCGGACAGTGCGCCGTGGAGGATGCCGCGCGCGCCGGTGGTGAGCGGGGCGCTGTGGCGGCCCGACTCCAGCCCCTCCCCCGCCGCCTCGACGCCGATCAGCTCCACGCCCTCGTCGGCGGTGAAGCCCGCGAACATGCCGATCGAGTTGGAGCCGCCGCCCACGCAGGCCAGCACCCGGTCCGGAAGGCGCCCCTCAGCCTCGAGCACCTGCGCGCGCGTCTCGTCTCCGATGGTGCGCTGAAGGTCGCGCACGAGCGCGGGATAGGGCGCGGGGCCCACGGCCGAGCCGATCACGTAATGGGTGTCGCCCACGTTGGCCACCCAGTCGCGGATCGCGGCGCTCACCGCCTCCTTGAGCGTGCGCGCCCCGGCATCCACCCCGGAAACCTCGGCGCCGAGCAGGCGCATGCGCTCGACGTTGGGCTTCTGCCGGCGCATGTCCTCGGTGCCCATGTACACGACGCACTCGGTGTCGAAGAGCGCACAGGCCGTGGCGGTGGCCACGCCGTGCTGGCCCGCGCCCGTCTCGGCGATGATGCGGCGCTTGCCCATGCGGCGGGCGAGCAGCACCTGGCCAACGGCGTTGTTGATCTTGTGCGAGCCGGTGTGGTTGAGGTCCTCTCGCTTGAGATAGGTCGTGCGACCGGCCGCCTCGGACAGGCGCTCGGCGAGGTACAGCGGCGTGGGGCGGCCCACGTAGTCGCGCGCGAGGCCCTCGAGCTCGGCCCGGTAGCCGGGGTCCGCCTTGGCCTCGACCCAT
The DNA here is from genome assembly GCA_040901445.1 of Thermoleophilaceae bacterium. Lineage (GTDB taxonomy): Bacteria > Actinomycetota > Thermoleophilia > Solirubrobacterales > Thermoleophilaceae > JBBDYQ01. The sequence continues at coordinate 106,616 of JBBDYQ010000022.1, read as the reverse complement.
GCCCGTGCCAGCTCGTCGAGCGCCGGGATCAGGGTCTCGGGCACGTAGCGGCCCCCGTAGGGGCCGAAGCGCTCCTCGACTCCGACGGTCATGCGGCCGCGGCCTTCTCGTCGGCGGCGGCGACCGCCCGGAAGAAGGCCCGCACCTTCGCCTCGTCCTTGCGGCCTGGCTCTGCCTCGGTGCCGCTGGCCGTGTCCACCGCGAACGGGCGCACGGCCGCGATTCCCTCCCCCACGCTCTCGGGGGTGAGCCCGCCGGAGAGCACAACCGGCACGTTGCGCGGATGATGGGCGGCGAGCCCCCAGTCGAACTGCTCGCCCGTGCCGCCGGGGGCGTGCGGCGAGTGGGCGTCGAGCAGGTGGAGCTCGGTGTGGAAGGGCTCTAGCGCGCGTATGCCGGCCTGATCGCGCACGCGCGCGGCCTTCATCACCTTCGCGCCGGTGCGACGAGCGGCCTCACGGCAGTAGGCGGGGCCCTCGTGCCCGTGGAGCTGGAGGATCGACAGCGGCACGACCTCGGCGACAGCGGTCACGTCGTCCAGCGTGGCGTCGCTGAACACGCCCACGATCTCCACCTCCCGCCGCAGCTCGGCCGCGATCTCCTGCGCCGCGTCGAGCTCGCAGCGGCGCGGGCTGTGAGGCCAGAAGACCAGGCCGATGGCCCAGGCGCCGCACTCGACCGCCAGTCGGGCGTCCTCGGAACGGCTGATGCCGCAGATCTTGATGCTGGTCATCGGTTCAATGGTGGCAGGCACACGAAGCCCCCGGCGGGGAGCCGGGGGCTTCGTGCCTTGGGGGTGCGGTCCTACCGGGCGGCTAGGGGAATGGGAACAGCTCCGGTCCCTGGTCGTCCGGCTCGTCGGGCGGGGAGGGTCGACCGCCGTCCGGGCCGCCCTGCGACGGCGTCTCCTCGGGTCGCTCCCCGAGCTCCACCGTCACCTTCTCGCGGTCGTCGCCGCGGAAGAACTCGATCTCGATCTCGTCACCCGGCTTGTTGTCGGCGATGGCCGCGGCAACGTCGCTCGACTCGCCGATCTCCACGCCGTCGACCTTCACGATCAGGTCGCCGCCCGCCGTGACGCCGTCCGCGGTGGGCGTGCGCCCGGCGCGCAGGCCGGCCTCGTCCGCCGGGCCGCCGTCGAACACCCGCTGGACCAGCGCGCCCGCCTGCGCCGGCAGGTTGAGGTCCTCGGCGGTGCGCTCGTCCACGGTGAGCGTGCTCACGCCGAGGTAGGCGCGCTGCACCTCGCCGTCCTCCTTCAGCTGCGGGATGACGGCCTTGGCGGTGTTGATCGGGACCGCGAAGCCGATGCCCACCGACCCACCGCCGCCGCCCGTGGCGATCTGGGAGTTGATGCCGATCACCCGCCCCGTGGCGTCCAGGAGCGGGCCACCCGAGTTGCCGGGGTTGATCGAGGCGTCGGTCTGGATCGCATTGTCGATCGAGAAGCCGTTGGGGGCCTCGATCGTGCGCTGGATCGCGGACACGATTCCGGTGGTCACGGTGCGGTCGAGCCCGAAGGGGTTGCCGATGGCGATCGTCGGATCGCCGACGTCGACCTCGCTCGAGTCGCCGAGACGCAGCGGGCGCAGCTCCGCCTCGTCGGGGTCGACCTTCAGCACCGCCAGGTCGGTGGACGGGTCGGTGCCGACCAGCTCGGCTTCGACCGTGCTGCCTTCCCCGAAGCGTATGCCGATGTCGTCGGCGCCCTCCACCACGTGGGCGTTGGTCAGGATGAAGCCCTCGTCCTCGAGCACGAAGCCCGACCCGGTGGCCCGGCCCTCGTTCGGGGTCCCGAACGGGGAGTCACCGCTTACGCCCCGGGCCTCGATGAAGACGACGCCCGGGCCGTCGCGGTCGTAGATCTCGCTCACTGTGAGGCCCTCGCCGTCGCCGCGGTCGGCGGCGGGCTCGGTGATCGGCGACTGGACGACCTCGTTCACGGTGTCGCCCGTGTCGATGACGTCGGTGGCGATGAGGACGGCGCCCGCGACGAGGACCACGAGGCCGCCGAGGACGCCGGAGAGGAAGTTCGGGATTCGGAGGCGGTTCATATGCCCCGGAGTTCTAGGCGGTCGAGCTTAACTCCGTCTAAATGGGGGCAGCGCGGCCCAGCCGCGCAGCCTCCCCAGCAGCCCGCGCCGGCGTGCGAGCTCGCCGCGCAGCGCGCGCCGTTGCGCCGGGCCGGGAAGCACGGCCCCGTTGCCCCCGTAGCGGACGTCGCGCAGCGCGCGCACGTACGCGGCCGAGCACGGCCCGACCGCCCGGGCCAGGCGCCGTTCGAGGGCGAGCAGGGTGGTATGCGCCGGCAGCGGATAGCCCAGCCGCCCCAGCGCCCGCGTGAGCTCCCGCAGCGGCCCCTCGGCCCCGGCGCTGTCGCGCCGCCGCTGGATCGCCGCGAGCAGCCAGGCGGCCAGGATGCCGGCGGCCACCAGCCCACCGAGCATGGCCGGCACGGCCCAGAACGGCAGCGCATCGCCGTCGCCGCCGGTCGCGCCGGCGCCTCCGCCGGTGTCGCTTTCGCGCTCCGCCGCAACGCCCTCGCCGCGGCCCGGGTCGGTGCTGCCCGTTGCCGAGCTGGCGGCCTCGCGTGGCTCTGCCCGCGACCCCGCGGGCGCCCCCGACGGCGTGGGGTCGAACTGGATCCAGCCGAGGCCGCTGAAGTGGACCTCCACCCAGGAGTGGGCGTCGAGGTCGCGGACCCGGAACTCGTCCTCGTCGCGGTTGAACGAGCCGGGCGCGAAGCCCCCGACGACGCGCGCCGGGATGCCCACCATCCGCAGCATGAGCGCCATGGCGCCGGAGAACTGCTGGCAGTAGCCCGCCCGGTCCTCGAACAGGAACGCCTCGAGCGGGTACTCCTGGGACGGCGGGCGCTCGCTGTAGCGGAAGTTCTCCAGCAGGTGGCTCTCGATGGCCTTCACGGCGTCGTAGGTCGTGGGCGCGCCCGCCGTGAGCCGCTGCGCGAGCCCGAAGGTGCGCCGGTACGGGGAGTCGAGCAGGAGTAGCTCGGTCGCGGCCGTCTCGGGCGGGCGCACGTCGCCTCGGAAGGGCATGGCCACGGTGGCTGCGGGTGCGACGGCAGAGCGGGCTGCGTCGCCCGCACGGCCGGTGCCCTCGAGGTTGGTGACGCCCTCGGGCGGCAGGTCGATGCGCAGGTAGCGGCGGAAGTAGTCGCTCCAGTGCTCCGGCGTGGCGCGCAGCTGCCGCCTGCTCGGATTGGGCACGTAGGCCGACACGCTGTAGCTCTCGCCCTCGCGAAGCTGGCCCTCGCGCGAGCTGGTGGTGCCGTCCACCGCCGTGTCGGTGGCGCCCAGCCCCTCCACCCGCAGGGGCGTGCCGGTGACCACGGCGAGATCGCTGCGCAGCTCGCGGACCGTGAACTCGGCCGACTCCTCCCAGGCCGGGTTGAGCTCCTGCGGGAGCTCGACGCCGGGCGGCGTCTCGGCACCCGCGCCCGAGCGGACCCAGCGGAAGCCGTCGAAGCGGTCCTGCACCTCCACCTTCCAGTAGAGCGCCCGCTCCGCCTTGACGCGCAGGACCGTGGTGCCGTCGCGCGACCAGTCGATGGGCCCGTAGGAGTGGCTCCAGTCGAAGGCGGTGCCGCCGATGGTGCCGAACCAGTTCCACTGGCGATAGTCGAGCCAGGGTGCCTCGCGGTCGAGGCTGGAGGCCACGGGGACCGCGAACAGCGTGGCCGAGGCCACCACCAGGGCCACGGCCCCCGCCTCGCGGCCGCGGGAGTGCGGCGCCCAGAGCCAGAGGCCCACCAGCAGGGCGAGGCCCGCGCCGCGCAGCAGCTCGGCGCCGAAGTCGCGCTCGGTGACGGCCACGCCGTAGACCACGAGCAGCAGCACGAGTCCGAGTGCGCGCAGGAGGCCCGCGCCCCGGCGCGCGGGCCAGAACGCCAGCAGCCCCGCCGTGACGGCGAGCGCGGGCGCGCCGAGCAGCAGCACCTGGCGCACCCACTCGTCCGAGCCGCCGTATGGCCAGTCGACGGTGCGCAGGCCGGCCAGCCCCTGGTCGAGGCCCTCCCCCAGCTCGTCCCAGTTGCCCGGCAGCAGCAGCCGCGCATCCAGCCCGACGACCGCCAGGCCCGCCGCCAGCGCGGCCACCGCCACGGCCGCCCGGGCGACCGTGCCGCGCACCCCGCCCAGACGCGCGGTCGCCACCAGCAGCGCGCCCGCGCCCGTGGCGATGGCGGCCACGGCGGCCAGCCGCGACGTCGGCGCCGCCTCGACGAGCCCGCCCCAATGACCGACGACGTAGATGCTCAACGCTCCAAAGGCAACGAGCCTGATGCCCAGCCGGCCGACCGGGGCCAGGTCTTGCACTGCAACAGAACTCGGGCCGAAGGCCCCTGGTGCAGTGCAAGACCTGGCCCCGGCGCGCGGCCGCGTGGCGACACCGCTCACGCCGCCACCCGCCCCCGGCCCCGGCCACGGCCGAGCCTGCAGCCCGTGCAGCCCGCCACGCTGAAGGCGGGCGTGCCGGCACCCGCGGCATCGCCGGGTGCCACGAGGTAGCGCACCGACGCCCCGGCGCGCTCGAGCCCGGCGGGCAGCCGGTCGCCGCTTGCAGGGCTGACCCAGAAGATCGTGCCGGCGCGTTGGAGCCGGGCGGCTGCGGGCGGCTCGGCGGTCTCGGCCACGAGCGCCAGGCGCACGTGCAGCGCCGGCCAGCCCCGCAGGTCCGGCTCGATCTCCACCGGCCTGCGGTCGCCGGGCAGCAGCAGCGAGCAGCCGCTCTCGCGCGCCACGCGGAGCGCGATGGAGGCCGCCGCGCGGACGGCCATGTCCAGTGCCTCCTCCGAGTGCGGGCGGCGGGGATCGAGCACCACGACGGGCCGGGCGTCCTGATCGCCCACCAGCCTGCGCTCCATCAGCTCGCCCGTGCGGGCCACCGTGGGCCAGTGGATGCGCGATGCCGGCGCGCCGGGACGGTACGGCCTCAGGCTGTCGAGCTCCAGCTCGCTGGCCGCCGAGGCGAGCGGCACGCCGAGCTCGCCGAGCGTGTCGCCCGACCCGCCGCCGTCCAGCGCCAGGACCGGCTCGATGCGCGGCAGCACGATGACCTCGCCGGCCTGTCCCACCGGCCGCTCGCGCACGGCCAGGGACAGTGGGTCGCGGACCACCAGCCGGGCCGGCACGATCGGTCGCCGTCCCCGGCGGCCGAAGCGAACCTCCACCCTCACCCTGCGCGAGCGTATGAGCCCGACCGGGATCGGCTCGGCCAGCAGCGGCTCCACGAGCTCGCCGCCGGGCGGCCGGAGGACGCCGGCGGAGAAGCGCAGCCGCACCGGGTAGGGCTCCTCCTCCTGCACCGCGTGCGGGCCCAGCTCGCGCTGCACGCGCGCTCCACGGTCGGCCAGCCACACCCAGGCGGCTGCCGCGCCGCCGAGAAGGAGCAGGACCACCCCGGGAACGTGCAGCGACGGCGAGTCGAAGGCGGCGCCGCAGAGCACGAGCCCCAACCCGAGGGCCGCGGCTCCGAGGCTGCGGGACACCGCCGCTCTAGAGCGCCGGGACGCGGTCGAGGGCGTCGCGCACGACGTTGGCCCGCTCGCGATCCGCGGCCTCGGGGGCGAGGAGCAGGCGGTGGGTGAGCACCGCGCCCGCCATGGCCTGGACGTCGTCCGGCAACGCGTGGTCGCGCGTGTCCAATGCCGCGTTTCCCTTGGCCGCCTTGAGCAGCATCAGCCCCGCGCGCGGGCTGGCGCCGAGCTCCACGCGCGGATCGCCCCGGGTGGCGTCGAGGATGGCGACCACGTAGCGGCGGAGCGCGTCGCTGGCGTGCACGGCGGCGACGGCCTGCTGGGCGGCCACGACCTCGGAGAGCTCCGTGACGGGATCGAGGTCGAGCACGCGGTCGTGGTCGGCGTGCTCCGCGAGCATCTCGGCCTCGTCGTCGGCGCTCGGATAGCCCAGTGAGACGCGCACCATGAAGCGGTCCAGCTGGGCCTCGGGCAGCGGGTACGTGCCCTCGTACTCCACCGGGTTCTGGGTGGCGAGCACCACGAAGGGCCGGGCCAGCTCGTGCGTGTGCTTGTCCACGGTCACGTGGCGCTCCTGCATGCACTCGAGCAGGCCCGACTGGGTCTTGGGTGACGCGCGGTTGATCTCGTCCACGAGCACGACGTTGGCGAACACGGGACCGGGGCGGAACTCGAAGCGGTTCTCGCGCTGGTTGAAGACGTTGGTGCCCACGACGTCCGAGGGGAGCAGGTCCGCCGTGCACTGGATGCGGGCCCACTCGGCGTCCACGGAGCGGGCGAGCGCGCGCGCCAGCGCGGTCTTGCCCACGCCCGGGTAGTCCTCGACCAGGACATGGCCGTCGGCCAGCAGCGCGACGACCACGTGGCGCATGGTCTCGCGCCGGACCTTCACCGCGCTCGCGACGTTCCGTGCGATGCGCTGACCGAGCGCGGCGACGGCGGGCGGGTCGAGCTCGGGCGCAGTGGCCATCGACCCTAGGTTACGCAGACCCGCAACCCCGCGGATCACGTTCGTCAGGCCTGCGTGGGCTCTTCGAACCTGCTGAGCTCGCGCACCGCGGCCTCGGGGTCCGGTGCGCGCATGACGGTCTCCCCCACCAGGATCGCGTCCACGCCCACCGCCTCGAGCTCGTCCACCTGGACGCGCGAGGCGATGCCGGACTCGGAGACGACGGTCTTGCCGGCCGGCACGTCGGCCAGCAGCTCGAAGGTGCGGCCGATGTCCACCGAGAAGTCCTCGAGGTTGCGGTTGTTGATGCCGATCACGTCGGCGTCGATCTCGAGCGCGGCCTCCAGCTCCGCCTCGTCGTGGATCTCCACGATCGCGTCGAGGTCCAGCCGCCGGGTCTCCGCGTAGAGGGAGGCGAGGTCGTCGGAACGCAGGCTGCCCACCACCAGCAGGATCGCGTCCGCGCCCGCCGCCTTGGCCTCGTACAGCTGGTAGGGGTCCACCGTGAAGTCCTTGCGCAGGATCGGGAGGTCGCAGGCGGCGCGGGCCTCGTCGAGGTCCGCCAGCGAGCCGCCGAAGTGCGCCTCCTCCGTGAGGATCGACAGCGCCGCCGCGCCGCCGCGCTCATAGGCGCGGACGATGTCGACGACGGTGGCGCCCTCGCGGATGGTGCCCGCCGACGGAGAGCGCCGCTTGTGCTCGGCGATCAGGGACGTGCCGGGGTGCGACAGCGCCTCGCGGAAGGGGCGGGCGAGGCCGCCCTCGCCGATGCGGCGCTCGAGCTCGGGGAGCGGGACCTCCCGCTTGCGCGCCTCGAGGCGCCGGCGGGTGGCGCCGACGAGGTCGTCCAGCCGCACGGTCACGCGGCCAGCTCCCGGGTGCGGGCCACGAAGCGCTCCAGCAGCTCGCGGGCCGCGCCCGAGTCGATGGCCGCCGCGGCCGCGGCCGCGCCTTCGGCCATGGTGTCCGCGCGGCCGGCCGCGTAGATGGCCGCGCCGGCGTTCATGAGCGTGACGGCGCGTGGACCACCGGGCTCGCCGTCGAGCACCGCACGGGTGATGGCGGCGTTCTGGTCGGGCGTGCCGGCGCCGAGCTCGTCGAGCGGCGCGGGCTCCACGCCCAGCGCCTCGGGGGACACGCTGAAGCTCTCCATGCGGCCGTCCCTCACCTCGACCACGCGGGTCGGCGCGGAGACGCTGATCTCGTCCAGCCCATCCTCGCTCGACACTACCAGCGCACTGGCGCCGCCGAGCTCTCCGAGCGCCGCCGCAACCACCTCGACGTAGGCGGGGTCGGAGACGCCGATCACCTGGTGGGCCGCGCCCGCGGGGTTGGTGAGCGGGCCGAGGAAGTTGAAGATCGTGCGCACCGCGAGCGCCTTGCGAACCGGCACGACGTGCTTCATCGCCGGGTGGTGCAGCGGGGCGAACATGAAGCCGAAGCCCAGCTCGTCGATGCAGGCGGCCACGGCGCCGGGCTCGAGGTCGATACGGGCCCCGAGCGCCTCGATCACGTCGGCGGAGCCGCACTGGCTGGTGCTGGAGCGGTTGCCGTGCTTGGCCACGGGGCACCCCGCCCCGGCCGCGACGAGCGCGGCGGTGGTGGACACGTTGAAGGTGAGCGCGCCGCCACCGGTGCCCGCGGTGTCGAGCAGGCCGTCGCGGGCGGGCTCCACCCGGCGGGCCAGCTCGCGCATCGTGCGCGCCAGGCCCACGATCTCCGCGACCGTCTCGCCCTTCGTGCGCAGGCCCACGAGGAAGCCTGCCGTCTCGGACTCGGAAGCGTTGCCCTCCATGATCTCTCGCAGGACCGCGGCGGCCTCGTCCGAGCCGAGGTGGCGGCCGGAGGCGACCGTGTCGATGGCGCGTGTGAGGACCGGGTTGGCCATCAGCCCAGGAAGTTGCGCAGCAGCGCCTTGCCGTCAGCGGTGAGCACGGACTCGGGATGGAACTGCACGCCTTCCGCGGGAAGGTCGCGATGGCGCACCGCCATGATCGTCTGCCCGGAGCGGGCGGACACCTCGAAGCAGTCCGGCAGGCTGTCCGGGTCCACGACAAGCGAGTGGTAGCGGCCGGCCACGAGCGGGCTTTCGAGGCCGCGGAAGATCGTCCTGCCGTCGTGCTCCACGTCCGCGGCCTTGCCGTGCACGGGATCGCCGCGCACGACGCTCCCGCCATGGGCCGCGACCAGCGCCTGGTGGCCGAGGCAGACGCCCAGCGTGGGCACCCCCGCGGCCGGCAGCACGCGCAGGGCCTCGATCGAGGTGCCCGCCTCGGCCGGCGTGCAGGGGCCCGGCGAGACGACCGCCCGGGCGGCGCCCCGCGCCGCCAGCTCGCCGGCGGTGGCGGCGTCGTTGCGCACCACGTCGAGCTCCGCGCCCAGCTCGCCCAGGTACTGGACGAGGTTGTAGGTGAACGAGTCGTAGTTGTCGAGCACGAGCACCTTCATGACCAGTCCACCTGCCGGCAGGCCAGCTCGATCGCGCCGAACACCGCGCCCGCCTTGGCCTCGGTCTCCGCCACCTCGGCGGCGGCATCGGAGTCGGCCACGATGCCGGCGCCGGCCTGTGCGTGCACGCGCCCGTCCTTGACGACCGCCGAGCGGATGTAGATGCAGGTGTCGAGGTCGCCCGTGTACGAGAGGTAGCCCACCGCGCCGCCGTAGGGCCCGCGCCGCACCGGCTCGAGCTCGTCGATGATCTGCATCGCGCGGATCTTCGGGGCGCCCGACAGCGTGCCGGCGGGCAGCGTTGCGCGCAGCGCGTCCATCGGGGTGACCCCGTCGCGAAGCGTGCCCGACACGGAGCTGACGATGTGCATCACGTGCGAGTAGGTCTCCACGACCATCAGCTCGTCCACGGCCACCGTGCCGTACTCGCAGACGCGGCCGAGGTCGTTGCGGCCCAGGTCCACCAGCATCACGTGCTCGGCGCGCTCCTTCTCGTCGGCCAGCAGCTCCTGCGCGCGCTCCATGTCCTCTTCCACCGTGGCCGCGCGCGGGCGGGTGCCGGCGATCGGGCGCACGGTGGCGCGGCGGCCGTTGACGGTGACGAGCGGCTCGGGCGACGCGCCCGCGATCTCGAAGTCCTCGAAGTCGAGGAAGTACATGTACGGGCTGGGGTTGATCGTGCGCAGCCCGCGGTAGATGGAGAACGCCTCCACCGGCGTGTCCGCGCTCCAGCGCTGGCTGGGCACGACCTGGTAGGCGTCGCCGGCGCGGATGTACTCCTTGCAGCGCTCGACCGCGGCCGCGTAGCCCTCGTCGCCGAGGTTGGAGGTGAAGGCGGGCGGCTCGCGGCGGCCCGCTTCCGCGCGCGGAACCGGGGCGGCGAGGCGCTCGCGGACGTCGGCGATCGCGGCCACCGCGTCGGCGTAGCTGCGCTCCACGTCGCCCTCCGCGAACACGTTGGCCAGCACCGTGACCTCGTGGGTGAAGTGGTCGAACACCACGAGCACGTCGGACACCATCAGCGCGAGGTCGGGCAGCGCCAGCTCGTCCCGGTGGCCGGCGCCCACGGTGGGCTCCGCGTGGCGCACGAGGTCGTAGCCGAACAGGCCGACGGCACCCCCGGCGAACGGCGGCAGCCAGTCGAGCGGAGGCATCCGGTAGCGGCCCAGCTCTTCTCCCACCGCCGCGTAGGGGTCGGCGAAGGGGCGCGGCTCGCCGTCGACGGTGAGCACGCCGTCGTCGAGGCGGATGACGGCCCGCGGCTGCACGCCGAGGAAGGACCAGCGCCCGAAGCGCTGCCCCTGCTCGGCGGACTCCAGCAGGAAGGACGGGCCGTCGCCGCGCAGCTTGAGGTAGGCGGACACCGGCGTCTCGCAGTCGTCGATGAAGGTGTGCCGGACGGGCACGACCGTGTGCTGCTCCGCGAGCTGCCGCACCTCGTCGAGGGTGGGGCTCACGGGGGCGTCAGCGGCGACGCTCATTGAGCACCTCGAAGGCGTCCTCGAAGGCGAGCCCGCGCGCGGCCAGCAGCACGGCGAGGTGGTAGAGCACGTCGGCGGCCTCCTCGCGCACGCGCTCGTCGGACTCCTCCCCCGCCGCGCGGGCCACCTCCTCCGCCTCCTCTCGCACCTTCTCGCCGATGTGGGCGGGATCGGCCAGCAGGCGCGCGGTGTAGCTCTCGCCCGCGTCCGCGCCGCGGCGCTGCTCGATGGTGCGCGCGAGGGCGGGCAGCGCCTCGTGCGGGGCGGGCTCCATGTCGCCCCGGTAGAAGCAGCTCCGCTCGCCCGTGTGGCAGGCGGGGCCGGCCGGGTCCACCAGCAGGACCAGGGCGTCCTCGTCGCAGTCGTAGCGCAGCCCTCTCACGCGCTGCACGTTGCCCGACGTGGCGCCCTTGTGCCAGAGCTCGCCGCGCGAGCGGCTCCAGAACCAGGCCTCGCCGGACTCGCGCGTGCGCGCAAGGGACTCCTCGTTCATGTAAGCGAGGGTGAGGACCTCGCCCGTGCGCCAGTCCTGAACCACGCACGGGACGAGGCCGCGCTCGTCGAAGGCGATCGCGTCCATCGAGGAGAGGTTACGCGGCCGTGCGCGCACGCCTAGGAGATGCGCTCGATGCCGGGCTGGACGTCGAAGCCGCGATCGAAGGTCATGATGCGGCCGATCCCGTGGCGGGACATCACCGCGACGTGCAGCGCGTCCCTCGCCGACAACTCCCGGGTGCCGAGCAGCACGTCCTTCGCCGACTCGACGTCCTCCCGCGTGACCGGCAGCACCTCGTCGACGACGCGTAAGACCGCGTCGAACGCCGGTTGGATGGCGTCGCGCCGGCCGATGGCCGCGTAGCGATGACAGATCTCCTGAAGGACCTCGGCATCGGTGACGAGACGCTCACGGGCGGAAACCGCCTGCTCGAGCAGCCGCTGGGCGTCCGACTTGTTGGGGTGAGGTGCGCCGACGAGATACATCGGCACGTTGGAGTCGACGAAGACAACCGCCGCCATTGCGCCCGCCGTCACCCGCGATATCCGCGCTCGATCTCCTCGAGCATCTGGTCGATGTCCGCCGTGGGGAGATCGTGGCGGGCGGCGGCGCGAATGCTCTCGAGCTTGGTGGCCACGTCTGCCGAGGGCTCGCCCCGCCGAGCCTCGCGCAGAGCCGAACGCACCCACTCGGACACGGTGACACCGCGCCCTCGCGCCGTGCGCCGGATCTCTCGCAACTCCGCTTCGTCCAGGACGACCTGGAGCCTCTTACTCATCCTATGAGTATAACGCACTCATACGATGAGCTACTCACTCGATCCCCAGGCGGTCGAGCAGACCCTCGTCCTTGCGCCAGCCGCGGCGCACGCGGACGCTGAGGTCGAGGTGCACGCGCCGCTCGAGCGCGGCCTCGATCTCCTTGCGCGCCGCCGTGCCCACGGCGCGCACCATGCGGCCGCCCTGGCCGATCACGATGCCCTTCTGCGACTCGGTCTCGGTCCAGACATGGGCCCGCACCACCAGCAGGCCGTCGTCGCGCTCCTCGAGCTCGGCCACCTCCACCTCCACCGCGTGCGGCAGCTCCTCGCGCGTGCGCAACAGCACCTGCTCGCGCACGAGCTCGGCCAGGCGCACGAGCTCGGGCAGGTCCGTGACGTCCTCGGGCGGGTAGAGGCGGGGGCCCTCCGGCAGCAACGCGACGAGCGCGTCCACCAGCTCCGGCACGCCATCGCCGGTACGGGCGCTCACCGGGAACAGCTCGCCCTGAACCTCGAGCCCGGCCGCGCTCGACAGGCCCTCCACGGTGCGCGGGCGATCCAGCCGGTCGAGCTTGTTGAGCGCGGTGACGGCGGGCAGGCCCACGCGCTTGATCGCCTCCGCGATGAAGCGGTCCCCGGGGCCGATCCGCTGCTCCCCGTTGAGCACGAACAGCACGCCGTCGGCGTCCGCCAGCTCACGCTCCACGCGCCGCTGCATCCGCTCGGTGAGCACGTCGCGCGGGCGCTGGACCCCCGGCAGGTCCACGATCACGAGCTGCCACTCGGCGGTGGTCGCGATGCCGCGCACGGCGCGGCGGGTGGTCTGGGGCTTGTCGGAGACGATCGCGACCTTGCCGCCCACGATCCGGTTGAGCAGCGTGGACTTGCCGGCGTTCGGGCGGCCGGCCAGGGCTACGAAGCCGCTACGCATGGAGGCTTGCCACCACGCGGTCCTGCAGCGCCAGCATCTCGCCCCCGTCGGCCTCGTGGTCGTAGCCGCAGAGGTGCAGCACGCCGTGCACGGCGGCCTCCACGAGGTCCTCGGTGTGCTCGGGACAGATGACCACGTCGCCGAGCTCGCGCGGGCCCGCCGAGGGCCCGGACTCGTCCATGGGGAACGAGAGCACGTCGGTGGGGCGGTCGCGGCCACGGTGCTCGCGGTTGAGCACGCGGATCTCGTCCGCGCCCACGAGCGCGATCGCCAGGTGGCCGTCCATCACCCCGGCCGCCGCGAGCGCCGCCTCGGCGGCGTCGCGCAGATCAGCCGCCGGAGCTTCGATCTCCACCACGGCGCGAGTGCTCGTCGTAGGCCTCCACGATCCGCTGGACGAGCTTGTGACGGACCACGTCCTCGCCGCCGAAGCGGATGAAGCCGATGCCCTCGACGCCCTCGAGGATGCCGCCCACCTGCACGAGCCCCGACTTCTGGCCCTTGTCGAGATCGATCTGGGTGATGTCACCGGTGACGACCATCTTCGAGTTGAAGCCGAGCCGCGTGAGGAACATCTTCATCTGCTCGGGGCTGGTGTTCTGGGCCTCGTCGAGGATGATGAAGGCGTCATTGAGCGTGTTGTGCGTGACGAGGAAGTCGTCGGTCACGTACAGCGAGTGCTGTGCGGCCACCTGGATGCATACCGTCTCCGCGTCGCCGGCGGGCTCGATCGCATCGATGAAGCGCATTGGCCGGCCGCCGCCATGCCGACGATAGATCTCGCGCTTGCGTGACAGGCGGAAGGGCTCCATCCCGGCTGGGAGCCTGATGTCGACGATGAACGCGTCCGAGCGGTGGTAGATCGGGCGCCCTTTGGCGGGACCCGGCGGGCGGCCCGCCGCGGCACGCCTCCGGCAGTACGCGACACCGCCGAGCGAGCGCACGAGGAAGATGACGTCGTCCGCCAGCTGGAGTGAGGACGTGGAGTACTGGACGCGACAGGTGCGTGCCTGCTGCATGACCGGCCCACCGTCAGTGTCGAGCAGGCCCTGCAGCACCCCGAGGCGCACGTCCGGTGAGTTGTAGAGGTAGTCCTCAGGGACGAACTTCGTCCTCGATCGCGCGCCGGCCAGCCCCAGATCGCGCAGGGCGACGGTCACCGGGTTGGAGACGATGACGCCACCGCGACCCCCGTCGATGTGGCCGAGGATGTAGTCGACCTCGGTCTTGCGCCGCAACTCGATCCCCGGAAGCGCCGCCTCGAGCGCGACCGCCAGCTCCGGGTCCGTCGTCGTGAAGCTCGGCGTCGTCTTGGTCGTTATGCAGCCGTCGCCCAGCAGGAGGCCGAGCGCGTAGGGATCGATCGGGACGTCGCGCGGCTCGAACTCGACCGGAGCGCTCAGGACGGGAAGCTCGTAGCGGCGTGTGTGGTGGGAACGGAGCGAACCGATCATTTTCCGCGTCTCCATCACCCGACCCGGCTTGCCGTACCGACGGTCGGAAGCCGTCTTGACGAACCACAGGTGTTCGCCGCAGCACAGCGTCTCGGCGCCGTCCTGGCTCCGAACTCGGAAAACCTCCTTGCGACCCTGCGGGTAGACGCCGAGCACCGGCGTCGGGCGGCCGTTGGAGCCGATCACCAGATCGCCGACGCGCAGAGAGCCGATCGGCTCGAACCCGTCCGGCGTGAGCACCAGGGTGTCCAGCGGCTGCGCGCGACCGCGCATGAAAGCCAGCGGCGCGATCTCGATCACGCCGCGCTCGAGGTGCTGGTGCACGCGCTCGGCGTCGAGCATGTCGTAGAGGGCGTCGAAGAGCGGGCGCAGGTAGGGGTCCACCTTGGCCATGAGGTCCCCGGGCAGGAAGCCGAGGCGCTCGCCGGCCTCGACGGCGGGGCGGGTGAGCACGATCCGGTTGACCTCGCGGCGCGCGAGTGCGGCGACCGCCATGGCCACCGCAAGGAAGGACTTGCCGGTGCCCGCCGGGCCGATGCCCACCGTGACTGTCTGGCGCCGGATGGCGTCCACGTAGCGCTTCTGGTTGACCGTCTTGGGCGCGACCTTGAGGCTACGGTGGCGCCAGACGACGTCCTCGAGGATGCCGCTGGGGCTCTCGCCCGCGTCCAGCGCGCCGGTGATGGCCTCGATCGTGCCAGGCGCGATGTCGTGGCCCTGGCGCACGAGGTCGGAGATCTCGCGCACCACGGTCTTCGCCATCTCGACCTCGCCCTCGCCGCCGTCGAGGGTGAGCAGGTTGCCGCGCAGGAAGACGTCGCAGTCGAGATGGCCTTCGAGCGTCCGGATGATCGCGTCGTTGGCCCCGGCCAGCTCCGTGGCCACGTCGTCGGGGAGCTCCAGCTGCGTTCTCAGGGGCTCAGCTTCTCCTGGACCACGGCGCTCACGCGCTTGCCGTCGGCGCGGCCGCCGACCTTGGGCATGACCGCGGACATCACCTTGCCCATGTCGCGCGGCGAGCCGGTCCCGAGCTCGGCCACGGCGTCGCCAACGATCGCATGCAGCTCCTCGTCGGAGAGCTGGGCCGGGAGGTATGCCTCGATCAGCTCGGCCTCACGCCGCTCACCCTCCGCGAGGTCGTCCCGGCCGGCGTCGCGGTAGGTCGCCGCCGACTCCAGGCGGCGCTTGCGCTCGCCCTGGAGCACGGCCACGTGATCGGCCCCGTCCTTGGAGTCCTTCTCCGCCTGCTGGAGAGCGGCGCTGAGCATGCGGAGCGCACCCACGCGCTCGCGGTCGCCCGCCTTGAGGGCGACGCCGGTGTCGGCCTTGAGTCGCTCGATGAGCTCCACATGCGTAATTCTAGGAGGGGACCGCGCATGGGCATCCGCGTCGCCACCTTCGACTGCTACGGCACCCTCATCGACTGGGAGGGTGGCCTCGGCACGTTCCTGTACTCCCTGGCCCGCCGCAACGGCGACGAGGACCCCGAGCCCGGGCGCGTGCTGCGCGAGCGCTGGGAGGCGATCCAGTTCGAGCTGATCCAGGGCCGCTACCGCCGCTACCGGGAGGTGCTGACCGACGCCCTGCGCGAGTGGTGCGGCGAGCGCGGCTACCGCTGGAACACCAACGACGGGGAGGCGCTGGCGGACTCCATGCGGGCCTGGCAGCCGTTTCCGGACACCGCCCCGGCGCTGCGCGCGGCGCGCGAGCACGGTCTGCGACTCGTGATCGTCTCCAACACCGACCGCGACATCATCGAGCACAGCCTGCGCCAGATCGACGTGCCCTTCGACGACGTTCAGGCGGCCGAGGACGTGGGCGCGTACAAGCCCGCCGAGCAGGTGTTCCACAAGGCGCTCGAGCTCGTGGGCGAGGCGCCGGAGCACATCCTTCACGTGGCCTTCGGCTTCAAGTACGACATCGGCCCGGCGCAGCGGCTCGGGATGCGCACCGCCTGGGTCAACCGCCACGCGGAGCCCGCCCCAGGCGAGGAGCGGCCCGACTTCGAGTGGCGGGATCTCTGGGGGCTCGCAGAGCTGTCCTGAGCCCGGGGTCGGGGGCCCGCGCCCATAGACTCGGGCGCCGATGACCGAGGGAGGACTCATGCTGGTCGCCGGCGCGCTGCTCGCGCTGGGCATCGGCCTGACGCTGGTCGCGGGACGCCTGCGGGTGCCCGGCCTGGTCCTGTTCCTGCTGCTCGGGATGGCCATCGGCTCGGACGGGCTCGGCTGGATCGAGTTCGGCGACGTGGAGCTGGCCCGGACGATCGGCATCATCGCGATCGTCCTCATCCTGTTCGAGGGCGGGCTCGCGGCCGGCTGGGACGAGATCCGCCCGATCCTGCCCACCGGGCTCTCGCTGGCCACCGTCGGCACGCTCATCACCGCCGGGGTCACGGGTCTTGCCGGAGCCTGGCTGCTCGACCTCTCCACCCTCGAAGGGCTGCTGCTCGGCTCGATCGTGGCGACCACCGACAGCGCCGCGATCTTCTCCGTGCTGCGCGGATCGAGCCTCAAGCGGCGGCTGGCCCGCACGCTCGAGGCGGAGTCGGGCCTCAACGACCCGGTGGCGATCCTGCTCGTCCTGGGGTTCATCGAGTGGATCCAGCAGCCCGGCTACGGCACGGTGGACATGCTCGGGCTGGTGTCCCAGCAGCTCGCGATCGGCGCCGGCGTGGGATTCCTGGTGGGTTGGCTCGCGGTGACCGCGTTCCGCCGGGTGAGCCTGGCCACGACCGGGCTCTATCCCGTGGCCTCCATCGCCGCCGCGGCGCTGGCGTACGGGGCAGCGGACGTGCTGCACGGCTCGGGCTTCCTCGCCGTCTACCTCGCCGGGCTCGCGCTGGGCAGCGCGCGGATTCCCGCGCGACGCACCGTCGGCGACTTCCACGCCGGCGTGGCCTGGGTCAGCCAGATCGCGCTCTTCCTCACCCTCGGCCTGCTCGTCTTCCCCAGCCAGCTCGACGAGGTGGCGCTCGACGGCATGCTGATCGCGGGAGTGCTGATGTTCGTGGCCCGGCCGCTCGCGGCGTTCGCCGCCACGCGAATAGGGCGCTTCAGCGCGCGCGAGGCCCTGCTCGTGGGGTGGGCCGGCCTGCGCGGGGCCATCCCCGTGGTGTTCGCCACCTTCCCGATCATCGAGGGGGTGAGGGAGGGCGAGACCCTCTTCAACATCGTCTTCTTCGTGGTGCTCACCTCCACCCTGCTGCAGGGC
Organism: Thermoleophilaceae bacterium; assembly: GCA_040901445.1. Lineage (GTDB taxonomy): Bacteria > Actinomycetota > Thermoleophilia > Solirubrobacterales > Thermoleophilaceae > JBBDYQ01. The sequence continues at coordinate 89,390 of JBBDYQ010000022.1, read as the reverse complement.
GCCACCTTCGAGCCGCTCGCCCGCGCACTCGGGCTCACCACCAGCGAGCCGGCGCTGCCGCGGCCGCTGATCGAGATCGGCCGCATCCGCCGCCTCGGGGCGGAGGTGGTCGAGCACCCCGTGCGCGAGGGCGACGCGATCGTGGGCCGGGTGGTGAACGAGCTCGGCCTGCCGCGGGAGGCGCTCGTGAGCGTGATCGTGCGCGGGGACGAGGCGCTGCTGCCACGTGGTTCCACGACCCTCGACGCGGGCGACCGCCTGCACATCCTCATGCGCGAGCCCGTCCGCGCCGAGGTCGAGGGCCTGTTCGGCCGCTGGCGCGAGGGGCCGATCGGGCAGCCCGAGCCGCCCGCGCCGCCCATGCTCGGCCGGCCGGCGATCTTCACCGTGCGCCCGTGGCGCGCCGACGACGGCGACCCCGAGCACCCCGAGCGCGTGGGCGGCTCGGAGGTGCTGCGGCAGATGCGCACGCGGCGCGGCTCGCCCGGATCGCTCGTGCAGCTCGAGGACGGCCGGTTCGCCGTACTGGGTGAGGGGATCGTGGCCGTGGGCGGCTCGCGGCAGCTTGCGCGCTACTGCGCCGGGCGCATCCGCGATGCCGGCAGCTACGAGTTGCGCGCATGGTGGCAGGAGGTGGCGGGCGTGCTGTCGCAGCGCGCGGTGCGCTGAGCGCGATCGCCTTTACGCGGCGCCCGCCTTCTGGACGGATGTACGGAAGGCGATCGGACAGACGTCCAGACCAGGTTTGGACACCCGTGCGCGCGAGGTCGGGCCGTCGATGCCTGACGGGCGATGCGCCGCACCGTCCTCACCGTTTGCACCCTCGCCGCCGCCGCCTTCCCGGCGCCCGCCCTGGCCGACCATCCGCCGGCCCCGGACACCCACGGCGCCGACCCGGCCGCCATCGACCGGGGCCCCGACCTACGGCCCGGCGCGCGCGCCCGCGCCGCTTCCGGCAGCACGACCCTCCCCACCAACTGGTGCGGTGAGGAGGTCGGCGGCGACGAGGCCCGCAACGAGCTGCCCAACGGCGACTTCCGCTACCACGCGGTGTACGCGATCCCGGCGGACGCCCCCAGCCGGCTGCAGCAGATGTCCGGCCAGATCCAGACCGACGCCATGCGCGCCACCGGCCTGGTGGAGCAGCTCTACGGGCGCGCCATCCGCTACGACATGGGAACGGCCTGCGGAGCTCAGTTCATCGACATCACCGTGGTCCGGCTGGCCGAGACGACGGCGCAGCTCCAGGGGCTTGCCAACTCGGCCACCGGCACGCTGGACGCAGTCTCGCGCGCCCTCGACTCCAACGGCTTCGGAGTGATCAAGTCCGGCGACAGCTTCGCCACCGCACAGAGCCGCAACCGCAACTGGATCGTCTGGCTCGACGGCCCGGGGCCCTCCGGCGCGTGCGGCCAGGCGATGCTCTATGACGACGACCGCCGCTCGGAGGAGAACTACAACAACCTCGGCGGGAAGGTGGCGGTGGTCTTCCGCGACGACGAGAGCAGCTTCTGCGGCGCGAACTCCGTGCGCCATGAGATCGCCCACAACCTCGGCGCGGTGGTCTCGGGCGCCCCGCACAGCAGCGGCGGCCACTGCACCGACGCGATCGAGGACACGATGTGCCTGCCCGGCTCACCCCAGCGGGCCGGGGGCGAGTACCACTCGCTCTGGTTCGACTACGGCAACGACGACTACTGGGACCCGCCGGGCGGCGCGCCGCTGCCCTGGTGGACGGTGAACCTCAACCGCTTCGTCTGCCCGAACGCATCCTGCAACCTCCCGTCCGGCTACAGCCCCCCGCCGCCCCCACCCGCCGAGGGCGGCAGCGGCTCGGGCGAGCAGTCGTCCAGCACGCGCCGCCGCGCACGGGTCCAGTTGAAGGCCCGCCGCTACGCCCGCAACCGCTGGAGCCTGTCCGCGCGCGTGCGGGGGCGCGGCACCGGTGTGGTGTCGGTCTCCTGCCGCACCAGCCGGCGGGCGCGCTCGACCACCGTGTGGTCGCGGCGCACCCGGATCCCCCGCACGCTGCGCAAGCGCGTCCGCTGCGCGAGCCGGCCGCGGGTGACCGCCTACCACGACGCCAAGACCTCCGCCTCCACCGCCCGCGCCGCCGCGAAGGAGCGCTGGCGCACCGCGCAGGTGCGGCTCTCCCCCCGCGGCTCCTCCTCGTGGCGCCTGACGGTGAGGACGCGCACCCGCGGGCAGGCCACCGTGCGCGTGAGCTGTCCCCGCTCGCGCACCCGCAGCCGGCTGGTGTGGAGCCGCAGCGCCCGGGCGCCACGGACTCTTCGCGCGAGTGTCCGCTGCTCCCGTGAGCCGACGGTCGGCGTCTCTTAGCCCGCCGTCAGCCGCAACGCGGTCCAGCCACCCCGGCTGAGCCGGCGGCGCTCGACCATGGGGGCGAAGGCGGCCGCCGCCTCGTCCGCCTCGCGGTCGAGCAGGCCCGACGCCACCAGGACGCCGGGCGGCTTCTGCCAGAGCTCCGGCAGCCGCACCAGCAGAGCAAGCATCAGATTTGCCGTGACGTTGTCCGCGGTGGGGGGCGCGGCCATACCGAGGTCCAGGCGCTCGACGCGGTCCAGCGAGACCCCGTTGGCCCGCGCGTTCTCCCGCGTCGCCTCGAGCGCGGCGGGATCCGAGTCCAGCGCCGTGACCGGCGAGAAGCCGAGCCTGGCGGCCGCGATCGCAAGCACGCCCGAGCCACAGCCGAGGTCCGCGAGCGACCCGCCGGGCTCGAGGTCGACCATGAGCTCGAGGCAGAGGCGGGTGGTGGGATGGGTGCCCGTGCCGAAAGCGCGCCCGGGGTCGATGACGATCTCCTCCACGCCGGGACGGCCCGACCGCTCCTCCCACGGCGCGCGGACGTAGAGGCGCTCGCCCACGAGCACGGGCTCGTGGAAGCGCTTCCAGCGCTCGTGCCAGTCGTCGGGCACCTCGCGGCCGGAGACGTTGACCTTGAGGCCGCTCACCTGCGCCTCGCCCTCCGGCAGCGAGGGCAGCTCGCCGGGCGTCCCGTAGACCGCGTACTCCACGAAGCCGTCGCCGTCCACCTGCTCCACGCCGCCGGGGGCGAACTCCAGCAGCCCCGCGAGCACCTGCTCGGCATCCTCGGCGCGCGCGCGGATGGCCAGGCGGATCAGGGTGTCACCTGAACGCCCGCTTGACCTTGTCGAAGAGCGACTCGTCGCCCTGGGGCCGCAGGTTCTCCTCCGAGAGCGAGTCGGCGAACCGGCGCAGCCGCTCGCTCTGCTCGTCGGAGAGGCGCGTGGGGATCACCACGTTGACCACGACCTGCTGATCGCCCGGGCGGCCGCGACGCAGCGACGGCATGCCGCGCCCGCGCAGGGTGATGACCGTGCCGGGCTGGGTGCCGGGCTCGATCTCGAGCTCCTCGTCGCCGTCGAGCGTGGGCACGGTGACGCTGGCCCCGAGCGCCGCGGCCGGAGCCGGGAGGTCCACGACCGTCACGAGGTCGTTGCCCTGGCGCAGGAAGCGCTCGTCCTCGCGGACGCGCACGAGCACGTAGAGGTCGCCCGCCGGGCCGGCCCGCTCGCCGGCGTGGCCGCGGCCGGACAGGCGGATGCGCTGCTCGTCGGCGATGCCCGCCGGGATGTCCACGTCGAGCTTGTGGCGGGCTGCGCGGCGGCCGCGGCCGCGGCACTCGCCGCAGGGCGTCTTGGCGATCCTGCCGTCGCCGCCGCAGGCATCGCAGACGGTGGCGCGCACGAGCTGGCCAAAGGCGGTGCGCGAGACCATCCGCAGCTGCCCGCTGCCCTCGCAGCGCCCGCACGTCTCCAGCGGCGTCCCGGGCTCGGCGCCGTTGCCGTGGCAGTGCTCGCAGCGCTCGACCGCCTCGACCTCGACCTCGCGCGTGACGCCGCGCGCCGCCTCCTCCAGGCTTATCTCCACGCCCACTGCCACGTCGCCGCCCTGCACCGCGCCGCCGCCGCCGAAGCCGGCGCCGAACGGATCGCCGCCGCCGAAGAACGCGTCGAAGATGTCACCGAACGAGCCGAAGCCCTGCGCGCTGGAGGCGAAGCCGCGCGAGTCGAGCCCCTCGTGGCCGTAGCGGTCATAGATCGCGCGGCGCTCCGTGTCGGACAGGATCTCGTACGCCTCCGCGGCCGCCTTGAACTTCTCCTCGGCCTCGGGGTCGTGCCGGTTGACGTCTGGGTGCAGCTCGCGGGCCAGGCGCCGGAACGCCTTCTTGATCTCCTTCTCCTCGGCATCGCGCGCGACCCCGAGCAACTCGTAGACGTCGCGCTTCATCGGACGGCGTACAGATCTTCCACGAAGCGCGAGAGCTCGGCCGCCGCCGCGCGCACCGAGCGGATGGCGTTGGCGTAGTCCATGCGGACCGGGCCGATGACGCTGACGGAGCCGAGGTTGCGGTTGGCGAGCCCGTAGTTGGCGCCGACGAGCGTGAGCGATCGCAGCTCGGGCTGCCGGTTCTCCGCGCCGATGCGCAGGTACACGCTCTGCTCGTCGAGCGTCCCGCGCAGGAGCGACAGCAGGGCCACCCGGCGCTCGAGCATGACCATCAGGTCGTTGATCTGGGTGAGCTCCTGCATCCGGTCCTCCGACAGCAGCCGCCCGGCACCGCCGACGTACAGCGTGTCCTCGGCGGTGTCCTCGAGCTCGACGAAGGCCGGCGCCAGCGTGGTCAGGAACGCGCGCTCGCTCGCCGACAGCACGGGGTCGGCGAGCTTGGCGTGGAGCATCCGGCGGCCGAGCCCCATGCCGGCGAGCGCCTCGTTGAGGTAGCTGCCCGCCCAATCGACGAGGCCCCGGTCGACGGGCTCCTCGTAGGACACCACGCGCTTGGAAACGCCGCCGGTGGACGTGATGACGACGACCATCGCCACCTGCGGCTGCAGGAGCAGCACCTCGACGTGGCGAATCGTGGTGGTGGCGATCGGCGGGGCGGAGACGAGCGCCAGCATGTTGGTGACCTGCGACAGCTGCTCGGTGGTGGTGCGCATGGCCTCGTCCACCTCGGCGCGCGTGAGCGACAGCTCGAGGCGCTTGGGCGGCAGCGCCTCGTGCAGCAGCTCGTCGGCGAAGAAGCGGTAACCGCTGTCGGTGGGCACACGCCCGGCCGAGGTGTGCGGGTGCTGCAGGAGGCCGACCTCCTCGAGCCGGGCCAGCTCGGCCCGGATGGTGGAGGGGCCCCAGGGCACGTCGGTCTGCGCGGAGAGCCACTTGGAGCCAACGGGCTGGCCGGCCTCGACATAGCCCTGCACGAGCTTGCGCAGGACGAAGGCCTGTCGCGACGTGAGATTCACGTCCTGAGGGTAGCTGCGCTAGACGGCCAGCTCGGCTTCGGCGTTGCGGATGATCTGCTTGCCGTCCTGCTCGGCCACGGTGTCCACCACCACGGCGCCGTCCTCCTCGCGGGAGACCGTGCCGGACACCGTGATCTCCTGCTCGGGGAGGCCCATGCCGCGGAACTGGACCGAGAGGCGCCGGAGCTTGCGCGGATCGCCCCCGGCCGCGGCCGTGTTGGCGCGGGCGACCTGGGCCATCGTGTAGAGACCGTGCAGGATGTTGCCGGGCAGGCCCGCGACGCTCTTGGCGAACTCGGGGTCGACGTGGATCGGGTTGTAGTCGCCCGACGCGCCCGCGTAGCGGTGTGGCAGGTAGCGGTCGGGGGTGACCTTCAGCTCGGGGATCTGGTCGCCGGTCTTCATCGGAGCACCTAGCCTCCTCGGACGATGTTGGTCCACGTCCCGCGCGCCACCTCGGCGCCGTCCTGGTTCGTGGACACGGACTCGAAGACGTAGAATTGCTTGCCGTCCTTCTCGAAGAGCTCCTTGACCTTGGCCTCGGTCGTGATCGTGTCACCGGAGCAGACGGGCTCGGACCAGGCGAACTCCTGGCCGCCGTGCACCATCATCATGAGGTTGATGCCGAGCTCGGGGTCGAGGATCGCGGGACCCATGGCCGGCGCTGAGTAGACGACGGCGAACATCGGCGGGGCCACGACGTCGCGGAAGCCGGCTTCCTGCGCGGCCGGACGGTCGCGGTGGACGGGGTTCTCCTCTCCCACCGCGTTCGCATACTCGCGGATCTTCTCCCTGCCCACCTCGTACTCGGCGGGCGGGTAGGTCTTCCCGATCTTCGACGTGTCGACGGCCATCCTGCTCCTCGGTCTCGCTCGATCTTCGCGGCGGGGGAGAATACTGGCTCGCGGCCGGCGCAATCCCGCGACGCGGCCGTGTAGGGCCGCGCCGCGTTCTTGCGCGTATCGGGTCATCCGGGCGGCTCAGCCGGAGATCGCGGCCGGCGTGCGCTCCGCCGGCTCCTCCTCCTGCTCGTCCTTGCCGGCCAGCGAGTTCTTGAAGCTCTTCATCCCGCCGCCGAGCGACTTGCCGAGCTCGGGCAGCCGCTTCGGTCCGAAGACGAGCAGCGCGATGACGAGCACGACGATGAGTTCCATGGGGCCGATGCTGGGCATGGTCCCTTCCTGTTCGGGGTCTGTGGACTGCCGACTGCTGACGGAGGGGGCGCGGCCGATCGCTCGGCCGCGCCCTTCCGATTACGACGCGATGAACGGCTGGACGGCCTCGAGGACCGCGTCCATCTCGAGCGGCTCGTCGAACGCGCCCGGCGTGATCGGCTGCTCGCGCAGCTGCCGGATCGCCGCGGCGTGCCGCGCCTCGACCTGGACGATCGCGCCGGCGGAGGCGAGCACATCCGTGGACTCGATGTTGGGTGCCGCGCCGTTGTAGGCGGACACCCCGGTGTCCTCGAACGTCTGGGCGAGCTCGAGGAACGCGGCCTCGCTGGAGAACGCGTCGCCGAAGTCGACCGGGGGCGCCTCGACCGGCGTCCCGCCCAGGTCGTTGATCGCCTGGGTGAGTGCGTCGACGTGCTCGTTCTCGTTGTCGCGCAGGGTGGTGGCGATCTCCTCGACCGGGCCGGCGAGCCCGCTGACCTGCTCGAGCCCCTGCTCGTAGTAGGCCGCCTCGAGGAACTCGAGGGTGAGGGCGAAGTTGAGGATGTCCACATCCCCGCCCTCCTGGGCCATCGCCTGCTTCACGAACGGCCCGACCGTGGAGAGCCCGTACACCGAGCCCGCCGCGACCGCGGAGCGCAGCAGGAACGCCTGCCGCGTGTGCCCGCCGATCTGCACCGTCGAGAGTTCCGGAACTGCCAACTTGGGATTGCTCATCGTCGGCTCCTTTCTATGACGCGATGAAGGGCTGGACGGCTTCCAGCACCTCATCCATCGACATGGGCACGGCGAACGCGCCATCAGGGACGATCGACTCGCCGATGACGTTGTTGAGCGCCGCCGCGTGGCGGCCCTCGACCGTGTGGATCGCAAGCGCGGCAGCGAGGATCTCCTTGTCCTCGATGTTGCCGGCCTGCCCGAGGTAGGCCGCCGCGCCGATGTTCTCGACCTGCGCGGCCGTCTCGAGGATCACGTCGCGCCCGCCGGCGAGAACGTCGTCGAAGTTCGTCGTGGGCTTGGGCGCAGGCTCACCGAGCTGCTGTGCCGTGGCCATCAACGCGTCGACGTGCTCCTGCTCGTTCTCCGCGATCAGCATCGCGGTCTCCACCAGCGCCTGGTCGGTGATCTCACCGGAGTCCAGGACCTGCTGGTAGAAGTCGGCCTCCAGGTACTCCAGCGTCAGGGCGTAGTTGACGATCTCCAGATCGCCGCCGCCCTCCTGCTGGGTCTGGGTGCCGGTCCGCGCCGCATCGTCCTCCTCGTCGTCGCCGCAGGCGGCGAGGAAGAGGCCGAACGCGCTCACGGCGCCGGCGCCGCCGACCATCTTGAGAAAGCGCTTGCGCGACGAGGGATCTTCCGCGAGGTCGCGCATCGCGCTCCGCTGCGGGACCTCGACAGCTGAGCGTTCGTCAGCCATGTCGTGCTCCTTGTTTCGGGGTTCAGGTGGGGTCTGCGCGCCACCGGTGAAATCGGATCACCGCTTCTGTCGCTGCGCTGACCCCGCTGCCCGCGCCAACTTGCCGCTGGTGGGTGAACCGTGCGGCGCCCGGCTACGTGAAGAACCGGCGGAACGGCAAACCGCAAGGGAGAACCACATGACGGACGGAGTCAACCTCGCCTACGAGACCATCGACCGCGAGCACGCGGACAAGCCGGCGGCCACGCGCCGTCAGCTCGTGGCCGGCGCCGCCGGCGTGCTCGGCAGCATGGGCCTGCTCTCGGCCCTGCCCGAGATCGCGAAGGCGAGCCACTCGGTCGATCCGCAGGAACTGCTCAACATCGCGGCCACCGCCGAGGTGCTCGCGACGATCGTAAACACGGTGGGCAACGAGAGGATCCAGCTCGACGCCACGACGAAGGCCAACGTGGAGGCCGCGGCGCGCGAGGAGCTCATCCACTACGAGGTGCTCACCTCGAGCGGGGTCGGCGGCAGCGAGCTGACCAAGCGCATCTGGGTGCCGGACGAGGTCTTTGCCAGCAGGGAGGGCTTCCTCAAGACGCTCGTGGCGGGCGACCAGATCTTCATCAACGCCTACCTGATCGGGACGACCACGTTCGCCAACGACGGCAACGGGCGGCTGGCGCGCATCGCGGCCGAGTTCATGGGCGCCGAGGCGGTGCACCGCGCGCTCGCGCTTCAGTCGCTCGGGGTGCTCGGCAACGACCGTGCGTTCATGAAGTACTCGCAGCCCGAGGAGAACCGGACCGACCCGTTCTTCCCGAAGGCCGGCTTCCGGCGGATCACCACCGCGGTGGACTACCTGAAGATGGCCGGCTTCGGGTTCGGCGAGGAGGGCAAGACGCCGGGCGCGTTCTACGAGTTCGACGAGGTCTCGCGCCGCACGCCCAACCCCGAGGGCGTGAACACCCGCAGCCCGCGCTGACGGCGATCCGGCGCTCGGCACTCACCAGCATCGTCGCGCAGTCCCTCGCCGCCGCCGGCTGCGGCGGCGGGGGTGGCGCGGACGAGACCGCCCCCCTCGCCCCCGCCGACGGCGAGAGCTAGGCCTTGCCGTCGCCGTCGCCGATCTCCAGCACCGCCAGGAAGGCCTCCTGCGGCACCTCGATGCGGCCGACCTGCTTCATCCGCTTCTTGCCCTCCTTCTGCTTCTCGAGCAGCTTGCGCTTGCGCGAGACGTCGCCGCCGTAGCACTTGGCGATCACGTCCTTGCGCACGGCCTTCACGGACTCGCGGGCGATGATCTTCGAGCCGATCGAGGCCTGGATGGCGACCTCGAACTGCTGGCGGGGGATCTGCTTGCGCAGCCGCTCGGCCAGCGCGCGGCCGGCGGGATAGGCCTTGTCCTTGTGGACGATCATCGAGAGCGCGTCCACCTGGTCGCCGGCCAGCAGGATGTCGAGCTTCACGAGCTCGGACTCGCGCATCCCCACCAGCTCGTAGTCGAGCGACGCGTAGCCCTTGGTCTTGGACTTGAGCTGGTCGAAGAAGTCGAGCACGATCTCCGCCAGCGGCAGGTCGTAGGCCAGCTGGACGCGCGCCTCCGAGAAGTAGGTCATGGCCACGTGCTGTCCGCGGCGCTCCTGGCACAGCTCCATCACCGCGCCCACGTGCTCCTTCGGGCACAGGATGGACGCGCGTATGAACGGCTCGCGGATCTCGGCGACGCGCGCGCGGTCGGGCATGTCGTTGGGCGAGTGCACGGTGCGCTCGGAGCCGTCGGTGAGCGTGACCTCGTACTCCACGTTGGGAGTGGTGGCCAGCAGCTCGAGCCCGTACTCGCGCTCGAGGCGCTCCCGCACGATGTCCATGTGGAGGAGGCCGAGGAACCCGCAGCGGAAGCCGAAGCCCAGTGCCTGCGAGGACTCGGGCTCGTACGTGAGCGCGGCGTCGTTGAGCTCCAGCCGCTCGAGCGCGTCGCGCAGCTCGGGGAACTGGTCGGTGTCCACGGGGAAGAGCCCGCAGAAGACCATGGGCTTGACCTCGCGGTAGCCGGGCAGCGGCTCGGTGGCGGGTGTGGCGCGCGTGGTGAGGGTGTCTCCCACGCGCAGCAGCGAGACGTCCTTGATGCCCGTGATCACGTAGCCCACCTCGCCGGCGCTCAGGCCGGCCACGGGAGTCATCTCGGGGCTGAAGAAGCCGATGTCGTCGATGTCGGCCTCGGTGCCGTTCTGCATGGCGACGATCGCGTCGCCCTTCGAGAACCGGCCGTCCACCACGCGCACGTAGGCCACGACGCCGCGGTACTGGTCGAACTCGGAGTCGAAGATCAGCGCGCGCGGGGGCGCGCTCGTGTCGCCCTCGGGCGGCGGCACCTTGCCCACGATCGCCTCGAGCAGGTCCTCCACCCCGGCGCCGGTCTTGGCCGACATGCGGATGACGTCGTCGGCCGGCTCACCCAGCAGCTCGGACAGCTCGCCCGCCACGCGGTCGGGCTCGGCGCCCGGAAGGTCGATCTTGTTGAGCGCCGGGATAAGCTCGAGCCCGGCGTCCACCGCGAGGTAGGTGTTGGCCACGGTCTGGGCCTCGACGCCCTGCGAGGCGTCCACGAGCAGCAGCGCGCCGTCGCAGGCGGCCAGCGAGCGGGAGACCTCATAGGTGAAGTCCACGTGGCCCGGCGTGTCGATGAGATGCAGGCGGTACGTCTCCCCGTCGCGGGCGGTGTACTCCACCCGCACCGCCTGCGCCTTGATCGTGATGCCGCGCTCGCGCTCGAGGTCCATCGTGTCGAGCACCTGCGGCCGGTGGCTGCGGGCGTCCACGGCGCCGGTGCGCTCGAGTATGCGGTCGGCCAGCGTGGACTTCCCGTGATCGATGTGGGCGATGATGGAGAAGTTGCGGATGTTGCGTGCAGGTGCGGGCATGGGCGAGCGCGGACAAGGGTAGGGTGCGTGCCGGGAGATGGCAGGGATGCGTGTCACCGCTGTGATCGGGGTGCTCGGCTGCGCGTTCGCCGCCGCGCCGGCCCACGGCGCGTCGCTCTACGACGGTCCCGCCCCGCGACCCGGGCCGCCGATCCTGTACGAGCCGCCCGCCACCGCGCCGCAGCTCACCAACGCAGGGGTCTGGGAGGCCACGCCGATCCTGGTGTCGGGCACGAGCGCCTACCGCGACGGCGAGTTCCTCTACCAGGACTACCTCTACGACGACCACGGCGCCAATGGGACGTTCCCCGACCCGGGCGACCCGCGCTTCGGTGAGGACGTCTTCTCGCGTGCCAACGGGACATACACCTATCCGTCCGACCCGGCATACGCGCACAACGCCGCCGATCTCGTGGAGCTTCGGGTGAAGCCGCTCGAGGACGCCACTGCCTTCCGGGTGACGCTCAACACGATGCTCGACCCCGAGCTCACGGCGTTCACGATCGCGATCGGGGACTCGGCGCAGCCGCGTGAGCTGCCCCACGGCGCGAATGCACTGGCGCCCGCGGAGCTCTTCCTCACCGTTCACGGGGCGTCCGCCGAGCTCACCCGCGCCGGGACGGGCGAGGCCTTCGGCTCCCCCACCGCGAGCGTGGACCTCGAGCGCCGCCAGGTGGAGGTGCGCGTGCCCCACGCCGACTGGGATCCGGGCCGGCGCAGCGTCCGTCTGGCCGCCGGCGTCGGGCTGTGGGACGCGGATGGCGGCCGTTACCTCGTGCCATCGTTCGCCGCGGACGAGGAGGCGCCCGGAGGCGCCGGCCTGCTCGCGCAGCCCACGGCCTTCTTCAACACCGCCTTCCGCTTCGCCGAGCCGCTGCCGCAGGTGTCGGACCTGGGCAACCAGGTCTTCAACACCTCCTGGTGGCGCGACAAGGCGCAGGGACACGCCCTTGCCGGCGGCGACCTCGGGGGCTTCCATGCCGACGTGGACTTCGCGAAGCTCGAGGCCGAGGTCGACGACGACATGCTCGACCGGGCGCAGGGCGTACCGAGCTCGGGGCCGATGAACCGCATCCTCGCGAGCCACTCCGAGCCGCACCAGGGCATCGACCACGAGGCCGGCTGTGGGACTCCCGACGACTGCGACGGGATCCTCGGCGGCCGGCTGCAGCCGTATTCGATCTATGTGCCGGAGGGCCCCGCGCCGCCCGAGGGCTTCGGCCTCAACCTGCTCCTGCACTCGCTGTCGGCCAACTACAACCAGTTCGCGGGCAGCCAGAACCAGCGCCAGTTCGGGGAGGCGGGGGCCGGGTCGATCGTGATCACCCCCGCCGGCCGCGGGCCGGACGGCTGGTACTACGACGTCGCGGAGGCCGACACGTTCGAGGTCTGGGCCGACGTCGCGTCCCGCTACACGCTCGACCCCGCGCGGACCGTCGTCGCCGGCTACTCCATGGGCGGCTACGGCACCTACAAGCTCGCCACCCGCTACCCGGACCTGTTCGCGCGGGCCCAGCCCACGGTGGGACCGCCCGGGCTCGGCATCTGGGCGCCCCCCACGCCGCTCGCGCCGCCGGAGGAGTCCAACACCGTCCACATGCTCGGGTCGCTGCGCAACGTCCCGATCCTCATGTGGGTGGGCGTCGCCGACTATCTCGTGCCCTACACCGGCACGCTGGCCCAGGCGGAGGAGCTCGACCGGCTCGGCTATCGCTACGAGCTCGACAGCTTCAGCGCCGACCATCTCGCCCTGGCCGCCAACGACGAGTACGGCCCCGCCGCGCACTTCCTGGCGGACGCGCGGGTGGATCGCGACCCGGCGCACGTGACCTACGTCCTCAACCCGGAGATGGACTTCCCCGAGGCGGGCGTGGCGACCGACCACGCGTACTGGCTGTCGGGCCTCGCGCTGCGCGAGGCCGACGGCGAGGCGCCGCGCGGCACCATCGACGTGCGCTCGGCCGGCTTCGGGGTGGGCGACCCGCCGCCCGGAGCCACCGAGCGCGGCGGCGGACTGCTCACCGGCGGCGCCTACCTGTTCGCGTTCGCGAGTCAGGCGCGCGAATGGGGCCCCGCCCCGGAGCTTCCCGCCGCCAACAGGCTGGAGATCCGCGCCGAGAACATCGGCTCGCTGACGATCAATCCAGATCGTGCCCGCGTGGGCTGCGACGCCGAGCTTGACGTGACGACCGATGGGCCGGTCGAGGTAACGCTCACCGGTTGCGGGCGGTCCGAGAGTTTCGATACGCTACAGTAGCGTAGCGATACTTCCCGAACCGTCTGGAGGCCCTCATGGCCCGAGCGAAGTGGTGGACCCTCACCGCCGTCTGCATCGCCACCTTCATGCTCCTGCTCGACGTCACGATCGTGAACGTGGCGCTACCGGAGATCGAGCGCGATCTCGGCGCCTCGTTCAGCGACCTGCAGTGGGTGATCAACGCCTACGCGGTCGCGCTCGCCGCGGTCCTGCTCACCGCGGGATCACTGGCCGACCGCTTCGGCCGCCGCCGCCTGTTCGCGGCCGGCCTCGTGCTGTTCTCGCTCTCGTCGCTGGCCTGCGGCCTGGCCGGCGACCCCGCGTCCCTCATCGCCGCGCGCGCGGTGCAGGGCCTCGGCGGCGCCGCGATGTTCGCCACCTCGCTCGCGCTTCTCGCCGACGCCTTCCGCGGCCCCGAGCGCAACGTGGCGCTCGCCGTGTGGGGCGCCACCACCGGCGCGTCGGTGGCCATCGGCCCGCTCGTGGGCGGCGCGCTGATCGCGGCGGCGAGCTGGGAGTGGATCTTCTTCGTGAACGTGCCGGTCGGGGCGCTCGCGCTGGGGCTCACCTACGCCCGCGTGAGCGAGTCGAGCGATCCCGACGCCGGGCCGGTGGACGTGCCGGGGCTCGTGCTCTTCGGCGCCGGGCTCGGCGGGCTCACCTACGGCCTGCACCAGGCCGGTGAGGAGGGCTGGGGCAGTCCGATCGTGCTGGCGCTCCTCGGCGGAGCTGCGCTCTCGCTCATCGCGTTCGTCCTCGTGGAGCGCCGCCGCACGCACCCCATGCTCGACCTCGCGATGTTCCGCAAGCCCACCACCACCGGCGCGTCGGTCGCCGTGCTGGCGCTCGGCGCCGGCGTGTTCTCGCTGCTGCTCTTCCTGGTGCTCTACCTCCAGAACACGCTCGGTTACGACGCGCTGGGCGCCGGCCTGCGCCTGCTGCCGTTCACGGTCGCGGCGTTCCTCGCGGCGGGGATCGGCGCGCGGCTCGGCGAGCGGCTGCCGCTGCGGTCGGTGATCGCCGCGGGGCTCGCGATCGCGGGCGCCGGGATCCTGATGATGCGACAGGTCCAGCCCGGCGGCGACTGGCAGGACCTGCTCGCCGGCTTCCTCGTGGCCGGCATCGGGGTTGGCATGCTCAACCCCACGATCGCTTCGGCCGCGCTGGGCGTCGTGGGCGCCGCGCGGGCGGGGATGGCCTCGGGGCTCAACAGCACGTTCCGGCTGGCCGGGGTCTCGATCGGCGTGGCGGCGCTCGGCACGCTGTTCAAAGACACGGTGCGCGCCGAGGTGGCGCAGGTCCTCGGCGGCGCGCGCGGGGAGCGCGTGGCCGACGCGCTTGCCTCCGGCGAGGCGCAGGGCGCGCTCGCGTCGCTGCCCCCGGACCAGCGGCAGGCGATAGCGAACGCGGCCGAGCAGGGTTTCGTCGCCGGCCTCGACGCGGTGATGCTGGCCGGGGCGCTGATCTGCTTCGCCGGCGCCGCCGTGGCGTTGGCGTTGGTGCGCCGGCGCGACTTCGTGCCCGAGGAGGAGGCCCTCGCCGCAGCGGCGGCGTAGGCCGACGGGCCCGTCCGGGATGATCCGGCGCGTGAGCAAGAGCCCCGCCACGCGCGGGCCCGGCGGCCGGCCCCAGGACCGCGGCGTCGACCGGCGCATCCTCGAGGCCGCGATGAAGCTGCTCGCCGAGGAGGGATTCACGCGCATGTCGATCGAGGCCGTGGCCGCCGAGGCGGGGGTCGCCAAGACCACGATCTACCGGCGCTTCAGCGGCAAGGTGGATCTGGTGAGCGCGGCGCTCAACGAGTTCCTGGCGCAGATGGACCCCGTCGAGCTGGGCTCGGCCCGCGAGGAGCTGGTGGTGCATCTCCAGCACAACCGGGAACGGATCGACCCGGCGATACCCGGCAGCCTGCTCGCCGAGGAGGAGGCCAACCCTGCACTCCTCGAGGTGTTCCGCGAGCGCGTGATCCATCCGCGCTTCGCGATGATCGGCGAGACCCTGCGACGCGGCATCGAGCGCGGAGAGCTGCGCTCCGACCTCGACACCGACGCCGCGACCCAGCTGCTGGTCGGCGCCTTCTTCGCCCACTACCTCCACCGCGGCCGCCCGGACGAGGACTGGCCGGAGCGCGTGGTGGACGCGGTGTGGCCGTCGCTGGCGCCGCCGGGGGCCTAGCCGGGCAGGGCGGCGGCCTCCAGCTTCAGCTGCTCCCCGACCTCGAGCACATTGGCCTCGTAGGGCCGGCCGGCCGCCGCTTCGGCGAAGCGCTCCTCGGCATCTCTCACCGGCCGGTACCACGGATCGACGTCGTAGCCGCCGTAGTGCATGGGCACGACCAAGCGGGCACCCAGCAGCTCCGCTGCGAGCGCCGCCTGCTCGGGGTCCATCACCGCCGGGAGCGGGCTGGCCGGCCTCCGGTGGGGGAACTCCACGAGCGCCCCGTTCACCGGCGCGAAGACCACGTCGAACGGACCGTGGCGTAGCGCCATCCGCCACCACCAGCCGTGGAAGAGGCTGTCGCCCAGATGCAGCACCCGCCGGCCATCTGCCTCCACGAGCCATGAGACCTGCGGGTCGCCGATGCCGTCCGCCGCCGGGAGGGCGGTGAGCCTGAACGGCCCCGCCTCGACGCTGGCCCAGGGATCCACGGCCCGCAGCTCGAGCCCGGCGGCGGCGAGCTCAACCGTCGCCTGGGCCAGGCCGAGGTTCTCGACGTCGCCCCCGCCGGCCGGCGGCGGGCCCACGAGCGGAGCGCCGGGCGCGAGTGCCGCGGCCAGCGCCCCGGCGTCGGCGTGGTCGCGGTGGAGGTGGGTGACCAGGCCGGCTGCGGCCGCGCCGCTGACCCTCGGGGCAACCACCGTGGGCAGCGTGACGTCGCGCGCGGCGTCGCCGAACGCCGCGAATGTAGCCGCGGGGTCGCCGAGCGGGTCGATCACCACGCTCGCCCCGCCCGCCTCGATCTCCACCCCGGCCCATCCCAGCCATCTCACCCGCATCGTCTGCTCCTTGCTCGTCATCGGGCGGACGACTATACCGGACGATCGTTCGTTTCGTATACACTCCGTCGATGCCCCGTCGTTCCGCCACGCAGGTCGCCGGCAGCAGGGCCGCCACCCTCGACCGAGCCGTGCGCGTCGCATCGCGCAGCGGTCTCGAGGGCCTCACGATCGGCCGGCTCGCCGGAGACCTCGGAATGAGCAAGAGCGGCTTGATCGGCCGCTTCGGCAACAAGGAGGAGTTGCAGCTCGCCACCCTCGGGCGGGCCGTCGACGTGTTCACCCGCGAGGTGTGGCTCTCCGCCGAGCAACAGCCCTCCGGCCGCGCCCGGCTGCTTGCGCTGTGCGACGCCTGGCTCGACCTCTTCCGCCGCGAGGTGTTCCCCGGCGGCTGTTTCCTGACCACGGCGTCGGTCGAGTTCGACGGCCGTCCCGGCCCGGTGCGCGACGCGATCGCGGCGACCATGCGGCGCTGGCTCGCGCTGCTCGAACGCGAGCTTCAGGTGGCCGCCGACGCGGGCGAGATCGCGCCAGACGTCGATCCTGCTGACGCAGCCTTCGAGCTCAACGCACTCGCTTCAGGGGCCAGCACCGCGTTCCAGCTCCACGGCGATCCCAAGGCCCTCGGCCGCGCCCGCCGCGCCATGCATCGAGTGCTCACGGCGCCCTGAGGCGCGAGGGGCGAGGCAGCGCCAGGACGCGGGCCCGCGCAGCGAGAGGCGCGAGAACCGAGCTATCCAAGGACGCAGGGAGCGACGCGTGCTGCGCCTCTCGGCTCAGTCGAGGGCGGCGCGGCGATCCTCGAGATGGTCCCCCACAAGGCGCTTTGCCTTGCGAAGCACCTCGCGCCACGCGACCGGATCGTCGTGCGAGATCTTGGAGCGGGTGTCGTCGGGCACCCACATCGTGACCTTGAAGAGCGTGGGCGCGTCGTCCACGCCCGGCTCGACCACATGGAATTGCACGAGGCTCGCGTCCATAGGTTCTCCCGGCCGTCTTCGTGACGGCGCATCAATTCGAGTCCTGAGAATCCGGCCGGAGGGCCTGGCCGGAGCTGAAATCCAGCCTACAACGAGTCTCCGGATCCCGCCACACCTACTGCCGCCGGAGCCGCCTTGGCGCGGCCCACCGTGGCCACAAGGATGCCCGCAAGCACCACGGCGACCCCGGTGAGCTGGACCCGGGAGGGCGCCTCGGACAGCAGCACGATGCCCAGGAGCACCGACCCCACCGGCTGGACCGTCAGCAGCACGGACGTCAGGGCGGCGGGCAGCCGCGGCAGCGAGATCGAGATCAGCAGCCAGCCCACCACCTGCGAGCTCAGGGCCAGCGTGACGAGCCAGCCGGTGGCCTCCCAGCCCGGCAGGAGGTCGATCTCGCCCAGCACGAGGCCGCCTGCCAGCGACCCCACCGCGGCCGCCGCGGTGGCGTCGAACAGCGGCCCCGCCGGCTGGCGCAGGTCGCTGCCCGCCCGGCGCAGGATCAGGATGAAGAGCGAGTAGGTGATCGCCGTGATCAGGCCGAACACCACGCCGAGCGCCGGGTCGTCGCCGTAGGCGCCCGCGCCGATCACCCCCGAGATCAGCACCACCCCGCCGAGCACGATCGGAACGGCCACGAGCAGCCGATCCTCTGGGCGCTCGCCGAGCGCGGCCCAGGCGATCAGCCCGACGAACACCACCTGCAGGTTGCCGAGCACGGTGGCGAGGCCGGCCCCGACGTCGTCGATGGCGTGGTGCCACGCGATGAGGTCGGCCGCGAAGAACAGCCCGGCGAGCAGGGCGAGCAGCCGCTCCCTGCCCCCGCGCGGCCCGTGGCGGCGCTGCTCGAGCCACGCCAGCAGGCCGAGCACCGGCAGGGCCCAGAAGCAGCGGAAGAGCGCGGCCGTCGACGGTGCGGTCTCGGCGAGCCTCACGAAGATGGCCGAGAAGGCGATGCAGAGCGCGCCCGCCACCGCCGTGGCCACGGGTGACGGGGGGCGGCTCACGGCATCCGATGCTAGTGAGCGCCTCGAACGTTGCGCGCTGAGCGCTATACGCGGTAGCCCGGAACGTTCGAGCCTACGCGCCGCCGTCGAGGCGGCCGCGCACGAGGTCGCGGATCTGGCGCGCCTCGCGCACGCCGAGCAGCCACACCGCCGCGGCGTAGACGGCGAAGCCGGCGAGGATGGCCAGCCCGACCGACGCCGCCTGCGCGGCGAGGGCGCGCCCGAGCAACTCGTCCAGCCCGGCCCAGGAGCCGTACGCCACGCCGCCGAGGGCCGCCGCGGCAGCCAGCATCCGCGCCATGGCCTCGAGCGTGGCCCGCCCCTCGATGCCGCCGAGGTCGGGCCGCAGCAGGAAGCCCTGCATGGCGGTCATGCCCACCGTGCCCACGACGGTGCCGATCACGATCCCGGCGATCCCCAGCGGCTCGTACAGCGCGAGCGCGACGAGCGCGTTCACCACCAGGTTCGCGCCGGCAAGCGCGGTGGTGACCCATGGCCGCTGGAGGCTGAAGTAGGTGCGCGAGAACAGCAGTGAGATGCCCTGCGCAGGGAGTGAGAACGCCCACCAGAACATGGCCTCGGCCACGAGGTCGGTGGCCTCGGGGCCGAACTCGCCGCGCTCGTAGACGAGGCGTGTGATGGGCTCCGCGAGCACCGCCATGATCACCGCGGACGGGATGAGCAGCAGGGCGATCTGGCGCACTCCGTTGGCCATCGTGCGACGCAGGTCGTCCCGCGCGCCGCGGGCGGCGAAGCGCGCGAGCGTCGGGAAGACCACGGTGGCGATCGCGACGCTGAACAAGCCCTGAGGGAGCATGTAGATGCGGAAGGCCTTGTCGATCGCCGCCGGGGCCTCCTCCTGCACCAGCGTGCCGAACAGCGAGTTGATCAGCAGGCTGAAGTTGATGAGGCCCAGCGCGATCGTGACCGGCAGCATCAGCTTCAGGACGCGGATCACGTGCGGGTTGCGAAAGTCGAACGAGACGCTGAACCCGCCGCCCCTCCCCCGCAGCCACGGCATGGGAAGCACGAGCTGCACGACCGTCCCGGCGAGCACGCCGACCGCGTAGGCGTAGATCTCGTCCTCCTCCGGGAAGACCGGCGTGAGGCCCACGAGCGCCGCGATGATCACGACGTTCCAGGCGAGCGGCGCCAGCGCCGGCACGCTGAAGTGCTCGAACGAGTTGAGCATCCCCACCACCAGCCCGGAGATGGCCAGCAGCACGACGATCGGGAACATCAGCCGCGAGAGGCCCACCGTGAGCTCGGTGAGCTCGGAGTCGAAGCCCGGCGCGAACAGCGGGATGAGTGCCGGCGCCGCGAGGACGAACAGGGCGGTGATGGCGCCGAGCACGAGCGTGATGAGGAAGAAGAGCCCCGAGGCCGCCCGGAAGGCCTCCTTGCGCTCGCCCTTCTCCAGCAGCTCGGTGAACACCGGGACGAACGCGCCCTGCAGCGCGGCGTCGGCGAACAGCGCACGGATGAGGTTGGGCACCTGGAAAGCGACGGTGAACGCCGACATCGCGCCGGTGACGCCGAAATAGCTCGCGGCGACGATCTCGCGGACGAGCCCCGCAACCCGCGAGAGGCCCGTCGCGAAGGAGAAGAACGCCGTGTTCAGGGCCAGTCGGCCGCGCGGTCGGTCCGTCACGGGCGCGCTATAGTACGCCGCCGCCGCGGGGGACCCTTCGCCCGCGGCTCGTGCACGTAAATGGCCAACATCGCCTCACAAGAGAAGCGCATCGCCCGGGCGGAGCGGGAGCGGCTGGAGAACCGCCGCTACACGTCCGCCGTCAGGACCTACTTCCGCCGCCTCGAGGCCGCGGTCGAGGCCGGCGACGCCCAGACCGCCGACAGCGAGCATCGCGAGCTCGTGTCGCAGGTCGACCGCGCGGTCCTGCGCGGCGCGCTGCACAGGAACAACGGCGCGCGCAAGAAGTCCCGCGCCGCCCGCCTGCGCGCCGGCCTCTCGTAACCGCTCTGCAACACCGGCCTCCCCGGGCAGGGTACGGTTGCGTGCAGCGACCTGGGGGTGCGGGCAATGGGAGAGCACGCGGGCGATGCCGGCTTGAGGCGACGGGAGTTCCTCGAGCGGACGGCGTATGCGGCCGGGCTCGCGGGCATGGCGATGCTTCCGGCGGGCACGCTGCTGTCGGAGGCGGCGAGGGCGCAGGGTTCGGTGCTGCCGGATCCGCGCAACATGGAGCTCGACCACATCGTCGTGGTGATGATGGAGAACCGCTCCTTCGACCACTACTTCGGCTGGCTCGACGGCGCGGACGGCCTTCAGGACCAGACCTTCCTCGACCCCGGCGGCAACGCCGTGGACACGATCCACTTCCGCGCGCTGCCCGGCGAGGCCGACCATCAGGGCTGCGGCCACCCCGACCCCGGGCACGGCTGGAACTCCGGCCGCGCGCAGCTGCAGGACGGCTTCCTCGCCGACGGCAGCGGCAACGACATCTTCGCCCTCACCTACTTCGACGAGGGCGACCTCGGCTTCATCCACGAGGCGGGCAAGGCCTACACGGTCTACGACCAGTTCTTCTGCTCGGCGCTCACCTCCACCTGGCCCAACCGCTACTACGGGTGGTCGGCGCAGTCGGGCGGGCGGATGGGCAACGACCCGCCGATCGAGACGCTCGGCAACCAGTGGGAGACGATCTTCGACCGCGCCGTGGCCAAGGGCGTGGGCGCCCGCTACTACAACTCCGACCTTCCGTTCTCCGCCGTGTGGGGCGTGCGCGGGCTCACGTGGACGCTGCCCCTTCCGGCGTACTACCTCGACTGCGCCCTGGGCACGCTGCCGGCGATCTCGTTCGTGGACCCGCCCTTCCGGGACGGCGGCGGCTTCGACGGCAACTCCGCAGATGAGCACCCGCACGGGGACGTGCGCCTCGGCCAGGCGTGGATGGCCGACGTCGTGCGCGCCTTCGTCAACTCGCCCAGCTACCGCCGCGGCGCGCTGTTCGTGGTCTACGACGAGTGGGGCGGGTTCTTCGACCACGTCACGCCACCGAGCGTGCCGGACAACCTTCAGAGCCCCGACCTGTTCCAGGACTTCGGGCAGATGGGCTTCCGCATCCCGTCCATCTGCGTGTCGCCGTGGACGCGCAACACCGGCGCGGCGCCGCGGGTGGACCACGGCACCTACGGCTTCGAGTCGATCCTCAAGCTCATCTCCCACCGCTTCGGCCTCGGCACGCTCGAGTTCTCGCCGGGTGTGCCCAACCTGCGCCACCAGGAGGCCCGCAACATCGGTCTGAGCTTCGACTGGGAGAACCCGGACTTCGACGCTCCCGACCTGCCGGATCCCACCCACATCGTGTCCAAGCCGTGCCTGCTCGGGGGCGGCAACCTGCTGCCCGAGGACGCCGCGGCCCACGAGAGCGACCTGGCCGACCTGGCCCACCTCGCGGAGCACCTGGGCTTCTCAGTCGGGGACAGCCGCCCGCACGACCTGTTCACCAAGCCGGACTCGGTGCGCCGCGCACTGCGGGCGTCGCACTAGCGGCTACCCGGCGGCCGCGCGCGCCAGGGCGCGTGAGAACGCCGTGTCCTCGTCCAGGCCGAGGTCGCCACCGCCGCGCAGCTCGACCTCGAGGTCGGCGAACGTGCAGATGGCCCGCTCCAGCCCGTCGCGGTGCGCCTTCTTGGCCCTCGCAACGGTGCGCTTGGCGAGCCAGGGAGGCAGCTTCATCTGCTTGGCGATGTCGCCCTCGGGCGTTCCCTGGGCGAGCAGCTCGGAGGCGCGGTGGACCTCGCGCAGGCGGCGGACGACGGGGTACATGAGGCTGCCCGGGCGCTCGCCCGTGCGGCCGAGGTCCTCCGCCAGGGCGAGCGTGCGCTGCACGTCACCTGCCACCAGGGCGTCCGCCAGGTCGTAGACCTTGGGCGCGGTGTCTGCGCCGACGAACCGGTCCACCTCGTCGGCGTTGAGCTGGCTCTGGGGATACGCGGCGATCGTGAGCTTCTCGATCTCGCGCGCGAGGCGCTGCTGGCCCGCGCCCACGGCGGCCACGAGCGCCTTGGCCGCCTCGGAGTCGAGCCGCAGGCCGGACTCGGAGGCGCGCGCGGTGACCCACCTGGGCATCTCCCACGGCTTGGGTGCGGCAAACTCGCGCACCTCGCCGCCGGCCTTCTCCACCGCCTTCACCAGCCGCGCGAGCGCCTTTCCGCGGGCGATGAGGAGCAGCACCGTGTCCGGCGGCATGTCCGCGAGCCCGCTCTCCAGCGGCTCGAGGTCCCCGGCCTTCCAGGCCTCCACCCCATCGGCCATCAGGTAGCGGGTGCCGGTGGCGAAGGTGAGCGCCATCAGGGCGCCGGCCACGGCGCCGGGCGCCGCCGTGGAGGCATGGAATGACTCCAGCGCTCCGGCGCCTCCCTCCTCCTCGGCGCGGCGGCGCAGGCGCCCCCGCCAGGCGTCGATCTTCGCGTCGTCGTCGCCGTGGACGAGGTAGGCGGGCTTGAGGTCGGCCATGGCGGGCGCAGGGTAGCTCAGCGCTCGGTCTCGATCTCCGCGCCGCCGCCGTCCACCGTGAGGCGGATCGTGCCGTCCTCATCGGTGCGGTGGACGCGCGGCACGTGGGCGCGCAGCGCCGTCAGCGTCGAGGGCGCCGGGTGGCCGTAGCCGTTGTCCCCCACCGGAATGGCCACGATCTCGGGCCGTGCGCGCCGCAGGACCGCGGGGAGGCCCTCGTCGGAGCTGCCGTGGTGCGGCACCTTCATGGCGTCCACGTCGGGCAGCGCCAGCGGCAGCAGTGCGCCGCTCTCGGCGTCGCCCGAGAGCAGGAGGTCGAAGCCGCCGCTCGACACCACGGCCACGACCGCGCGCGGGTTGGGGTCCTCGGGTGGCGGGCCGGCCGGCCGGGGCGGCGGGGACAGCACCCGGACCGTGACGCCTCCGGCCCGCAGCGTCAGCCCGGCGCGGGCGGGCAGGATGCGGACGCCCCGCCCGGCAGCGTCGCGCAGCAGCGAGCGAAAGGCCGGGTCCGTGCTGCCATCGCCGCCGTCGAGCAACAGCCCCACCGGCATGTGCGCGAGCACCTCGGCGATCCCGCCGTGGTGGTCGCGGGAGGCGTGTGTGGCCACGAGGACGTCGAGTCGCCGCACCCCGGCGCGGCGCAGGACGCGCACCACGCGCGCCTCGGGCGGGCCGCCGTCGAAGAGGATGGCGCCGCCGCCGGGGTGCTGGACGAGCGTGGCGTCGCCCTGGCCGACGTCGAGGAACGAGACGGTGAGCGCGGACGGCGGGCGTGGGCCGATGGCGGCGGGCGCCGCGAGCGCTGCCGCGGCGAGGAGCACCGCGGTGAGGACCCCGGCGCGCGATGCCCGCGGCAGCCGCCGCCACGCCACCAGCGCCGCGGCAACGCGCCCGGCGGCCCCGCCTTCGCGCCTGCCCGCCCAGCGCGCGGCGAGCAGCGCCGCGCACCCGCTCAGCGCATAGGCCGTGGCCGCGCCGATCGGCGGCAGCTCGAGCGAGACGGGCGCGGCATGCGCGGCTGCGCCCTCGGCGATGCCCGCGATGTATCGCAGCAGCGCGCCGGCCGGCAGGGCGAGCATGCGCGCCGCGCCGTCGGCCGCCACACCCAGCAGCGGCAGCGGGCCGAGCTGCCCGAGCGCCGTCTGCACCATTCCGATCCACATGACCGGCGCCACCGCGGGGAGCGCGGCGAGGTTGGCCGGGACGCCGGCGACTGGGACGGCCCCGAAGTGGAGAGCCAGCAGCGGCAGCGTGGCCGTCGTGGCCGCGACCGTCATGGCCGCGCCCTCTGCGAGCGGGCGGGCCAGGCGCCGCGCCACGCCCTCCCGCGGCAGCAGCGGCTCGGCGGCACGCAGGAGCCCGCGGCGCATGCCGGGTGCCAGCACGGCGATCCCGGCCACCGCGGCGAACGAGAGCTGCCAGCCCGGGTCCCCCGAGATGCGGGGCTGGAGTGCGAGCGTGGCGGCCGCGGCGAGGAGCAGCGCGTACCAGCGCGACGATGCGCGCCCGGCAGCGAGCGCCACCAGCCCCGCGGCGCCCATCACGGCCGCGCGCTGCAGCGACGGCCCGGCGCCGGCCAGCGGCACGTAGGCGGCGATCAGCGCCAGCAGCGCCCCCACGCGGCCGCGGATGCCGACCCCGGCGAGCGCGAGCAGCGGCAGCGCGAGCGCGCACAGCAGCATCACGTTCTGCCCGCTGACGGCCAGGAGGTGCGCGAGGCCGGAGTCGCGGAAGTCCTGGCGCAGCAACTGGTCCACGGCGTCGTCCTGGCCGAGCACGAACCCCCGTGCGAGCGCCGCCTCGCGCGGGCGCAGGCCTTTCGAGAGCGCGCCCTCGGCGCGCCCGCGGGCGGAGTCGAGGATGCCGGAGAGGCCGCCGCGCCGGCCCCCGGTGGCGCTGACGCGGCGAACGGACAGCTCGCCTGCCACGCCGCGGCGGCGCAGATGGGCGGCGAGGTCGAATCCGTCGCCGGCCTCGCGGGGGGCGGTGAGCGGGCGGGCGGTACCGGCGATGCGGAGCTCGGCGCCCGGGCCGGCGGCGCGCGGCCAGCGGACGTCGGCGGACCCGCGCGCGTACAGGCGCAGCCCGGCCGCCGGACCGGAGGCCACCCTGACCGTGGCGGCGGTCCCGAAGCCCGAGGGCCGTGGGCGCTCGAGCAGGTGGGCGCGGGTGTCGATGGCCGTGGGCCCGGCCGCGGCCAGGCGCCTCTCGCCGTCCTCGAGGGCGTGCAGGCGGGCGTCGCCGATGGCTCCCCCCACGAGCAGCAGCGCCGCGGCGATGAGCGCGAGACGGGGCGCGCGGACGAATGCCAGCACGGCGGCGAGCGCCGCGGCGGCGGCAAGCGAGGCCGCGGCGGGCCCGGCCTGCGCGCCGGTGCCGACCGGCGCCAGGGCGAGCCCGGCGGTCAGAGCTGCGAGCGCGATATGTGCGGGGTAGCGGCTGGGGAGGTGCGAGCGGGCGGCGGCCGCATCGCGAGCTGCGCCCGTCACGGCTGGACCGCGTCGCGCAGCGCCGCGAAGCGCTTTTCGCCGATTCCGTCCACCTCCTGCAGCTCGTCGATCGTGCGGAACCCGCCGTGCGCGTCGCGGTACTCGATGATCCGCGCGGCCAGCGCCGGGCCGATGCCGTCGAGGGTCTCGAGCTCCTCGGCGGTGGCCGTCGAGAGGCTGATCGTCGTGCCCCCCGCCGTGCCACCCGCGCCGGTCGCCCCGGCGGCGCCCGCTGCCGTCGCGCCTCCCCCGCGCCCTCGCTCGGGCACCACCACCTGCTGCCCGTCCCGCAACGGCGCCGCAAGGTTCACGCCCGCCGGGTCGGCGCGGCGTGCCAGCCCGCCCGCGGCATCCACCGCCGCGCTGACCCGCGAGCCCGGCGCCACCCGGTGGACGCCCGGCCGCCGGACGGCACCCGCGACGTGCACGTGGAGCCCCCCGGTGCCAGGAGGCGCTCCGTCCGCCGGCACCCCGGTATCCGGCGCTTCACCGGCACCAGCCGCCACCGGCGCTGCCGCCGCGGGCTCCTCCAATGCCACCGGGACCGCGTCGGGCGCGGCCGGCCCGCCGAGCAGCCGCATGGCCGCCACGATGGCCAGGAGGGCCGCCACCCCCCACGCCGCGAGCTTGGTGAGGTCCATGCCGCGAAGCTACGCGGCGGCGTGTGACGGGAGGGTTCGCTCTGCAACGAATCAGCGAACGGCGAAGCCCGTGAGCCCCTCTGGCTCCTGCTCGGTCACCTCCACCTGCGAGACCTCCGCCCGCCGCGGCCCGCGGCGGCAGAAGGCCATGAGCCGCTCGACCGCCGCCTGGTCGCCCTCGAACACCGCCTCCACGGTGCCGTCCGGGCGGTTGGCCGCCCGGCCCGCCACGCCGGCGGCAGACGCCTCGCGGCGGATGGAGTCGCGGAAGAAGACGCCCTGGACGCGCCCGTGGACCACCACGCGGCGGCGGATCGTCATCGGCCGGTGACGGCGGTCAGCGCGAGCAGCTCGTAGGCCACGTTGGCCGCGAGCAGGGCGGTGACCTGCCCGGGCCCGTCATAGGCCGGCGCCACCTCCACCACGTCGAAGCCCGCGAAGCGCATCCCGGCGAGCGAACGCAGGCACGCGAGCGCCTCGTGGGGCGCCATACCCGCCACCTCGGGCGTGCCGGTCCCGGGCGCGAAGGCCGGATCCACCACATCGACGTCGAAGCCGAGGAAGACGGGCGCGTCCCCGACTCGGGCGCGCACGCGGGCGCCGTACTCCTCCGCTCCGAGCTCCCGCAGCTCGTCGCAGCTCAGCAGCTCGAACCCGAGCGAGCGGGCGCCGTCGAGATCCTCGGGCCCGTACAGCGACCCGCGCATCCCGGCGAGCAGCGAGCACTCCGGCAGCACCAGACCCTCCTCCACCGCGCGGCGGAAGACGGTGCCGTGGAAGTAGCGCTCGCCGTAGTAGGCGTCCCAGGTGTCGGCGTGGGCGTCGAGCAGGACGACCGCGAGGGGCCCGTGGACGGCCGCGTGGGCGCGCAGCTCCCCCAGCGCCACCGTGTGGTCGCCACCGAGCACGATCGGGACGGCCCCGGCGCGCAGAACCTCCCCCAGCCCGTCGGCGATCTGCGCCGCCGTGCGCTCGGCGTTGCCCGGGGTGATCGCGAGGTCGCCCCAGTCCACGACGGTGCGGCCCGCGAAGACGTCCACGTCGAGCGGCGGGTGGTATGGGCGCAGCAGCACCGAGGCCGCGCGGATGGCCTCCGGCCCGAAGCGGGCGCCGGGGCGGAAGCTCGTGCCGGTGTCGAACGGGATGCCCACCACGGCCACGTCGACCCCGGCGCCGGGCCGCTCGTGCGGGCAGCGGGCGAACGTGCGGACGCCCGTGTAGCGCGGCGCGCTGAACGCGTCCGGCGGCCCGCTCACTCCGCCACCACGCGCAGCGTGCGCACGCGCCGGTCGCTGGCCCCGCGCAGCACGCCACCCTGCTCGAGGGCGCGCTGGATGTAGTCGAGCGTCG
This sequence comes from Thermoleophilaceae bacterium, assembly GCA_040901445.1. Lineage (GTDB taxonomy): Bacteria > Actinomycetota > Thermoleophilia > Solirubrobacterales > Thermoleophilaceae > JBBDYQ01. The sequence continues at coordinate 62,404 of JBBDYQ010000022.1, read as the reverse complement.
TGGGGGTGATGCGCTCGCCCGGGAGGACATTGGGGATGCCGGGCGGGTACGCGGCGAGTGACTCCGCGGCCACGCGCCCCGCGGCGGCGGCGAACGCGACGACCTCCTGCGGGGCGAGGAAGGCCTCGCGCGGAGTCATCGCGAGCTCGTCCCACGGCGGCGGTGGCGCGAACTCCTCCCGGCGGCGGTCGGCGAACGGGCCGAGCCGCTCGAGGGCATGCCCGAGTGCCTGGACGAGGCGCTCGCCCTGCGCTCCCGCCGGCTCGGCCATGCCGAATACCCCCACGATCACGTTCTCCCCCACGAGCTCCATGTTCACGTCGTCGGTCTCCCGCAGGAGCGCGGCGAGCTCGTAGCCGGTGGCGCCGCTTCCGCGGACGTCGATCACGAGCCGCAGCGGGTCGTAGGCAAGCACGCCCGCCCGCCCGGCAATGCGCTCGTCGAGCACATCGAGGCCGGGAAGGGCGCGGACCGCCTCACGGGTGACCTCCACGGCCCGGACGGTCTCGCCGATGAGCTCGGCCCCGCGCGTGGCGGCCAGCCGGCGTGCAGCGTCGAGCGAGGCACCGAGGTGGGCGTTGGGGCTCGTGGACTCGAGCAGGGTGACGCAGCGGTCCACCACGGCGTCGTCGATGAGCTCCCCCGCGCCGGTGTGCACGATCGCGGACTGCGTGATGCTCCCGACGATCTTGTGGGTGCTCGACACCACGAGGTCTGCGCCTGCGGCGAGCGCGTGCTCGGGGAGCTCCGGGCTGAAGGCGAGGTGCGCGCCCCATGCCTCGTCCACGACGAGCGGCACCCCGCGCGCGTGCGCCACCTCCGCCAGCGCCCGCACGTCCGCGACCGCGCCGAAGTAGGTGGGCGTGACCACGAGCGCCCCGACCGCGCCGGGCGTGGCCGCGAGCGCGGCATCCAGCGACTCGGGGGTGAGGCAGTGGGCGATGCCGAGCTCGGGGTCGAGCTCGGGCGCCACGAAGACCGGCCGCAGCCCCGACAGCACCAGCCCGTCGATCGTGCTCGAGTGGACGTTGCGCTGCACGACCACCTCGCGCCCGACATGCGCCAGCGCCATGCAGGCCACGTGGTTGCCCTGGGAGGCGCCGTTGACGAGGAACCACGAGCGGCGCGCCCCCCACGCCTGCGCGGCCAGCGCCTGCGCCTGCTGGAAGGGCGTGGGCTCGATCCCCACGTCGATGCCGTGGGTGAGCGAGGGGATGTCGATGGCCAGGGCCGCGGCCCCAACGGCCTCGGCCAGGCCGGGGTCCGCGCCGGCGCCGCCCTTGTGGCCGGGCACGTGGAAGCGGCCGGGGCTGCGCGCCGCGTATGCGGCGAGCGCGTCGAGGTAGGGCGCCTCGGTCTGCGGCGGGAGCGCGCGGCGCTCCGCGACGGTGGCGCGGGGTTCGCTCATCACCTAAGGCGAGTCTACGAGAGCGAGCTCTACGGCCTCGGCCGGCGAGCCGGCCTGCGCGAACGCCTCGACGGGCCGGCCGCCGCGGCCCAGCTCCCACGTGTTCACCCCCACCACCCGTACCCCCGTCTTGAGCGCGAAGGCGATCTCCGAGAGCGTGCCGAACTCGCCGCCCACGGCGACGAGGGCGTCGGCGGCGCGCACCACCAGCGTGTTGCGGGCCTCGCCGAGCCCGGTGGGTAGCGCCACGTCGACGAACGGGTTGGCCGCAGACCGGTCCGTGCCGGGCAGGATCCCGACGGTGGAGCCGCCCACCGCCTTGGCTCCGCGGCACGCCGCCTCCATCACGCCGCCCAGGCCGCCGCACACGAGCACGGCGCCGCGGGCGGCCAGCTCACGGCCCACCTCCTCCGCCAGCGCCAGCGTGGGCGCATCGCACTCGCCGGGGCCGGCGACGGCGACGTAGCGCCGGGTCACTCCCCGGGCAGGCGCTGCGTCTGGTCGTCGGGGCCGGGCGGGGCCGGCGGCGGGGCCGGGTCGCCGTGGGGCGGCGTCGCGCCGGCGGCCGGCGGCGGGGCGGGCGGAGGCGGCTCCTCACGAGCGGGGGCCGGCGGGGGCGGAGCCACGTCCTGCGCCGCGCCCGGCCCCGGCCGGTCGCTGACGTTGACGGCGAACGACACGCGCGCGACGCTCACGAGGCCGCCCACGAGCATGGCGATCGAGCCGACGAAGGCGAGCCACGCGCCGAGCTCGATGTCGCGGTCGGTGCCCGCCGGGGGATGGTTGAGGAGCTGCGACGCCACGACGATGAACGCCGCGGCGCCCACGACCGGCAGAGCGCGCGCCGGCACCCAGCGCGGGAAGCCGAACCCCGACAGCGCCGCGGCGATGGCTGCGAGCGCCAGCCCGGCGAGCACGAGGTCGATCACCTCGAAGATGGTCCACGCGCTGAACTCGTCATACCAGTTGAGGAACAGCGCCACCAGCAGCAGCACCGCCCCCGCGCCTGAGAGCAGGGGGCCGGCCTGGATCTCTCTCTGGACGCTCATCGGACCACGAAGTTGACGAGCTTCCCGGGGACGACGACTGTCTTCACGATCTCTCTCCCATCGATCTGGTCCGCAATCTTGTCGGAGGCGCGCGCGAGCGCCTCCTGCTCCTCGCCCGTGGCACCCATCGGCGCCTCGATGCGGTCGCGGAGCTTTCCATTCACCTGTACCACGAGCGCGAACGTCTCGGACACGAGCAGCTCCGGGTCCGCCTCGGGCCAGGGCTCCTCCCATACCCGCTTGCCGGTCATCGACTCATATACCTCCGACCCCAGGTGCGGGGCGAAGGGGAACACGAGTGACGCGGCGGTGGCGATGGCGAAGCGAAGCTGGGACGCGCGCTCGGGCGAGCCGGCGTCGTACCGGCCGATCTCGTTGACGAGCTCCATGAGGGCGGCGATGGAGGTGTGGGTGGCGAAGCGCTCGCCCAGGTCGCGGGTGACCTTGTCGATGGCCCAGTGGGTCTTGCGCAGGAGCTCTGTGGGCTCGCCGGACGGCGCGGCGCCGTCGCCGGGCGGGGCCTCCTCGGCGGCGCGCCACAGCCGCGTCAGGAAGCGGTGCACGCCCTCGATCCCGGAGTCCGCCCAGTCCCCGCCCTCGGCCGGGTGGCCCACGAAGAGGATGTAGGAGCGCGTGGTGTCGGCCCCGTAGCGCTCGACGTAGTCGCTCGGGCTGACCACGTTGCCCTTCGACTTGGACATCTTCGCGCCCGCGCGCGTGACCATCCCCTGGGTGAAGAGGCGGGCGAACGGCTCCTCCACGTCGAGCATCCCCATGTCCGCGAACGCCTTGATGAAGAAGCGCGCGTACATGAGGTGGAGGATCGCGTGCTCCACGCCGCCGATGTACTGGTCCACGGCCATCCAGCGGCCGAGCACCTCACGGTCCCACGGGGCCTCGTCGTTCTGCGCGTCGCAGTAGCGCAGGAAGTACCAGGACGAGTCCACGAAGGTGTCCATCGTGTCGGTCTCGCGCCGGGCGTCGCCCCCGCACGAGGGGCACGAGGTGCTCACCCAGTCCTCGGCCGCGGCCAGCGGCGACCTGCCCTTGGGCGCGTAGTCCTCGACCTCGGGCAGCTCCACGGGCAGCTGGTCGTCCGGCACGGGAACGAGGCCGCAGGCGTCGCAGTGGACGATCGGGATCGGGCAGCCCCAGTAGCGCTGGCGCGAGAGCAGCCAATCGCGCAGCTTGTAGTTGACGGCGGGCTTGCCGTTGCCCTCGGCCTCGAGCCACTCGACGATCTGCTTGAAGCCCTCGCGGTTGTGCACGCCGTCGAAGTGGCCCGAGTTGACCATCGGGCCGTCGCCCACCGACGGCAGGTCCTCCCCGGTCTCGATCACGCGCCGGACGGGGAGGTCGAAGGCCTGGGCGAACTCGAAGTCGCGCTCGTCGTGGGCGGGCACGGCCATGATCGCGCCGGTCCCGTACTCCATCAGCACGTAGTCGGCCACGAACATCGGGATCTCTTCGCCGTTGACCGGGTTCGTGACGGTGCGCCCGAGCGCGACGCCCGTCTTCTCCGTGGTGTCCTCGCGGCGGGGGCGGCTGACGTACTCGCGCACGTCGGCCGAGTCGCTCAGCCTCGGCACGTCGGGGTGTTCGGGGGCCATGACGAAGAAGGTGGCGCCGAAGAGCGTGTCGGGGCGGGTGGTGAAGACCGGATAGTCGATGCCCAGCTCCTCGCAGCGGAAGGCGACTTCCGCGCCCTCCGAGCGGCCGATCCAGTTGCGCTGCATCGTGACGACGTGCTCGGGCCAGTCGATCGTGGCGAGGTCGTCGAGCAGGCGGTCCGCGTAGTCGGTGATCCTGAAGAACCACTGCTCGAGCCGCCGCAGCTCCACGACGGCGCCGCAGCGCTCGCAGCGGCCGTCCACCACCTGCTCGTTGGCGAGCACGGTGGCGTCGTTGGGGCACCAGTTGACCGGCGCCTCGCCGCGGTAGGCAAGGCCGCGCTCGTAGAGCTTGAGGAAGAGCCACTGCGTCCAGCGGTAGTAGCGCGGCTCGTGGGTGCCGAACTCGCGTGTCCAGTCGATGGACACGCCCCAGCGGCGGAACTGGCGGCGGAACTCCTCGATCGAGGCCTCAGTGGACTCGCGCGGGTGCTGGCCCGTGCGGATGGCGTGGTTCTCGGCGGGCAGGCCGAACGCGTCGTAGCCGAGCGGGTGCAGCACGCGGTGGCCGTTGCGGCGGTGGAAGTGGGCGATGGCGTCGCCCACCGAGTAGACCTTCAGGTGGCCGATGTGCGGCTCGCCGCTGGGGTAGGGCAGCATCTCGAGCACGTAGGCCTTGGGGCGCTCGTCGGGCTCGTTCGAGACCTCCCAGGTGCGCTCGCGCTCCCAGAGCTGCTGCCACTTGGGCTCGATCGCCTGCGGGTCGTACATCGACGGAGCATCGTAGTGTCCCCGGGGTGTTCGCCACGCACCGGGCGGAGGTACGCGGGGTCCAGATCGCATTCGCGCACGAGGGCGCCGGCGGCACGCCGCTGCTGCTCGTGCACGGCTGGCCGGAGACCAGGAGGATCTGGTGGCGCAACATCGGGCCGCTTGCCGAGGCGGGCTTCGAGGTGATCGCCCCGGACCTGCGCGGATTCGGCGACTCGGGGCAGGCGCCCGACGGCCACTACGACGCCGCCGCGCAGTCGCGCGACCTCGAGGCCCTCGTCCGCGACGAGCTCGGCCACGAGCGCTGCGTGGCCTGCGGGGGCGACTTCGGCGGCATGATCGTGTACGACCTCGCGCTGCGCTTCCCGGGCTTCGTGGAGCGGATGGCGCTCTTCAACATGCCCCTCCCCCGTGTGCCCGGCGGGCCGGACGAGATCCCGCGTGCCACTCGCCAGGCGGCCGACTACTTCATCCGCCAGGGGACCGACGCCGACGGGCTGTGCGCGGAGCTCGACACTCCCGAGAAGCGGCGGGCATATGTGGCGGGCATGTACGGCCATCGCTTCTGGGCCGTTCCAGGCGCGTTCTCGCCCGAGGACGTGGACTTCATGACCGAGCCGTTCGCCCGCGGCGAGGCCTTCCGCTCCTCCATCGCGATCTACGAGTACGCGCTGCGCGCCCGCGAGTGGTCCGAGAAGCCGCGCTTCGCCGAGCCCAATCCCACACCGGCGCTCGTGCTCTACGGGCCCGAGGACCACGTGGTGCCGAGCACGTTCTGCGCCGCGATGGAGGCGGCGCTGCCCGACCGTGCCGGCCCGTTCGTGGTGGAGGGCGCCGGGCACTTCCTGCAGTGGGAGCGGGCGGACGTGCTGAACGGGGCGCTGCGCCATTTCTGCCTACCATGGGGCGCGCGATGAGCACACCGCAACAGCGTGCCGCAGACATCGCCGCACGAGAGGTCGAGAGCCTCGTCGTGGCGGCACAGGCCGCGGCGGACAAGATCAAGGACGGCGTGCGGCGCGAGATGACCGAGCTTCGCCGCAACGCGGTGCAGGAGGCCGACGAGATGCGCGCGGAGGCCAAGAAGGAGGCGTCGGCCGAGCTCGAGGCCGCGCGCAAGACGGCCATCCAGCTCGGCGAGGACGCGCGCAAGGAGGCTGACGTGCGGGTGGCGGACGCGCAGAGGGCCGCGGACGAGGCGCTCGACGAGGCGCGGGCGGTGTCGCGCGGGCTGCGGCAGCTCGCGGACGCGCTCACCGACCAGGCTGGACGCATCCTGCGCGAGGTGGAGACGGGCCACCGGCGGGTGACCTCGGAGCTGCGTGCGCCCACCAGGGGCGGGCCGCGGCCGGAGCGGTCCGAGGGCGAGGAGCGCCCGCCCGCGCCGCGGCGGACCGCCGGGAAGCCGTCGCTGGAGAACCCGTTCGACGAGCTCGAAGTGCCCGGCTGGCTGGGCGGCTGAGCCACCAGGACGCGGGCGGGGCGCCCGTGGGTCCCCTACGCCGCCAGTCGCGGCCGGCGCCCGAGTGCCCGCCCGGCCCGTGCCGCCGCCAGCACCGCCACGCCCACGCCGAAACCGATGGCCAGGTTCCCGGTGGCCAGCGTGATCAGGCCGATGCCCGCCGCCAGCCCCCGCTCCGGAAGCCGCTCGAGCTGCGCGGCCAGCAGCCCGTGCTGCACCGCCACGAACAGCAGCATGCCGGCGAGAGCGCCCGGCAGCAGGAGCTGGAGGAGCCCGGGAAGCGAGGCGCCGAAGACCAGCCCGAGCGAGAGGTAGAGCGCACCGGTGAAGAGCGTGGCGCCGGCTGTGCGGGCACCGAGGCGCGCGTGGGCCGTGACCCCGCCCGCCCCGTGGCAGGTCGGCAGCCCGGAGGTGGCGCCGGCAAGCGCGTTGGCGCCGGCGATCGAGGCGGCGAGGCGGTTGGGCCTCACTCGCGCCGCCCGCTCGCCGAAGTAGCTGCGCTCCGCGTCCGCCGTGGCAACCACCGCGTTGCCGAAGGTGAGCGGGATCTGCGCGACCACGAGCGTGGTGAGAGCTGTGACGAACGCGGCGGCGTCCGGCAGCGCGAGCTCGACGGCCTGCGGCCCCGCGGCTACGGGCGGCAGCCCGCCGGCCACCGCGATGCCGGCCGCCATGCCCGCGCCGAGCACCACGAGCGTGCCGGGGAAGGTGCGGTGGCGGCCGAGCAGGAACAGCAGGGCGCAGGCGCCCGCGGCGGCCGCGAGGCTCAACCCTGTGGAGACCGCGGGCAGCCCGTCCCAGTTGCCGCGCTCGGCCAGGTCCACGGCCGCCTTCACCAGCAGGAAGGCCACGCTGGCCTGGATGCCGCGGATGAGCACCACCGGGAAGCGCGCCGCCAGCCAGCCGGCCATGCCGGTGGCGGCGAGCACGGCCATCGCCACGGCCATGAGCAGCGCGCCAGCCGCGAGCACCTCGGCCTCGAGCTGCAGCGCGATCGCGGCGGCGGCGAACGCCTTGAGCGGCTGCACCGGGATCGGCACGCCGAAGTAGAGCGCCGTGGCGATGTAGGTGAGCCCGGCGCCGGCGAACACCGCCGTGGCGCTCAGGCCGTTCACGGCCACGAGCGCGACCGCGATCGGGATGAAGAGCCCGGCGTCCCCCAGGCCGCCCGCGAGCTCGCGGCGGTCGAAGCGCACCTCACCCAGGCGAGTCACGTTGCGAAGGGTACGATCCGCGCGTGGCCAGCGCCGACGTGATCGAGCGCCATCGCGCGGCGGGCCGCGAGTTCGAGGCCGCGGGCGTTCGCAGCTTCGTGCGCGAGGCGGGCAACGGCGAGCCGGTCGTGTGCATCCACGGCGTGCCCTCGTCCTGCTTCCTCTGGCGCAAGGTGATCGACGAGCTGGCGGCGCGCGGCCTGCGCGGCGTGGCGTTCGACCTGCCCGGCCTGGGCCTGGCCGAGCGGCCGGAGGACTTCGACTACACCTGGACGGGGCTCGGCCGCTGGTGCGGAGAGGCCGTGGAGGCGCTGAGGTTGACGCGGTTCCACCTCGTCGTGCACGACATCGGTGGGCCCGTGGGATTCGAGCTGGCGGCGGCGATGCCCGCGCGCGTGCGCTCGCTCACCGTCCTCAACACGATCGTGGAGGTGGACACCTTCAAGCGGCCGTGGTCGATGGAGCCGTTCGCGCGACGCGGGGTGGGCGAGCTCTACCTGCGGACCATGACCAGGCCGGCGTTCCGGATGTTGATGGGACTGCAGGGCATCGGCGATCGCTCGGCGGTCCCCAACGAGGAGCTCGACGCCTACGTGGACCTGCTCAAGCGCGGGGACGGCGGCCGCGCGTTCCTGAAGGTCATGCGCGGGTTCGAGCGAACGCGCGCCAAGCGCGACCTGTACGTGGGCGTCTTGGGCGGCGCCCCATATCCGGTGCAGGTCGTGTGGGGCGCCGACGACCCCGCGCTCAAGCTCGCGGTGCACGGCGAGCAGGCGAGGAAGGCGGCGGGCCTGGACGCGATCCACACCGTTCCCGCCAAGCACTTCCTCCAGGAGGACCAGGCGCCGGCGGTGGCCGAGCACGTGGCTCGATTGGCCACCTCCGCGGGGCATCCAGCCCCGCGGTCTGATTGAGACGCTCGGCGTCCGGCGTCGTGAGACCGGTCCGGCGGCGCCGGACCTAATGGTTCCGCAGCGCCTCGATGAGCTCGCCCTTGTCCATGTCGGAGCGGCCCTCGATGCCGATCTCCGCGGCGCGCTCCTGCAGGTCGTCCGCGGTCCAGTCCTCATAGGACGGGGACTTCCCGCCCTTCTCGCCCGCCTCGGAGCGCGGCGTGTTGGCGATGCGGGCCGCCTTCTCCTTGCTCTCGCCCTGCTCACGCAGCGCCTCGTACTGCTCCTTGTCCTTGACCTGGGGCCCAGGGTCTCGCTCGGGCACGCCGATCACCTCGCTTTTTCGTCGACCGCCGCGCCCGTACCCGCCTCGGGCTCGGCGAAACGGTGGCCGGCCGCGCCGAGTGCCTCAATCGCGCGCTCGAGCGTGTCCTCCGTCACCAGCACGTAGTCGGTGTCGTTGGTGGAGATGGCGAAGATCGAGACGTCGGCGTCGGCGAGCGGCTGCGCGAGCGAGGCGAGCACGCCGGTCATGGAGAAGTCGAGCGGGGTGTCCACCCGCAGGGCACGCCAGCCATCCTCCCGCGGCACCCGCTCGGGAACGGCCTCGCTCGGCACCACCACCGTCAGCTCGCCGGCCGTGCGCGTGAGCGCCAGGAAGCCATTGCCGGCGAGCGCCCAGTTGGGGGGCGGGACGGTCGGAGGCAGGCGGCACACCGCGAGCGTGCCGTGCATGACGGAGAGGTCGAGGGCGCTCACACGAAGTTCGGGTAGAGCGTCATGCCGCCGTCCACGAAGATCGTCGCTCCGGTGACGTACTCGGCGTCCGGCGAGGCCAGCCAGGCGATGGCCGCCGCGATCTCCTCCGGCTGGCCCAGCCGCCCCCACGGGACCTGCGCCTTCACCTCCTCCAGCTTGGCCGGATCGTCGATCAGCGCCTGGTTGATCGGCGTGAGGATCGCTCCCGGCGCCACCTGCACGACCCGGATGCGGTGCGGCGCGAGCTCGCGGGCGATGGTCTGGCCGAACAGCTTCATGCCGCCCTTGCTCGCGCAGTAGTGGCTGAACTCGAGCCAGGGGATGACCTCGTGGACGCTGGAGACGTTGACGATCGCGCCCGGCACGGCCGCGTCGATCATGCCGCGCGCGGCCTCGCGGGCGCAGAGGAACGCGCCGGTGAGGTTGACGGAGAGCACGCGATTCCATTCCTCGAGCGGCATGTCCACGAGCTTGAACGGAGCCTCCACGCCCGCGTTGTTCACGAGCAGGTCGATCGGGCCGCCGAGCTCGTCGCGGGCGCGCTGGAAGAGCGCCGTGACGTCGTCCTCGCTGGACACGTCGCCCGCGATCGCGACAGCTCGGCCGCCCGCGCGGTCGATCTCGTCCGCGAGCGCGAGCGCCGGCTCCTCCGGCCCGACGTAGTCGATCACGACGTCGGCACCGTCCGCCGCCAGGCGTGTGACGGTGGCCGCTCCGATGCCCGAGGAGCCCCCGGTGACGAGCGCCCGCCTCCCGGCCAGTGGCTTGTTCGCTCTTGCCTGCACGCGCGGGGACGGTACCCGTTCGGCGCGTTTTCCGTCCGGCGCGTTTGCGAACCTGCGTTCGTGTTGACGAGCGACCACAAGGGCGCGATCGCCGAGGCGGCGATCATGCTGGCGGCGACGAAGCTCGGCATCCCGGTGCTGAAGCCCGTGGCCGAGCACGGCCGCTTCGACATGGCCTTCGAGATCGGCCCACGCCTGCTGCGGGTCCAGTGCAAGTGGGCGCGCCTCGAGCGCGACGGCGCGGTCCTCGTGGTTCACTTGGCCGGCTCCTACTGCACGCCCTCCGGGTACGTCCGTTCGAAGTACCGCGAGGGAGAGATCGACCTCGTCGCTGCTTACAGCGGCGACCTCGATCGCTGCTACCTTCTTCCGAGTTCGATGGTCGCGGACCGGAGCGCCATACAGTTGCGGCTGGAGCCGCCGAAGAATGGCCAACGGGCGTGTATCAATCTGGCCGGCGATTACGAGTTCGAGGGGGCTGTAGCTCAGCTGGAAGAGCGCCGCCGTGGCACGGCGGAGGCCGGGGGTTCGAGTCCCCCCAGCTCCATTCTTTCGTCTCCTGAGCCGACCGCGCACACGGTCGGCTCGCATGACTTCCGCAACCACTTCGGCTACTGGCTGGAGCGCGCCGGCGAGGGCGACGAGGTGCTCGTCACCCGGCGCGGAAGGCCTCGCGTGCGGCTGTCTGCGGCCGGGAGCTGATGCCCCGGCCGCGCGGGCCTCGAAGCGGGCCGCTACCGCGCCCTGGGCTCGGCGCCGGCCCCGGTCTGCGCGGGGGCCGAAAGCTGCTCCAGCACGGGGGCGAGGTAGCGCTCCGCGAAGCCGCGGATCTCCGCCTGGGTCTGGAGACCCAGCACCGAGTCCGGCGTGAGGACGAAGGAGAGCACGGCGCGGGCGAGCAGCTCGCTCACGCCCTCGATGTCCTCGTCGCTCAGCACCAGTCGCCCGGCCTCGGCCTCGCGGCGCGCAAAGCCGGCGATGAACTCGCGGCCCGCCGCGAGGACCGGCGCGGCCCTCACCGTGAGGTGCGGCACGATCAGCTCGGGCTCCGTTCGCAGCAGCCGGTTGAGAAGCGTGTGCTTGCGCAGGAACGTGAGCGTGAACACGAAGCCCTCGACGAGGCGCTCCTCGATCGTGTCGTAGGGCTCGATGGCGGTGTCGATGTTCTTCAGGAAGCGGCGCAGCTCCCGCTGCAGGATGGCCTCGACCAGCCGGTCCTTGCGCGGGAAGTAGCGGTAGACCGTGACCCGCGAGATCCCGACACGCCGGGCGACGTCGTCCATGGTGAACCGCCGCAGGCCGAAGTCCTCCGCCTGACCGGACGCCGCCTCGAGGATCCGCTCGCTCATGTCGTCGTCGAGCTCGGGAGCGCCGCCGAGGATGCGGCCGAGCATCCCATCCTGTGCCTTCTTGGTCGCGCGCATTCCTGAACCGAGACCTTAGCCGCCGGACTTCGACGGCCTTCGGGGACTGCTTTACATCTTGTCACATGTTGTAAGGTGCGTTTCGATGTTCGCGGAGGAGCTCCTCTCGCCCGTGCTGGCGGCCACGGAGGCGGCGCGCCCGGCAGGCGGCGCGCCGCTGTGGCAGCTCGTCGCGCTCTTCGGCGTGTACCTGGGCGGCACCGCGGCCGTGCTGGTGCTGATCCACACCCACCGCGCGGGTCGCACGCGAATCCTCGACCGCGCGGGCACCGTGGCAGCCTGGGTCTTCCGCGTTCCCGGCTGGGCGGCGCTGCCGGTGACGGTCGCCGTCGTCGGCCTCCTCTGCGCGATGTGGGGCGGTCTCTGGGACATCGGCTACCACATCGACAACGGGCGCGATACTGGCCCGCTCGGCAATCCGGGTCACTGGCCGCTGCTGATCGGCATCTTTCTCGCGTTCGCGGCCGGGCTCCTCTGCCTCGGCATGGCCGACCAGAGGGACGCGAGTCCCGCCTGGATCCGGATCACCCCGGGCTGGCGCGTGCCGCTCGGCGGCGTCCTGCTCGTGGGCTGCATGGCGTTCGCCCTCGCCACGCTCGGGCTCGACGACGTCTGGCACCAGATCTTCGGCCAGGACGTCACCCTCTGGTCGCCCACGCACTTCGTCTTCCTCTGCGGCGGGATCCTGACCGTCATCAGCCTGCTCGTCCTGCTGAAGGAGGGAAGCCTCGCGCGTGGGCAGCGGCGCACCGGCGCGCGGCCCGGCGGCCTCGAGCGCCACTGGCGGCGCATCCAGCGCGTCGCTCTCCTCGGCGGGCTGCTCTGCGGCCTCGAGCTCTTCCTCGCCGAGTACGACTGGGGCGTCCCCCTCTACCGCCAGGTGTGGCAGCCCGTGCTGCTGGCCGCGTTCTCGGCGCTCGTCTTCACGGCCGCGCGCGCCTGGGCCGGCCGCGGCGGCGCGCTCGGCGCCTGGGGCGTCTACCTCGTCATCCGCCTCACGGGGATCGTCATACCGTTCGCCGCCGGGGTTTCGCCGTCCTCGATGCCGCTGCTGCTGGCCGGCGCTGTCTGCGTGGAGCTGCTGGCCCTGCGACTGGACCCGCGCCGGCGGCTGCTGGCCTTCGGCGCCGCTGCCGGCGTGCTCTGCGGCACCGTCGGCTTCGCCGCCGAGTACGCCTGGTCCCAGGTCGCGATGCCGCTGCCGTGGACCGAGGCGCTGCTGCCCGAGGGCGTGATCGCCGCGGCGCTCGCGGGCGTCGCGGGCGGCCTGCTCGGCGCCCTGTTCGCGGCGGCCCTGCGCCAGGAGCTCCCGCCGCCACGCGTCACCCGCGTCGCGTGGCTCGGCGCCTTCGCGCTGCTCGCGGGCGTCGCGGTGAGCGCGGGAATCAAGCACGAACCGGGCGCCCGCGCCCACGTCGAGCTCACAGACGTGCGCCCGGCCCCCGACCGCGAGGCGCTCGCCACGGTGCGCCTCGACCCGCCGGACGCCGCCGACGGCGCCAACTGGTTCTACGTGCTCGCCTGGGCGGGCGGCGACGAGCGCGTGGTGGACCGCCTGCGCCGCGTCGGCGACGGGGTCTACCGCTCCACCCGGCCGATCCCCCTGTCCGGCAGCTGGAAGGTCGGCCTGCGGTTCCAGCACGGCCGCGCCCGAGGCGCCGTCCCCATCCGCCTGCCCGCCGACCACGGCCTCCCCAACTCCGAGCAGCGCCTCCCGGCCGTGCTGAGCGCCGGCGGGCTGAGGCAGGCGATGCGTGAGTCGGCGGGAGCGGAGCTCCCCGCCCCGGCCTCGTTCACCCGCCCGTTCCTCTCCGACAACCTGATCGTCCTGAGAGAGACCAAGGGCGACGTCCCCGGCTGGATCTGGACGCTCGGCATCGCGCTCACAGCACTGCTCTGGGGCGGCTTCACAACCGCGCTGTCGCTCGGACTCGGCCGCCTCGCCCGCCGCACGGGCGCCGAGGCCGGGGCCACCCCGGATCGCCACCGGCCGCGGCCGCGGCCGCCGCTCGCGCTGAGCGGGGGACCGCGATGACCGCCGTGACCGAGAACGGCTCGGTGCCACCGGCCACCGCGGCCACGCCCGACCACGAAGTGGCCGTCATCGGCGCCGGCCTCAGCGGCATCGGCATGGGCGCGGCCCTGCGCCACGCGGGCATCGAGGACTTCGTCATCCTCGAACGCGCCGGCGACGTCGGCGGCACGTGGCGCGACAACACCTACCCCGGCATCGGGGTGGACATCCCCACCTTCGCCTACCAGTTCTCGTACGAGCTCAAGCCCGACTGGTCGCGCGTGTTCGCGAAGGGCGCCGAGGTCAAGGCCTACATCGACGAGTTCGTCGCCAAGTACGGCATCGCCCAGCACCTCCGGCTCGACAGCGACGTCCGCTCCCGGACCTGGGACGAGAACGCGCACCTCTGGCGGCTGGACGTCGGCGGCGAGGAGGTCACGGCCCGCTTCGTGGTGAGCGCCATCGGCGCCTTCGTCGATCCCAAGCCCGCCGGGCTCGAGGGGCTCGACGACTTCGAGGGCAAGGTCATCCACTCGGCGCGCTGGGATCACGACTTCGACCTCACGGGCAAGCGCGTCGCCGTCGTGGGCACCGGCGCGAGCGCCGTGCAGATCATCCCGGAGATCGCGCCCCAGGTCGCCCAGCTCGACGTCTACCAGCGCACCCCGATCTGGGTCGGGCCGAAGTTCGATCCGCCGATCCCCGAAGCCGTCAAGCGGCTGTTCTCCCGCGTCCCGCTCGCCCAGCGCGTCACGCGCCTCGTGGCGAGCGCGATCGTCGAGTTCATCCTGGTGTTCATGGTCGTCCACTACCAGCGCGCGCCGTTCCTGGCGCGCTGGATCGAGGGGCAGAACCGGCGCTTCGTGCGCGCATCGGTGCGCGACCCCGAGCTTCGGCGCAAGCTCACGCCCGACTACGGGTTGGGCTGCAAGCGCCCGAGCGTGTCCAACGACTACCTGCGCGCGTTCAACCGCGACGACGTCGAGCTCGTGACCGACCCGATCGAGCGCGTCGGCGCGCGGGGGATCGTGACGGCCGGGGGAACAGAGCGGGCGGTCGACGTCGTCGTGCTGGCCACGGGGTTCCGCCTGGCCTCAGACCCCGAGAACTACCGCCGCACGCCGGTCCGCGGCCGCGACGGGTTCGACCTCGCCACCCACTACGCCGGCAGCCGGCTGAAGTCGTACGAGGGCGTGAGCATGCCCGGCCTGCCCAACCACTTCATGATCTTCGGCCCCTACGGCTGGACGGGCGCCGCCTGGCACGTGCTGGTGCAGACAGCGGCGCGGCACATAGTGCGGGTGATCGGTGAGACCCGCCGGCGCGGCGCGACCGCCGTCGAGGTCAAGCCGGAGGCGCTCGAGCGCTTCTTCGCGCTCGTGGAGAAGCGGATGGCCACGTCGCTCTGGTTCTCGAGCAACTGCACGTCAGCGAACAGCTACTACTTCGACCATCACGGCGACGTGCCGTTCCTGCGCCCCACGTCGGGTCGCCAGGCGCAGCGCGCCGCCAGGTCGTTCCCGCTCGAGGACTACGACTACCGCGCCCCTACTCCACGTCCCGCGCCGGCGCCTCGCCCCACAGCTGCTCGAGCCGGTAGAACGAGCGCGCCTCCGGCGTGAAGATGTGGCAGACGCAGTCGAGGTAGTCGAGCAGGATCCAGCGGGCCTCGCGCTCGCCTTCCACGCGGCGGGGCAGCAGGCCGTCCTTCTTGAGCTCGACGTGGATGGCGTCGTGGATCGCCTTGGCCTGGCGCTCCGTGTTGCCCGTGCAGATCACGAGGTAGTCCGTGTAGGAGAGCAGCCCGCGCACGTCGAGCACGCGGATCTGCGCGGCCTTGCGGTCGGCGGCAATCTGCGCGATGCGGCCGGCCAGGGCGGCGCCTTCGAGGGCCGCAGCGCCCTCGCGGGCGGGCTCGGGCGTGCCCGGGCTCATCGCGCTCCCCCGACGGGCGCCGAGGCGCCGTAGAGGGTCTGGGCGCCGATGTAGCTCGCCACCTTGTCCGGGACGAGGTAGCGGATGGGCTGCCGCTGCGCCGCCCGCCGGCGCACGAGCGAGGACGAGATGTCCATGCGCGGCATGTCGAAGAACTCGAGCTTGCCCGCGGCTCCCGGCACCTCCCCCATGCGCGCGGCCACCTCGTCGCGCCGGGTGTCGCCACGGTCCGCCACGCCGATGGCCGCCACGAGCTCGGCCACGGCCGCGGGCTCGTGCCAGGCCGGCAGCGCGCACGCCTGATCGGCGCCGAGAATCAGCACCAGCGCGTCCTCGGGGGCGCGCTGCGCGAAGCTGCGCAGGGTGTCCACGGTGTAGGACTTCCCCTCGCGCTCCACCTCCACGCGCGAAAGCCGGAAGCGCTCGTCGGCGGACAGCGCGTGGTCGCACATGGCGAGCCGAGCCTCCGCGCCGGGATCAGCCTCGAGCAGGCGGTGCGGCGGCTCGCCCACAGGCACGAACACGACCAGGTCGAGGCCGAGAGCGCTGTGCGCCTCCTGAGCGCACACGAGATGACCGGCGTGCGGCGGGTTGAACGCGCCGCCGAAGACCCCTACGCGCAAGTCAGGGCCTCACTGCCTGACCTGCCCGCTGCCGCGGCCCACGTACTTGAACGTGCATAGCTCGCGCAGCCCGATGGGCCCGCGCGCGTGCAGCTTCTGGGTGGAGTTGCCGATCTCGGCGCCCATCCCGAACTCGCCGCCGTCCGTGAAGCGTGTCGAGGCATTGACGTACACGCACGCGGCGTCCACACCGGCCACGAACGCCTCCCCGGCCTCCTCGGAGCCGGTGACGATGGCCTCGGAATGGCCGCTGCCGTAGCGGTTGACGTGCTCGATGGCCTCCTCGAGCGAGTCCACCACCTTCACCGCGAGCACCAGCGCGAGGTACTCCGTGGCCCAGTCCTCCTCCTTGGCCTCGCCGAGCGAGTCCGCGGCGTCGCCCGCCAGCGCGTGCGTGCGCGCGTCGGCGCGCAGCTCCACGCCGGCGTCGCGCAGCTCCGTCAGCGCGCGCGGCAGGAACGCGGGCGCCGCCTTCGCGTGCACCAGCAGCGTCTCGGCCGCGTTGCACACGCCCGGCCGGTGCGTCTTGGCGTTCACCGCAATGGCCACGGCGTCGTCGAGCTCCGCCGTGGCGTCGACGTACACGTGGCAGTTGCCCGAGGCCGCGTACATCACCGGCACGGTGGCGTGCTCCTTCAGCACCGCCTTCAGGCCCTCGCCGCCGCGCGGGATGATCAGGTCCACCACGCCGTCCTGCGTGGCCAGCTGCCGCAGCTCGTCACGGTCGCCGCCCGCCACCATCGAGACCGCAGCCTCGGGCAGCCCCGCCGAGGCCACCGCCTCGCGCGCAACCTGGGCGAGCACGACGTTGGAGTGGGCTGCGGCGGACGAGCCCCTCAGCACGATGGCGTTGCCCGACTTGATGCACAGCGCCGAGCAGTCGATGGTCACATTGGGCCGCGCCTCGTACACGACCGCCACCACCCCCAGCGGCACGCGCACCTTGCGCAGGTCGACGCCGTTGTAGAGCGTCCTGTGCTCGAGCTCCTCGCACACCGGGTCGGGCAGCTCGGCGATCGTGCGCACGCCGGCGGCGATACCCGCGAGCCGCTCGTGGGTGAGCTGCAGGCGGTCGAGCAGCGCGGAGCCGATGTCCGCGTCGCGGCCGGCCTGCATGTCGCGCTCGTTGGCCTCGAGGATCTCGGCGGCGCGCGCCTCCAGTCCGTCGGCCATCGCCTGCAGCGCCGCGTCCCTGGCTTGCGTGGAGGAGCTCGCCAGAGCGCGCGCGGCCGCGCGCGCGTCGGCGCAGACCTCGGTGACGGATGCGGTGGCGGTGGCCATCCGTTTCCAAGGGTACCGGGGCCTTGCCCGCCGTCCCCCGTGCGGGGTAGGTTCGGCCTCGCCGGGTTCCGGCACGGACGTGGGCGCCCGGGCGCGAGGGGCGGGAAGTCGCGCGGGTCATCCAACGAGGGAGGAATCGCATGCGAGCAACTCGCATGACGGCGGCCGCGCTTGCGGCCTGTCTCGCCCTGGCCGCGCTCGGCGCGGCCGCGGCAGAGGCGCGCACGGACAACCGCTCGAAGCCGATCGTGTTCGTGCACGGCCTCGACGCGTTCGGGGAGGCCGGCGTGAACTGCGCGTCCACGTGGAACACCATGTCCGGCCGGCTGGGCCAGTTCGGCCACAGCGGCGCCAAGGCGACGATCGCGTACTACGGCGGCGACACGAACTGCACCCACAACCTGGGGCTGCACGGCAGCCACTCGACCCACCATCCCCGCACCGACGCGCACAACAGCACGGGCGGCCGCCACGACATGGACGGCGACATCCGCCACCTGGGCTACCACCTGGCCTGGACGATCTACAACACGTGGAGCCGCAACGGCGTGACGGTCGACGCGGTGGGCCACTCCATGGGCGGACTGATCCTCCGCTACATGATCCACCGGATCCAGGCCAACGACTCGGCCTTCCCGCCGTACCTCTACGTCGAGGACGTGGTCACCCTGGGCACGCCGCACCTCGGCTCGGGCTGGGCGTCGGGCTGCACGTGGGCGTACGAGTGCGTGCAGATGGAGAACGGGTCCTCATTCATCAACTACCTCAACAGCTATGCCAAGAACCCGCAGGCCGACGGCGGCACCGACTGGTCGCTCGTCTCCTCCTACGACGACGGGATCGTCTCGGAGGGCTCGGGCACGGGCGACAGCGCCGCCAAGCACAAGGTCCAGTACCTGGGCTCGATGAACATCGGCCACTCCGACTACATGGGCGACACCACGGACACCCGTGACGCGGACGTCCGGTACCAGGATCTGCCAGACACCAACTGGTACTCCTGGTACAGCGGACCGCATGTGGTCCGCTGGTCGGACTTTGCCCTGACGTACGGCTCCTGGTGAGCCCGGCGCGGGGGGGGGGGCCCCCCCCCCCCCCCCCCCCCCCCCCCCCCCCCCCCCCCCCCCGCGACCCTGGCCCGGTGTGGTTGGATAGGCACATGGGAGGGACGCTGTGGGGAGACGGCGTGCGGCGGCGTGAGTTCATCGCGACCGGCGTGGCCGCGGGCGCGTTCGCGCTCGCCCCCGGCTTCCTGCGCGATGCGCTGGCGGCACCCGCCGCGGCCGGCCCCAGCCCCTACGGCCCGCTCCTCCCCCCGAACGGCGTCGGCCTCATGCTGCCCGAGGGCTTCAGCGGCCGCCAGATCGCGCGCGGCGGCAAGCTCGTGGAGGGCACGGCGTACCCGTGGCACTTCGCCTCCGACGGCCAGGCCACTTACCGCACCGGCGACGGCGGTTTCGTGCTCGTCTCCAACTCCGAGTCCCCCGTGGTCACCGGCGGCGGCAGCTCCGCGATCCGGTTCACGCCCGACGGGCAGATCGAGGGCGCCTACCGCATCCTGCTCGGCACCAACATCAACTGCGCCGGCGGGCCCACCCCGTGGGGCACCTGGCTGTCCGGGGAGGAGCACCCGCTCGGCATGATCTGGGAGGCCGACCCCGCCGGCGTCCTCCCCGCGCTTCCGCGCCCTGCGCTCGGCAACTTCGCCCACGAGGCGGCGGCGGTGGACCCGGCCGGCGAGCAGGTCTACCTGACCGAGGACGAGGGCGACGGCGGCCTCTACCGCTTCACCCCCGACGCCTACCCGAGCCTGGCCGGCGGGCTGCTGGAGGTGGCGGTGGTGGCCCGCGACGGCAGCGTCTCATGGCGCGAGGTGCCGGACCCCAACGTGGTCACCCAGCTGAAGCTCACGCGCCAGCAGGTGCCCGAGATGACGAAGTTCGACAGCGGCGAGGGCATCTGGCACGACGGCGGCGTCATCTACTTCACCACCAAGGGCGACAGGCGCGTGTGGGCGTACGACATCGCCGGCTCCACCGTCGAGGTGATCTACGACCACGCAGTCACCCCGGACGCGGCGCTGAACGCCGTGGACAACATCACCGTCTCCGCGTTCGGCGACATCTACGTGTGCGAGGACGGCGGCAACATGGAGATCTGCCTGATCACGCCCGACCGGCTGGTGTCGCCCTTCTGCCGCCTGGTGGGGAGCGAGCACGACGCCTCGGAGATGTGCGGCGCCATCTTCGACCCGTCCGGCACGCGCATGTACTTCAGCTCGCAGCGCGCCTATCCCTACGTCCCCGGCACCCCGCTGGCCGACGGCGCCGTCTACGAGGTCACGGGCCCGTTCCGGCTGCCCGACGGTGGCATGCCCGAGAGCCACGTCTTCGGGCCACCTGCCGGCGAGAGCAAGGCGCTCGGCGACTTCCTGGCCGAGGACGTGCTCGGTGACGCCGTGCCCGGCCTGCTCACCGAGGTCGGCGAGAAGCTCGGGCTGCCCGCGCTGCTGGCCGGCGGCCTGCCGGCCGCGCTCCGGCTGGACGAGCCCGCCACGGTGGACATGGTGCTGCGCACGCCCGACCTCGAGACGGTGGCACGCTACGACGGCACGCACGACCGGCCCGTCCCGGTCACGCTCGCCCGGGCCACGCACGAGCTGGGCCGGGGCGCGCACGAGCTGGTGCTCCGCCTCTCCCCGGCCGCTGCAGCCCGGCTTGCGGGCCGCGACGGCGTGGACGCCGTGCTCACCACGGTCGCGCGCACCGCGGGCGGACGGCGCAGCGTGAGCGCGCGCCGCCTGCGGCTGGGTCAGTCCAACACGAAGTAGTCGCGGTGGACAGCTTCCTCGCTGGCGCCGGGAAGCAGCTCGCGAACCTCCGCCGTCTTCATGCCCTTGACGCGCTCGAGCTCGGTGGAGGAGTAGTTCACGATCCCCTTCCCGATCGGCGAACCGTTCCCGCCGCCGGCCAGCACCTCCACCGCATCCCCCACCTCGAAGCTGCCGCGCACCTCCACGACGCCCACCGGCAACAGGCTGGTGCCTCGCTCGCGGAGCGCCCGCGCCGCGCCGTCGTCCACCACCACCCTGCCGGCCGTGGGCTTGGCGTACCTCAGCCACAGCTTGAAGCTCGACACCCGCCGGCCCGCATGCGGGTGGAAGCGCGTGCCCACCGCCTCACCGGCGAGCGCCAGCGCGACCGCCTCGCGCCGCGTGCCGTTGGCGATGACCGCGGGGATGCCGGCCGCCGTGGCCATCTCCGCCGCCACCACCTTCGAGCGCATGCCCCCCGAGCCGAGCGGCGACGTGGACACGCCGATCTCGTGCCCCGCCAGCTCGCGGAACTCCTTGACCTCGGGCACCAGGCGTGCGCCCGCGTCCTTGAGCGGGTCCGCCGTGTAGAGACCCTCGACCTCGGTGAGCAGCACGAGCACGTCCGCGCCGAGCAGGATGGCCACCTGCGCGGCGAGGAAGTCGTTGTCGCCGAACGAGATCTCGTCCGTGGTGGTGGTGTCGTTCTCGTTTATGACCGGCACGATGCGCCATTCGAGGAGCCGGCTGAGCGTGCCGCGCGCGTTGAGGTAGTGGCTGCGCGCGGACATGTCGAAGAACGTGAGCAGCACCTGCGCGCTGGCGATGCCGTGCTCTGCCAGGAGCTCGTCATAGACGCGGTAGAGCTTGCCCTGCCCCACCGCCGACGCCGCCTGCAGCTCATCTCTGGCGGAGGGCCGCCCCCCGAGATCCATCAGCCGCATGCCACGTGCAATGGCGCCGGACGTGACGAGCACGAGCGCATCGCCTTCGCGGTAGCGGCGCGCCACCTCCGTGCACACCTGGCCGATGACGTCGGCGCGCACCTCGCCGCGCTCGTCGGCGACGATGCTCGAGCCCAGCTTCACGACCACGGTGGCCATGGGGGAAGGTTATGCCGCCTCGCGGTGGGCTACCGGAACGGCGCGCCGGGATCGAGCTCGAAGATCGTGCCGGCGATCTCGACTTCGTCCCCGGGGGTGAAGCCGTCGGCCTCGAGCGCGCGGATCACACCGAGCGAGCGCAGCCGGTCCTCCACGTAGCGCAGCGACTCCTCGTTCCCGGTGTCGTGGCGCTCGATCAGCCGCTCCACCCGCGAGCCGGTGACGCGGAACGCGCCGGGCCCCAGCCGCTCGACGCGGTACGAGTCGTCCGCGCCGGGCCGGTAGACCTTGTGCGTGGCGAGCGCCTCGACGTCCCCAGCGCCCTCGGCGACCGCTTCCACCGGCACGTGCCGCACCAGCGCGTCGGCCAGGTCGTCAAGCCCCTGCCCCGTGGCCGACGACGTCACGTGCACGGGCTCGCCGAACCGCTCCCCCCAGTCCGCGGCGGCGCGCTCGACGTCCTCCGGAGGCACGAGGTCGGCCTTCGACAGGCAGAGGATGCGCGGCAGCTCCGCGAGGCCGGCGCCGTGCTCGCGCAGCTCCGCCTCCACCGTGGCGTGGTTCTCACGCGGATCGCTGCCGTCCAGCGGTGCCAGATCGAGCACATGGACGAGCAGCCGTGTGCGCTCCACGTGCGCGAGGAACTCGTGACCCAGCCCGGCGCCGCCGCTTGCGCCCTCGATCAGCCCGGGGATGTCGGCCACCACGAGCTGGCGCTCGCCGCGGTCGAGCGTGCCGAGCACGGGCTCGAGCGTGGTGAACGGGTAGCCCGCCACCTTCGGCCGTGCCCGCGTGACCCGGGCCAGCAGCGACGACTTGCCGGCGTTGGGCAACCCCACCAGCCCGACGTCGGCGAGCAGCTTGAGCCGCAGCTCCAGCCAGCGCTCCTGGCCACCGAGCCCCTTCTCGGAGAAGCGCGGCGCCTGCCGCGTGGCGGTGGTGAAGTGCTTGTTGCCCCGCCCCCCGAGCCCGCCGCGCGCCACCGCGGCGCGGGCGCCCGGCTCTGTGAGGTCGAAGCGCAGGTCTCCCTCCACCGACTCGACGACGGTGCCGGGCGGCACGTTGATCTCGAGGGCGCCGGGGCTCGCCCCGTGCCGCAGCTGACCCTCCCCGTGCCCGCCCCGCTGAGCCTTGTAGTGCTGCCGGCGGCAGAAGGACTGCAGATCGCGCAGCGACGCGCTGCACACGAGCACGACGTCGGCGCCCCGGCCGCCATCGCCGCCGTCGGGCCCGCCGCGCGGCACATGGGCCTCACGCCGGAACGACACCGACCCGTCGCCCCCCGCGCCGGCCTGAACGTAGATCTTCGCGCGGTCGGAGAGCACGGCAAGAGCCTAGGGGCGATGGTCCTGGACTGACGCGTCAGGACCAAGCAGCGCAAGGACGCAGCCCCGCGCCGCGTGCTCCGCACGCAAGCGGGGCGAGGACGCAGCGATGCGCCGGTCCTGGCGTCTCAGTCGCCGTTGACGGAGATGATCCGCCCGGCGCGGCGGGTCTTGAACTCGACCACGCCCGCCTGCTTGGCGAAGATCGTGTGGTCCTTGCCGATTCCCACGCCGTCGCCCGGCTTGAAGCGCGTGCCGCGCTGGCGCACGATGATCTCGCCGCCGCTGACTGTCTGGCCCGCGAAGACCTTCACGCCGAGGCGCTGGGCGTTGGAGTCGCGACCGTTGCGGCTGGAGCCGAGGCCCTTCTTATGAGCCATCCTCGGCCTCCTTGTCCTTCGGAGCGTCGGCGCCCGCGGCCTTGCCGGCCGGCTTGCGCGACAGCATCTTGATCTCCTTGATCTCCAGGCGGGTGAGCTCCGAGCGATGGCCCATCTGGCGCTTGTAGCCGCGCTTGGGCTTGAACTTCAGCACGCGCACCTTCTTGCCGCGCTCATGCCCTGTCACGACGGCCTCGACCTTGACCTTCTCGAGGTCGGCACCGTCGAACACGACGTCGTCCGAGCGGTAGAGCAGTGGCTGGAGGTGGACCTTCGACCCCTCGTCCTCGTGCAGGCGGTCGACGACGAGCGAGTCGCCCTTCTCCACGCGGTACTGCTTACCGCCGACTTTCACGATGGCGTACATGAGCGGCCGGTCAGTCTAGCGCTTCCTGCTTCTTGCGCCCGCGGCCCCGGCCGCCCCTGCGACCGCGCCTGCGGGGCTTGCGCTCCGCCCCGTCGTCGCCCGGCTCGGCGGCGTCCCCGGAGGGCTCGTCGGCGGGCTCGTCGGGCCCCCCGTCCACGATCGTGGCCTGCGCCGAGGAGCGCCCGACCTCGACGATCCGCACCATCTTCTGGCGCCCGATGAGGTTGCCCGCCTGCGCGACCGAGATCACGTAGCCGTCGACTTTCGCGACGGCGTCGTCCTCGTTGTACATGTGCGGCTCCTCGATCTTCACGAGCAGCTCCTCACCTTCGCGGAACGGCAGGGCGCGCTCCTCGACCTCCTCGCGGGTGCCCTCGAGCATCACGCCGAAGTGATCGATGGGCAGGGCCTCCGAGCCCTCGAAGTGGAAGTGCCGCCCGACCTCAGCCTCGAGCTCGAGCAGCGGCCTGCCCGGCCCGGCGAGCAGCAGGTTCGAGACCTTCGGGTGGAGCTGGATGAGGAAGGCCTCGGGGCCGGGGCGCTCCTGCACGAGGTCGCGCAGCTTGCGCTGCACCTCGATGGCCACGGTCTCCTCGGACAGCACCACTCCCTCGCCCTCGCAGGTGGGGCAGCGCTTGGTGAGCACCTCGCGCACGCCGTCCGTGACGTTCTGGCGCGTCATCTCCACCAGGCCGAGCGGCGAGATCTCCATCACGTAGGTCTTGGTCTTGTCGCCGTCGAGCGACTTGCGCAGCGTCTTGAGCACGGCGTCGCGATTGCGGGCGCGGGCCATGTCGATGAAGTCGATGACGATGATCCCGCCGATGTCGCGCAGGCGCAGCTGGCGCACCACCTCGTCGGCGGCCTCGAGGTTGGTCCTCGTGATGGTGTCCTCGAGCCGCGCGCCCTTGCCGCGGCCGGTGAACGAGCCGGAGTTGATGTCGATGACCGTCATCGCCTCGGCGTAGTCGATGATCAGATAGCCGCCCGAGGGCAGGTCCACGCGCCTGCTGAGCGTGGACTGGATGACCTTCTCGATGCCGTAGCGCTCGAACAGCGGCGTGTCGCCCTCGTACAGCTCGACGCGTTCGAGCAGCTCGGGTGCGGTGCGGGTGAGGAACGACTCGAGGCGGTGGTGCTGCTGGGAGTCGTCCACGATCCCGCGCTCGAAGTGCGCGGAGTAGATGTCGCGCACGACGCGCACCGGGAGGTCGGCCTCCTGGAAGACCATGGCGGGCGCCACCGTCTCGTCCACGCGGCGCTGCAGCACCTCATACAGCTTGTGCAGGTACTTGATCTCGCGATCGAAGTCCTCCCGCGTGGCGCCGTGCGCGGCGGTGCGCACGATCGCGCCGCCGCCGCCGAGGTCGAGCTTGCCGGCCTGGCGGCGCAGCCGGTCGCGCTCCTTGTCCTCCAGACGGCGGGACACGCCCACGCCCTCGCCCTGCGGCGCGTAGACGAGATAGCGCCCGGCCACCGACAGCTCCATGGACAGGCGCGCGCCCTTGGACTTCAGCGGATCCTTGACGACCTGGACGACGATCTCCTGCCCCGGCTTGAGCAGCTCGGTGATGCGCTTGCCGCGCCCGCCCTTGCCACGCCGCGCGACGTCCACGCCGGGCATGACGATGTCGTCGGCGTGCAGGAAGCCGTTGCGGTCCAGGCCGATGTCGACGAACGCGGCCTCGAGGCCGGGCAGGACGTTGTCGACCTTGCCCTTGTAGATGTTGCCGACTATCGAGCGCGAGCCGCGGCGCTCGACGTAGAGCTCCGCGACGCGCCAGTTCTCCGGGGCCGGCTTCTTCTTCGGCTGCCTGGCTCCCCGGCCGCCGCCCTTCTTGGCGCCGGAGTCAGCGGCGGGCGGGTCCCCTTCCGCTTCCAGAATGGCAACGCGGGTTTCGCCACGGTCGACCGTGACGAGCACTTGCTTTCTCAAAATTTCCTCGCATGTGGTTCATGGCGGCGTCTGTCTGCCGCTCGTTGGGAGCCACGCCTCGGCGCCAGTGGCAGCCGGAGGCATGGAAAAGCTTTCCCCGCCACGATAGCGACTCCTGCGTACGTCGCGTCCACAATGGCGCTCCGGGAGTGTGGAGAACCGGGCCGGATGCCGATGTTCGCAACGTGCGGGCGAAGCTTCCGATCTGTGCTGCCGGCGTGCTGTGCGCGGGCCTCCTCGTGCTGCCCGCGGCCGCAGCGGCGGGCGGCTACGTGCCCGGCGAGGTGATCGTGAAGTACGAGCGCGGCGCCACCGCCGCCGAGCGCGCCGACGTGCAGGCCGGGGCCGGCGTGGGCGCCTCCAGCGCCGTGGGCGGCGGCGCCCGCACGCTGCAGGTTCTCGACGGCGAAGGCGTTGGCGAGACCGTGGCCGAGCTGCGCCGCGACCCCCGCGTGGCGTCCGCGGTCCCGAACTACCTCGCGCGCGCCTCGGCCTTCCTGCCCAACGACCCGGGCGACGGAACCGCCGGCGAGTGGCAGGCGCTGCAGTGGAACTTCTCGGGCCCCGCCGGCGTGAACGCGCCCGACGCGTGGGAGCTTGCCCGGCTCTACGGCGCGCCCGGAGGCCGCGGCGTCGTGGTGGCCGTGATCGACAGCGGCCTGGCGTACCGCACCCGCGGGCGCTTCCGGCGCGCGCCCGACATCAGGCCTCGCCGCGTTGCGCGCGGCTGGGACTTCGTGGAAGGCGACCGCCGGCCCGACGACGAGAACGGCCACGGCACCCACGTCGCGGGCACGATCGCGCAGCAGACCAACAACGGCGCCGGGCTCACCGGCCTCGCCTACGGGGCGAAGATCATGCCCCTGCGCGTGCTCGACGCCATCGGCGAGGGCGACGCGGCCGACATCGCCCGCGCCATCCGCTTCGCCGTGCGCCGCGGGGCCGACGTGATCAACCTGAGCCTGGAGTTCGACGGCGGTCAGGTGCGCTCGTCCTCGCAGATCCCCGACGTGGTGGGCGCGCTGCGCTACGCCCGGCGCAGGGGGGTCGTGGTCGTGGGAGCCAGCGGCAACCAGGCGGGGCGCACGGTGGCCTACCCCGCCCGCGCCCGGCACGTCATCTCGGTGGGCGCCACCACCGAGCACGGCTGCGGAGCCGTCTACTCCAACACCGGCTCCGGGCTCGACCTGGTGGCACCCGGCGGCGGCGACGACTACACGCTGAGCGGGGCCCAGCCCGACGGCCCGCGCGACGCCCACTGCTCCGGCGGCGGCGGCCGCGACATCTTCCAGCAGACCTTCACCACCGGCCTGCGCCGCTTCGGCTTCCCAAGCGGCTACGAGGGCACGTCGATGGCCGCGCCCCACGTGTCGGCCGCGGCCGCGCTGGTGATCGCCACGAAGCGCCTGGGCGAGGACCCGAGCCCGGTCGAGGTGGAGCGCCGCCTCGAGCAGACCGCCCGCGACCTCGGGGCCGAGGGCGCCGATCCCCGCTACGGCGCGGGTCTCCTGGATGCCGCCGCGGCGCTCGGGCCTTAGGCGCGCCGGGTCGCTTTGCCCCGACATGTTCGGGGTAGAACGACCCAACGCCGTCCGTCAGCCGGCGGAAGCGCCCGCCACCATCGCGCCCACCCAGGCCACGATGTCGGGGGCGAGCTCGGTGAGCGGGGGGGCGGGGCGCGCCTCGAGCGACTCGCGGACCAGCTCGCGCACGCCGAAGGCGAGCCCCAGGTAGGCGCTCGTGGGCAGCGGGCCGAGCGACGGGTCGCTCGCGCGGATGGCGGCGTGGCGCTGCGCGATCAGCGCCGCGAAGCCGTGGATCGCGTCGCGCCGGCGGCGCCGGGCGGCGGGTCCGGCGGCATCCATCTCCACGATGAACGCGCGCGTGGAGACCGGATCGCCCTCCAGGGTGCCCAGGTAGCCCGCCAGCACGCTCTGCACGAACTCCTCCCAGGGGGTGTGCTCGTCGAGATCGGCCGTCATCGCGTCCACGAGCGTGGCGGCGAAGTGGTCGTAGGCGGCGAGCAGGCACGCCTCCTTGCCGGCGAAGTGCTCGTAGAACGCGCCGCGCGACACGCCGGCCTGCCGCGCGAGCGCGCCGATCGTGACGCCGGCGTAGCCGTGCTCCGCGAGCAGCTGCGTGAAGGCCGCCATCAGCCGCGTGCGCTGGGACGCGGCCACCTGCTCGCGGGTGAGAGCGTGGGGCCCGCGCGGCAGCGGCGCGGCGGTGGCGAAGACGGACCTGGACATATTGAAGAACTCCATGGTACTTTACTTTCCGGCCGCCAAACGGGAGGAATGCGTGCAGGGGACCAGCTTCAGGAACGCGCTGATCGCGGCAGCGACTGCCGTCGCGCTGACGGCCGCGCCTGCCCACGCCGCGCCCGAGGACTCTCCGCCAGGCGCCAACGACTTCTCCTGCCAGCCCAGCGACGAGCACCCGCGCCCGCTGGTGCTCGTCCATGGCCTCGGCGCGAACATGGACGGCAACTGGGGCTACCACTCGCCGCGCCTGAAGGCGGCCGGGTACTGCGTCTTCGCGCTCACCTACGGCGTGGACGAGCGCACGCGGGCGTGGCCCTACGTCCCGGGCGGCGTCATCCGGATGGAGGAGAGCGCGCCCGAGCTCGCCGCGTTCGTCCAACGCGTGCTGGCCGCCACCGGCGCGAGCGACGTCGACCTTGTCGGCCACTCGGAGGGCACCGTGATGCCGCGCTGGTACCTCGAGCGCCTCGGTGGAGCGGCGAAGGTCGAGAACTTCGTGGCCCTCACGCCGCTCTGGCGCGGCACCGAGGTCGTGGCACTCGCGACTCTGCGCGACCTTGCCGGCGCCGAGGGCTCGGCGCCGCTCGAGGGGCTCGTCGCGAGCTTCTGCGGATCGTGCCCCCAGTTCCTGCGCGGCTCGGACTACCTCGACGACCTCAACGCCGACGGCGAGGCCGTCCCGGGAGTCACGCACACGAACGTCGTCACCCGCTACGACCTCCTGGTGACGCCCTACACCAGCGGCATCATGCGCGACGGCGGCACCAACATCGTGCTCCAGGACGTCTGCCCGCTCAACCTGTCCGAGCACGCCCTCGTCGCCCGGGACCCGGTGGTCACGCAGCTGATCCTCAATGCGCTGGACCCCGCCTCCGCCGCGCCCGTGCGCTGCTGAGACGGTGACCCCTACGCCACGGCGTTCTTCGAGGCCGCGGTCTCCCGCGCCTGGGCGTGGATCGACTGCAGCAGCCCCAGGGCCATCAGGGTGGTGAGCACCGACGCGCCGCCGTAGCTCATCAGCGGCAGGGGCACGCCCGTGATGGGCATGATGCCCACGGACATCCCCACGTTCACGAACAGCTGGAACATCACCATCGCCGTGACCCCCGCGGCGATCAGCGCACCGTAGAGGTTCTTGGCCATCGTGAGGATGCGCAGCGAGCGCCAGATCAGCAGCGCGAACAGCGACAGCACGAGCGCAGCGCCCATGAAGCCGAACTCCTCGCCCACGACGGCGAAGACGAAGTCCGTGTGGTGCTCGGGCAGGAAGTCGAGCTTGGTCTGCGACGCCTCGTCCGAGCCGCGGCCCGTCTTCTGCCCCGAGCCGATCGCGGTGATGGACTGCTGCAGCTGGTAGCCCTCCTCCTGCGGGTCGTCCGTGGGGTTGACGAAGGCCGTCAGGCGGTCCACCTGGTAGGGCTTGAGCACCTCCACCCCGGCCATCGGGGCGAGCACCAGCACGAGCCCGACGGCCGCTACGGCGAGCGCGCCGAGCGCGGCGAAGTGCGTCCACTTGGCGCCGCCCACGAACAGCACCGCGAGCGCGATGACCACGTACACGAGCGCGCTGCCGAGGTCCGGCTGCGCGCTGACCAGCATGGCCGGCAGCAGCGCGAGGAGCATGATCCGGCTCGTGGCCTCGCGCTCGGACATGCGCCGCACGCGGTCGATGGCGAACGCGGCCAGCGCCACGATGAGCAGCACCTTGCCCAGCTCCGCGGGCTGGAAGCGGAAGAACGGCAGGTCGATCCAGCCCTTCACGCCGCGTGTGGCGGTGGCGAACAGCAGCACGAAGACGATCGTGGCCGTCATCACGCCGTAGAGGCCCACCTTCATCTCGCGCAGGCGGGAGTAGTCGAAGCGCGCGATGAGCAGCATCAGGACCACGCCCACCAGGGCGTAGACGGACTGGCGGATGACGAAGTGGTACGGGTCGCCCTCGACGTCGTCGAGCGTCGCGGTGTTGAGCGTGTAGATGCTGCACGCGATCAGCCCGAAGGTGGCGATCAGCAGCAGCGGGTCGAGGCGCAGCAGCGGCGGCCGCGGCCCCGGGCCGTGGAAGTCCTGGATCGATCCGCCGAGCGCGCGCTCCATCACTCGACCGCGGTGGCGCGGGCCTCCGCCACCGCCTCCTCACGGTTGTCGTCCCTCACGTTGAAGAGCGCGGCCAGGATGCGGCGCGCCGCGGGCGCCGCGGTCTCGGCGCCGTAGCCGCCGCGCTCGAAGGTCACCGCCACGACGTACTGCGGCTTGTCGGCGGGCGCGAGCGCCATGTACCACGACTGGCTGGGGTTGCTGGGCCCGCGCTCCGCCGTGCCCGTCTTGCCCGCCACCGGCACCGGGAAGCCCTCGAACACCGTCGTGGAGGTGCCGCCGGCGCCCTGGGCCGCCTGGCGCAGGCCGTCCATGATCGCGTCGCGGTAGCGCGCGTCGATGGACACCTTCTCGCGCCGCGGCGCCTCGAACTGCTGCAGCGCACGGCCCTCGTCGTCCTCGACGCGCAGGCCCAGATGCGGCGTGACCACGTAGCCGCCGTTGGCGATGGTCGCGTACGCCACCGCCATCTGCAGCGGCGTGGCCGCGAGGTCGCCCTGGCCGATGGAGAGGTTCACGTTGTCGCCGGGGCCCCAGGGGCGATTGATGAAGCCACACTCCGGCACCGCCCCCTGGAGCGAGAGCCCTTCCTTGTCCGCGCAGTCCTGGAACTTCGCGAACTCCTCGTTGCGCCACTTCTCGCTGGGCACCCGCCCGTCGGCCTCACCCGGGAGGTCGACGCCGGTGGTGTGCCCCAGGCCGAGCTGGCGCGACCAGCGCTGGATGAGGTTGTCGTCCCAGCTGTCGCGGCCGAGCAGGTAGAAGTAGACGTCGCTCGACACCTCGAGCGCACGACGCAGGTCCACCGCGCCGTGCACTGTGCCGCGGTCGTTCTCGAACTCGCGG
Organism: Thermoleophilaceae bacterium; assembly: GCA_040901445.1. Classification (GTDB taxonomy): domain Bacteria; phylum Actinomycetota; class Thermoleophilia; order Solirubrobacterales; family Thermoleophilaceae; genus JBBDYQ01. Next base: position 32,049 of record JBBDYQ010000022.1, on the reverse strand, counting down.
TCGCCGACCGTGATCGAGCCGCCGTCGTTGATCACCGTGTCCGGCCCGATGAGGCCGCCCATCAGTCCCGCCACCGCGGTGATCGGCTTGAACACCGAGCCCGTGGGATAGAGGCCCGCGATGGCCCGGTTCTGGAGCGGAGCACCGTTGGCGGGGTCCACCAGCCGCTCGTAGTCGGACTGCCTGAAGACCTTGGCGAAGCTGTTGGGGTCGAACGAGGGCGAGCTCCCCAGCGCGACCATCTCGCCGGTGCGCGCGTCCATGACCACGAACGCGCCGCGCTGGTCTCCGAGCGCCCTCTGGCCCGCCTCCTGCACGTCGAGGTCGAGTGTGAGGCGCAGCTGGCGGCCCTGCTCGGGCTCGCGCCGCCCGATCTCCTGACGCAGATTGCCCAGCGCGTCCACCTGCAGGCGGGTGGCGCCGTTCTCGCCGCGCAGGAAGCGGTCGTAGGAGTACTCGATCCCGGACTGGCCCACGCGGTCGCCGAGGTCCACGCCGCGGTAGCGCTCGTCCTCGAGCTGCTCCTCGGTGACCTCGCCGACCGTGCCGAAGAGGTGCGCGCCGAGTTCGTCGTGGGGGTACTCCCGCAGGTGCACGTTCTGCACCTCGACACCGGGGAAGCGGCTCTGGTTCTCGAGTATGTAGGCCACGGTGTCCTCGCCCACGTCGCTCTTAACGGTGGCCGCGGCGAATGGCTGCGCGCGGAGCTGCTCGCGCACGCTGGTGCGGATCTCGCGCCGGCTCTGACCCGTGAGGTCGGCGAGACGGTCGTAGAGGCGGGTCTTGGTCTCCTGGCGCTCGGGCAGGTCCTTGGGCGAGACCTTGAGCACCGTGCTCGGGCGGTTCTCCACCAGGACGGTGCCCTCGCGGTCCACGATCTCGCCGCGCGGCGCCTGGATCGTGACCTCGCGCACGCGGTTGTCGTTGGCCTCGGCCAGGTACTGGTCGCCCGACAGCACCTGCAGGTACCAGAGGCGGAAGAAGATGATCGCGAACAGAGCGAGCGCGACGCCGCCGATGACGGCCACGCGCAGCGCGAGCTGAGGGCTCATGGCGGGGGTGCGGGTCTCGCGATACACCGAGCCCTCAGACCTCCAGGCCACGCAGGCCGAGGGGCCCGGCCTCGCGCGGGTTGCGCCGGCGCCGGCGCACGTCGACGGGGTCCACGGTCAGCACCGGGCGCAGCACGCGCCGGACGAGCGCGAAGAACGGCAGCGCGAGCACGGCGTTGAGCAGCGTGGTGAGGATCATCTCGCGAAACACGATCGGGCTGACCGAGGCCTCGATCTCCAGCATGAAGCTCACGGCGGCGAACGCGACGACGTAGCCGGCGGTGGCGGCGGCGGCCACCGGGATCGGGGCGAGCGAGTTGGAGGGCCTGCGGACCTCGCAGTAGCGACCCACGCCGTAGCCCACCGCGGTGAGCACGAGCGCGGTGGCGCCGAGGTTGTTGCCGATCGCGAGATCCAGCAGCAGGCCACAGAAGAAGCCGGCGAACGCCGCTGGGACCGAGCCGGCGAACAGGGCGACCGCCGCCACCAGCAGCGGCACGAGGTCGGCGTGGCCGCCGAGCACCCGGATGTCCCCGAAGCCGGAGATCTGCAGGATGGCCGCGAAGAAGACGAGCGCGCCGAAGCGCGCGGCCGTGTTGCCGGAGAGGGTCACTCCGCGCCCACCTCCGCGCGCTCGCCGCGGCCCGCCGGGCGCAGCACCTGGACGACGTCCATCCGCCGCAGGTCGGCGAATGGGCGCAGGTGCACGCGCTGGTAGAGGTCGAGCTCGCTCTGGTCCACTCGCCGCACCACGCCGATCGGGATGCCGCGCGGGAAGTGCGACTCGGTGTCGCGCGAGCCGAAGCCCGACGTGATCACCGTGTTGCCCTTCTCGATCCTGCGCCCCGTCTCGATGAAGTCGAGCAGGAGGTCGGTGGGCTTGCCGACCTCGGGCCGCACGACGCCGCTCTCCCCGCCGGGGAACACCTCGGAGCCCACGCCGCTGTCGGCATCGGTGATGAGCATGACCCGGGCGGTGCCGGAGGTGACCGACACCACCCGGCCCGCGAGGCCGCCGGTGCCCTCGGGATCCTCGCTGGCGGCGACCACCGGCATGTTCACCTCGACCCCGTCGCTGGAGCCCTTGTCGATCTGCACCGCCGAGTACCAGACGGTCGGCGAGCGCACGATCACGCGGGCCGTGACGGGGTCCACGCCGTCGGGGTAGCCCTCGAACTCGGCGAGTCCGACCAGCGAGCGCGCCTGCTCCCCGTCTCGCGCGGCCACCTCGGCCCGCGCCAGGCTCTTCTGGAGGCGCTCGTTCTCGGTGCGCAGCTTCTCGTTCTCGCCCTTGGCGTCCACCACGTCGCCCACCCAGTTCGCCAGGTCGCGGAAGGGCTTGAGCACCTTGCCGGCGCCGGTCTCGATGGGCGCCAGGGCCTCCTGGGCGCCGCGCTGGACGGCGTGCAGGGCGCCGCCCGCCCCCTCGCTGAAGTACACGGTGATGAGGACCAGCGAGATGCCCACCAGCACGCCGAGCGTCGCTCGGCGCCTGCGGATCACCTGCTTGTCGTAACCGGGGGACAAGCGTTTCCGCCCCGCGGCCTAGAACCGGCGTCGCTGTCGGGAGTTCCGGTTGCTCCGGTGGATCGCCTCGAACTCCTCGAGGGACCGGCCGGAGCCGACGGCCACGCACGTGAGCGGGGACTCCGCCAGGTGCGCGGGCATCTGTGTCTCGTCCCTGAGCCGCTCGTCCAGGCCCTGCAGCAGGGCCCCGCCGCCCGCGAGCATGATGCCGCGGTCCATGATGTCCGAGGCCAGCTCGGGCGGGGTGCGGTCCAGCGTCTCCTTCACCGCGTCGATGATCACCTGCAGCGGCTCCTCCAGCGCGAGGCGGACCTCCTCGCTCGTGAGCACGATGGTCTTGGGCAGGCCGGACACCAGGTCGCGCCCGCGGATCTCGGCCTGGACCTCCTCGTCGAGCGGGAACGCGGACCCGATCTCGAGCTTGACCTCCTCGGCCGTCTGCTGGCCGATCATGAGCTTGTACTCGCGCTTGACGTAGTTGATGATCGCCTCGTCCAGCTCGTCCCCTCCGACGCGCACGGACTGCGAGACGACGATGCCGCCGAGCGAGATGACGGCCACCTCGCTCGTGCCGCCGCCGATGTCCACCACCATGTTGCCGGTGGGCTCGCCCACGGGCAGGCCCGCGCCGATGGCCGCCGCCATGGGCTCCTCGATGAGGTAGGCCTGGCGGGCGCCGGCGGACAGGCACGCCTCCTCCACCGCGCGCTTCTCCACCCCCGTGACGCCGGACGGCACGCACACCACCACGCGCGGGTGCGCCCAGCGGTTCTGATGGACCTTCTGGATGAAGTGGCGCAGCATCTGCTCCGTGACGTCGAAGTCCGCGATGACGCCGTCCTTCAGCGGGCGGATGGCCTGAATGGTGCCGGGCGTGCGGCCGAGCATGCGCTTGGCCTCGATGCCCACGGCGTGGACCTCGCCCGTGCGCGAGTCGATCGCGACGACGGACGGCTCTGAGAGCACGATGCCGCGCCCCCGTACGTAGACGAGGGTGTTGGCGGTGCCGAGGTCGACGGCCATGTCACGGCCGCCGAAGCCGGTGAGGTACGTGAAAAGGCCCATGGAGAAGCAGGAAGAGAATAGGCCGCCAGGCGGCAGCCTTCATCCGCGGGGCGCACAGAGGGTGGAGGGCGCACGACCCGCGCAGGGAGTGTAACGAACTACCCCTGGCCGCCCTGGGCGTGAAGGACCAGGTCCGGCGCCAGGCGCACAAGCTCATACACCGGCAACCCCACGACGTTCCAGAAGTCGCCCTCGACCCGCTCCACGAGCGAGGATCCGAGCCCCTGGATGGCGTATGCGCCGGCGCGTTCGCGCCACTCGCCGGTGGCCAGATACCAGTCGATCCAATCCTCCTCGAGCGTGCGGAAGCGCACGAGCGTGACGGCTGCGGCCGTCTGCTCCCCGCGGGCCTCGGAGCGCAGGGCTATCCCGCTCCAGACCTCGTGCTCGCGGCCGGACAGGCGGCTCAGGTGCCTGCGTGCCTCGTGCTCGTCGCCGGCCTTGCCGTAGACCACCCCGTCGAGCACCACCTCGGTGTCCACTCCGAGCACCCGCTCGCCCGCCACCGCTCGGGCCTTGCGCAGGGCGTTGTCGACCACCACCGCGCGCGGGTCGCCCTCGCCGATCTCCTCGACGTCGGCGGGCTCGACGCGGAACTCCACGCCGAGCTGGGTGAGGATCGCCCGCCGCTGCGGAGAACGGGAGGCGAGCGTGAGCACTAGATGGCCATCTAAAGCTCGGGGAAGAAGAGTCCGACCTCGCGCGCGGCGGACTCGGTGGAGTCCGAGCCGTGGACGAGGTTGGTCTGCACCTCGAGCCCGAGGTCGCCGCGGATCGAGCCGGGGGCGGCCTCGACCGGGTTGGTGGCGCCGATCACCTGGCGCGCTGCGGCCACGGCCTCGTGGCCCTCGAGCACGAGCGCGACGAGCGGTCCGCCGGTGATGAACTCCACGAGCTCCCCGAAGAAGGGCTTGCCGGCGTGCTCGGCGTAGTGCTGCTCGGCGAGCGCCTGGTCGACGGTCATGTGCTTCATCGCGGCGATGGCCAGGCCCTTGCGCTCGAAGCGGGCGAGCACCTCGCCGGTGAGGCGGCGGGCGAAGGCGTCGGGCTTGACGAGGATGAGGGTGCGCTGCACGGAGGCTCCTTGGGGTCGTTCTGATTCGCGGCCGGGCAGGCTATCGGGGCTTGAGCCGGCGGGACTGCGCGGCACCAGAGTTACCGCCCCTGTAGATGAGTGATTCCACGGTTGGCTGTGTCCTTTCGCCCCGCCGTGGTCTGGCAGCGCTGCCAGGTTGGCAGTGAGGGAGGGTGGAAGTGGACTCGCGCGACAATCTGGCTCACCACCACCTCGGTCGCTCGGCGGTGCCTCGCCACACTCGCCGGTTAACCCAACGCGGGATGACTCGTCTCCGGTGACCGGGCCCTCCGGCGTTCGGGCCGACCGTGCGGACTTTGCGACCCATACGGTGGTCAACTCCGCACGCTCGGCGGCGTCAGGTGACCTGGCGCGGGCGTCTGACTGCCTGCTGCTCCGCGGTGCCGCCGGTGCCCGCCCCGGCGTCCGCGGCCGGGGCCGATGCGGGGCGGCGGCGGCGGCGCGGGGGCGCCTGGCCGATCTCCGCCTCGCAGTAGGGGCAGATCTTCCAGCGCGGGTCGAGCGGCTTGCCGCAGGTGGCGCAGGGCTCCTTGAGTCGGCGGAGGCAACTGGGGCAGCGGAGGAAGGTCTTCTCGATGTCGAAGTCGCAGTACGGGCAGGCCAGGTAGTCCATCTGAGCGAGCCGCGCCTCGGCCGCTGCGATCTCAAGCTCGCGCTCGCGCACGTCCTCGGTGAACTCGGGCGGGCGCACGATCATGTAGATGACCGTGCCGATGAACGGGAACAGCGCCGCCACGGTGGCGCAGCCCACGAGCATGGGGTCCTCGATGCGGCGCCGGGCGTCCGAGTACGTCCACCAGACGAGCGCCAGCCAGATGACCACTAGGAACAGGAGCAGCAGGCTGACGGCCAGGTTCAGCCCGTCGTTCGTGATCCCGAACACGGCGAGAAGGCCCATGAGCGCCCGGAGTGTAGCGGGGGCGCCGGGCACAAACGCCCGGCCCGCCTACAGGAAAAGGCGTCCCAGCCCGTATCCGATCCCGAAGAACACGAGGATCACGAGGGCAACCACGATCGCCACGAAAGCGATCATCGTCACGAAGCTGGGGCCGTCGCCGGGGTTCATCAGAGCGTGGAGGCTCGCACGGAGGCCGGATCGCGCACGAGGTCGGCGATCAGGTAGATCGACCCGGTGGCGAGCACCGCGCCGCCTTCGGCCGCCAGCTCGCGGGCGCGCGCCACCGCGGCTGACGGGTCGGCGACCGTCTCCGCCGCAGGCGCGCCGGGCAGCTTGGCCACGAGCGATTCGAGCGTGGCCGGCGAGAGCGCACGCGGGTTGGCGCAGCGGGTGAGCACGACGCGCCGCGCGAGCGGCACGAGCTCGGCGAGCATGGCAGCCGCGTCCTTGTCCTCGAGCACCGAGAGGACGAGGGTGAGCGGCCGCCCGGCGAGCAGCTCGGGCAGCGAGCCGGCCAGCGCACGGGCGCCTGCGGGGTTGTGCGCGCCGTCGTAGAGCGTGAGCGGGCGCTTGCCCACGAGCTGGAGCCTCCCCGCCACCTCGAGCTCCGCCGCCGCCCGCCGGACCGCGCCGCGGTCGAGCTCGCGCCCCAGGAAGCCCTCGGCCGCCGCCTCGGCGAGCGCGAAGTTGGCCCGCTGGAATGCGCCCCTGGCGCGCAGCGGGAAGCCGGTCTCCTCCGGCGCCGCGCGCACCACGGTGGCCGTGCGCTCCCGCGCCACCCGCGCCGCCACCTGCTCGGCGTCCGGCGCCAGCTTCGCCGGCAGCACGAGCAGCCCGTGGTCGCGCACCACCGCGAGCTTCTCCTCGGCGATGTCGGCGATCGCCGGGCCCAGCCAGCGGGTGTGCTCCAGGCCGACGCCCGTGAGCACCTGAACCTTCGAGGGGATGACGTTCGTGGCGTCGTAGCGGCCGCCGAGGCCGGCCTCCACCACGGCCACCTCGACCTCCCGCCGGGCCAGCTCGTGATAGGCGGCTGCGGTGAGCAGCTCGAACTGGGTGACCTCGTCGTCATCGGGCAACGTCCGGTTCACGAGCTTGGCGGCCTGCCAGGCGCGGCCCACCGCGGCGCCGAAGTCGGCGCCGGACACCGGCTTCTCCCCCACCTCGATCCGCTCGGCGAACGAGCGCAGGTGGGGCGAGGTGAAGCTGCCCGTGCGCAGGCCGTGGCGCTGGAGGATCGCGGCGATCATCCGCACCGTCGAGGACTTGCCGTTGGTGCCCACCACATGCACGGACGCGAAGCGGCGCTGCGGCATTCCCAGCGCGGTAGTGAGCTTGAACATGCGGTCGAGCCCGAAGCGCATGCCGAACAGCTCGAGGTCGAGCAGCAGCCGCTCCGCCTCGCGCGCGTCCACCTGCGCCGCCCGCCTCAGTCCCCGAGCTCGCGGAGCTCCGCCCGGAGCCCGTCGAGCTTCTGGCGCTCGCCCTCCACGACGTCGGCGGGAGCGCGCTCCACGAACTTCTCGTTGGCGAGCTTGTCCTCGGCACGGGCGATCTCCCCCGCGAGCACCTTCCGCCGCTCGGCGCGGCGGCGCTCGGCCTCGGCCGGGTCGATGTCCTCGCTCGCGAGGATCTCCACGGTCCCCCCGGGGACCGCGACGGCCGCCACCGCCTCGCCCACCTCGGCCGTGAGCTCGAAGCGGGCGAGCCGGAAGACGTGCGCCGCGATCTCCTCGTAGCCGTCCCCGACGAGCCGCGCGCGCGGACGCACCGCGGCCTTCGCCCCCACGTCCTCGCGCCAGCGCCGCAGCGCACCGACGGCGCCCTTGAGCCGCTCGACGACCGCCTCCGCCTCGGGGTCGTGGCGCGACACGTCGGCCTGCGGCCAGGGCGAGGCGGCCAGCAGCCGGCGCTCGCCGGGCAGGAACGACCAGATCTCCTCGGTGACGAACGGCATGACCGGGTGCAGCAGCGCGAGCACGCGCTCCAGCACGTGCACGAGGGTGGCCGACACCGCGCTGCGGTCGGCGCCGGCGTCATAGAGGCGCGGCTTGGCCAGCTCGAGGTACCAGTCGCAGACCTCGTCCCAGAACACGTCGTAGAGGTCGAGCGACGCGCGGAAGAGGTCGAAGTCCTCGTAGCGGCCGCCGATGCGCTCGGTGGCGCGCTCGAGCAGGGAGAGGATCCAGCGGTCCTCCACGGTCTCCGGCCTGGGCTCGGGCGCCGCCTCCTCCACCTGCATCAGCACGAGGCGGGACGCGTTCCAGAGCTTGTTGGCCAGCTCGCGCCCCTGCTTGACGCGCTCCTCGCTGAAGCGCACGTCCTGGGAGGAGGACATCGCGAGCAGGCCGAAGCGCAGGGCGTCCGCGCCGTAGGAGTCCACCAGCTCGAGCGGGTCGATGCCCGTGCCCAGCGACTTGGACATCCGCCGCCCGTCGGGCGCCTGGATCGTGGCATGGATCGGGACGTCGGTGAACGGCACCCGGCCGGTGAACTCGACCCCGAACATGATCATCCGGGCGACCCAGAGGAAGATGATGTCGCGCCCCGTGGAGAGCACGTCGGTGGGGTAGAACGCCCGCAGCTGGTCGGTCTGCTCGGGCCAGCCCAGCGTGGCGAACGGCCACAGCGCCGAGGAGAACCAGGTGTCGAGCACGTCTGGTTCGCGGCGCAGCTCGCCGTCGCAGGCGCCGCAGCGGCCGGGCTCGCGCTCGGCGACGAACGTCTCCTCGCAGGCGTCGCAGTACCAGACCGGGATCTGGTGACCCCACCAGAGCTGGCGCGACACGCACCAGGGCCGGATGTTCTCGAGCCAGTTGAGGTAGACGTCGGTGTGCGGGTTGGCCGGGTGGAAGCGCACCTCGCCGCTGCGCACCACCTCGATCGCGGGCTTCGCGAGCTCGGTCATGTCGCAGAACCACTGGAGCGAGATCAGCGGCTCGATCCGCATGCCCGAGCGGTGCGAGTGCGGCACGTCGTGCACGAAGGGCCGGGTCCCGGAGATGCGGTCCTCGTCGCGCAGGGCGGCCACCACGGCGTTGCGCGCCTCGTCCACGGTCATGCCCGCGAAGCGCTCGCCGGCCGCGGCGGTCATGCGGCCGTCCTCGCCGATGACCGACACCTCCTCGAGGCCGTGGGCGCGGCCGATCTCGAAGTCGTTGGGGTCGTGGCCAGGGGTGATCTTGAGCGCGCCGGTGCCGAACTCGGGGTCCACGTACTCGTCGGCGATCACCTTCAGCCGCCGGCCCACGAGCGGCAGCACGACGGTCTCGCCGATCAGTCGCTGGTAGCGCTCGTCGCCGGGATTCACCGCCACCGCCGTGTCGGCCAGCATGGTCTCGGGGCGCACCGTGGCCACCGTGATCGAGCCCGACCCCGACTCCAGCGGGTAGTCGAGCATGTAGAGCGTGTCCTCCACGCGGCGCTGCTCGACCTCGAGGTCCGAGATGGCCGAGCGGATGCCCGGGTCCCAGTTGACCATGTAGTTGTCTCGGTAGACGAGGCCCTTCTCGAACAGCTTCACGAACACGTGCGTGACGGCGCGCGCGTAGGCGTCGTCCATCGTGAAGCACTCGTCCGCGTAGTCCAGCGACGCGCCGATGCGCTTGTACTGGCCGGTGATGGCGCCCCCGTAGCGCTCGCGCCAGCGCCAGGCCCGCTGCACGAACTCCTCGCGGCCCACGTCGTGCTTGGTCTTGCCCTCCTCCGCGAGCTGCTGCTCGACCTTCACCTGCACGGCGATGCCGGCGTGGTCGGTGCCGTAGATCCACTTGGCCCGGCGGCCCTGCATCCGCGCGAGCCGGATGAGGACGTCCTGGAGTGTGCCGTTGAGCGCGTGGCCCATGTGCAGCTCGCCGGTGACGTTGGGCGGGGGCACGGCGATGGAGAAGTTGTCGCTCGCATCGCCGCCGGGCTCGGGGCTGAAGACGCCGGCGGACTCCCAGCGCTCGAAGACGCGGGACTCGGACTCGGTCGGCTCGTAGCGGGTGCGTTCGATGCTCACCACGGCCGGCGATCGTACCGGTGCGGGAATTCCCGCCATCACCTGCGCACTTTCCCCCATGCGAACCCGGCCCGGCGAACCGAACATGGGCGCATGGACGCCCGTTCGGACTGCTACGTCGATCCGCCCGACATCCCCGCCGGGATGACGATCGACGAGTACCGCCGGACTCGCAGGACACGCACGCCCGCTTCCCGCCCCGGTCTGGCCCAGCGGCTCCTTCGCCGCAGCCGGGTGCGGCAGCGGCGTAGCGCACGCTGAGCCGCCGCTAGGCCCGCGGAGTCAGAGCCGAGCTATCCAAGGACGCAGTGAGCGACGCGTGCTCTGCACGCGAGCGAGCGAGGACGCCGGAGAGCGACGGCTCTGGCTACGCGGACTCGGCCGCGGACTCGTCCTCGGCGGTGTCCTCGGCGGCCGCCTCGGTGACGAGCGTGGGCTTGAGGCCCTTCTCGATCGTCTCCTTCGTGACCACGCACTTCTTTACGTCGCGGCGCGAGGGCAGCTCGAACTGGACGTCGAGCAGCGTCTCCTCGAGGATCGAGCGCAGGCCGCGGGCGCCGGTGTCGCGCGCGAGCGCCTTGTCGGCCACCGAGATGAGCGCCTCGTCGGCGAAGACGAGGTCGATCGAGTCGAACTCGAAGAAGCGCTGGAACTGCTTGACGAGCGCGTTGCGCGGCTCGGTGAGGATGGTGACGAGGTCGTCCTTGGAGAGCTGGTGGATGACCGACAGCACCGGCAGGCGGCCGATGAACTCCGGGATCAGCCCGTACTCCACGAGGTCCTCGGGCAGGACCTGCTCGAACACCTTGCCCGTGTCCTTGTTGTGCTTGGAGCTGACTACCGAGCCGAAGCCCACGCCCTTGTGCCCGATGCGCCGCTCGATGACCTTGTCGAGCCCCGCGAACGCCCCGCCGCAGATGAACAGGATGTTCGTCGTGTCGATCGTGAGGAACTCCTGGTGCGGGTGCTTGCGCCCGCCCTGGGGCGGCACCGAGGCGACCGTGCCCTCGAGGATCTTCAGCAGCGCCTGCTGGACGCCCTCGCCGGAGACGTCGCGCGTGATCGACGGGTTGTCCGCCTTGCGGGCGATCTTGTCGACCTCGTCGATGTAGATGATCCCGGTCTCCGCCTTCTTGACGTCGAAGTCGGCCGCCTGGATGAGCTTGAGGAGGATGTTCTCCACGTCCTCTCCCACGTAGCCCGCCTCGGTGAGCGCCGTGGCGTCGGCGATGGCGAACGGGACGTTGAGGATCTTGGCGAGCGTCTGCGCGAGCAGCGTCTTGCCGCAGCCGGTGGGGCCGAGCAGCAGGATGTTGGACTTCTGCAGCTCGAGCTCCTGCTCCTCGGCCTGCATCATCTGCACGCGCTTGTAGTGGTTGTAGACCGCGACGCTCAGCGTGCGCTTGGCCGGGTCCTGCCCCACCACGTACTCCTGCAGGACGGAGTTGATCTCCTTCGGCTTGGGCAGGTTCTCCAGGTCGAAGCTGGCGGGAGTGGTGAGCTCCTCGTCGATGATCTCGTTGCAGAGATCGATGCACTCGTCGCAGATGTAGACGCCCGGCCCCGCGATCAGCTTCTTGACCTGCCGCTGGGACTTGCCGCAGAAGCTGCAGAGGAGCTGTTCGTTGGAGTCCGTGGGCCTGGCCATACGACGAGGTTAGTGGTGCGCGATGACCCTGTCGATGAGGTGGTACTCCTTCGCCTCCTCGGCGCTCATGAAGTAGTCGCGCTCCGTGTCCTTGGCCACCTTTTCGAGGTCCTGGCCGGTGTGGTGGGCGAGGATCTCGTCGAGCCGCTTGCGGACGTCGATGATCTCCTTGGCGTGGATCTCGATGTCGGTGGCCTGGCCCTGGAAGGACGAGGACACCTGGTGGATGAGGATCTTGGCGTTGGGCAGCGCCATGCGCTTGCCCTCCGCCCCGCCGGAGAGCAGCAGCGCGCCCATGGACATGGCGATGCCGACGCAGATGGTCTGCACGTCGGGCTTGATGAACTGCATCGTGTCGTAGATCGCGAGGCCCGCGTAGACGGAGCCGCCCGGCGAATTGATGTAGATCGAGATGTCCTTGTCCGGGTCCTCGGACTCCAGGTGGAGGAGCTGGGCCACGATCAGGTTCGCGATCTCGTCCGTGACCGGCGTCCCGAGGAATACGATCCGCTCGTTGAGGAGGCGGGAGTAGATGTCGAACGCGCGCTCCCCGCGGGAGGTCTGCTCGACGACCATCGGGACAAGTGGGCTCATGGTCCTCGCTTTGTTTCGCTTGTCGGGCGGGAATCCTCCCCGGGCTGCGGCGGAGTCTAGCAACGGGTTTCCACCCGTCCGAACGGCGCCTGAACCCCCTTCCGGCGTGTCTGGCGAGGGCTAGGAGCCCGGAGTCCAGAGCTCTGGCTTCTCGGACTTCTCCTTGTCCGGAGTCCAGAGCTTGTCGCGCGCCTCGGCCGCCTCGGCGGGGATCGGTGTGGCGCGCTCGACGAGCAGGTCCACGGCCTTGCGCATGGCGATGTCCTCGCGCAGGAGGTCGTCGCGGCCGTCCGAGCTCAGCTGCTTGAGCGCCTTGCGCAGCTTCTTCTCGTCGCTCGGGCGGAGCTCCTCGCCGGCCGGCATTCCGGAGGCCTCGCGGAGGGAGTCGAACAGCTCGTCGCCGGAGACCTCGATGGCCTCGGCCTCCACCACGGCGGCGAGCGTGGCCTCGCGGCGCAGCGCCCGCTCGGCGTCGGGCTTGGCCTCCTCGATCAGCTCGTCCTCGGTCTTGCCGGTGAACTGGAGGTACTGCTCGGGCTCTATGCCCTGGTGGCTCAGGCGGTGCGCGGTGCGGCTCCAGAGCTCGCGTGCCTTGGCCTGGACGAGGTCGTCGGTGACCGGGATCTCGGCCTCGGCCGCGACCGCGTCCACGACGGCCTCGCGGAACTCGGCCTCGATCGCCTGGTCGTCCGCCTCGCGCACGCGCGACTCGATGTCGGAGCGCAGCTCGGCGAGCGAGTCGAAGCCGCCGGCGTCGCTCGCGAAGTCGTCGTCGAGGTCGGGCAGGCGCTTCTCCTTGACCTCTTTGACCGTGACGTCGAAGGTGGCGGACTGGCCGGCGAGGTGCTCGGCGTAGTCGTCGGGGAAGGTGACCTCCACGGCGCGCTCCTCCCCCGCCGTGGCGCCGGCGAGCTGCTCCTCGAAGCCCGGGATCAGGCGGCCGGAGCCGAGCTCGAGCAGGTAGCCGCGGGCCTCGCCGCCCTCGAACGGCTCGTCGTCCACCGTGCCCACGAAGTCGAGCACGACGAAGTCGCCGTCTCCTGCCTCCCGCTCCACGGTGTCGAGCGAGGCGAGCGACTCGCGCAGGCGCACGATCTCGGTGTCCACGCGTTCGGAGTCCACCGTGGGCTCGCGGCGGCCGACCTCGAGGCCGCCGTAGTCGCCGAGCGTGGCGATCGGCCGGACCGCGACCTCGATCGAGAAGCCGAGCGGCGCGCCCTTCTCGGGCAGGTCGCTGAGGTCCAGCTGCGGCTCGCCCACGGTGACGACGCGCGCGTCGGTGATGGCCTGCTCGTACCAGCCTGGCAGCGCGCGGCGCACCGCGTCGTCGAGCACCGCGTCGCGTCCCACGCGCTGGAGGACGACCTCGGCGGGCACCTTGCCCTTGCGAAAGCCGGGCAGGCGCATGTCGCGCCCCACCTCGGCGGCGGCGGTGCGGAGCTGGCGCTCGACGTCGTCCGCCGCGACCTCGACGTCGACGCGGACGCGCGAGTCGCCCAGCTCGGTGGTGCTGGTCTTCACGGCGGCCATGTGGGGCGCCACGATAGCGTGGCCGGGTGCCCCGCTCCGCGCCGCCGATCCAGCGCCGTCCCACCGAGCGCGCGACCGCCTGGGCGGTCACCGGCCCGCTCGGCCACCTCTACAGCGTCAGCGCCGACATCGTCGTCCTGTGGACGCGCTGGCTGGCCGCGCGGGGGCGCGGGAGGCCCTTCGGCGGCTGAGCCGGGGGCCTAGGAGTCGCTGGCCGCGTACGCCTTGCCGGACACGAAGCCGCGCAGCTCGTCGTCGGTCATCTCCATGTCGGGATGGTCGGCGTCGAGGTGCTCGCGCACCTGTCCGGCGAGGTCGTCGTCATTCGCGGCCTGAAGCGTCGCTCCACATTCGCAGTCGATCACTCGCATGGCCCGGCCGACGTTATCTCCGCCGGGTCCGGGACGCAAACGCGCGGAGGCGCGAACGGCCTCGGCGGCCATGCCGCTGCGGCGCAGCTGGAGCTCGGTGAGCGGCTGGATCAGGCCGCGCGCCGCCAGGATCGGGCGCACCCACCACGGGTAGGCCACGACCCGCGCACGGCGCTCGATGCCACCGGCCACCGCGCGCGCGGCGCCCTCGGGCGGGAGGTCGCGGCGCATCGGGCCGGGCAGCGACCCGCGGCGCATGGCCGCCGCACCCGGGTCCTCCATCCCCGCCCGGACCATCTCGGTGGCGATCCAGCCGAAGTAGGCCACGCCCACGGCCACGCCCTCGTGGGCGACCTCGGTGCGCAGCGCGTCGGCGAACGCCTCGACGCCGGCCTTGCTGGCGGCGTAATGGGCCATCAGCGGGGAGTGCACCGGCGCCGCGAGCGAGGCGACTGCGAGCAGGTAGCCGCCTCGCGCGCGCACGTGCGGGAGGCTGAGGCGAAGGGTGCGATACGCGCCGAGCAGGTTCACGTCGATCGTGCGCTCGAACAGCTCCGGGGCGAGCTCCTCGACCGAACCGACCGGGCCGATGCCGGCGTTTGCGATCGCGCAGTCCAGGCCGCCGAGCCGTTCGATGCCCGTCGTGACGGCGTGCGCGAGCGCCACGGCGTCGGTCACGTCGGCCGGAAGCGCCACGGCGTGGCGCAGCTCCGCCGCCAGCCGCTCGATCGGCTCCGGATCCAGGTCAAGCAGCAGCAGGCGCGCGCCGCGCCGGTCGAGCTCACGGGCCGTGGCGGCGCCTATGCCGCGCGCGGCGCCGGTGATGAGGATTGCCTTGCCGTCGAGGCCGGCCATTGGCGGGGAGCCTAGCTCCGGGCGGGCCCGCCTATCTCAGGTTGCGAACGCTGTCGGCTCCCAGCGACTCCCCGGCGCTTGCCGCCAATCCGCTGTCGCCCGTGATCAGAGCCGGGTCGTCGAGGGCGAGGTAGCTCGCGTCGTAGGCCGTCAGGTTGTGTCAGCGCTCCTGACCGCCCGCGCCCGGCGCGCCGGCATCAACCACGTGGTGTTCACGAGGCACCCGAGGTGCTCGCGGGGATCGCGCGCGCTCACCTGGCGACGTGGGCGGAAGCGCGGCGAAGGTCGTAGCGTTCCGGAGCCAGGGAGGCCGGCGGACGCTCGAGGAACAGGGCGATCGCGATTCGGCACCCCCCAGCCCGAGTCGGACCGCCCTGCTCGTCGAGCGTCCATCCTCCCCCGGTTTCCCCATTCCGGCAAGCCCCCGGGGGCCGGCTCGAGGTGGTCGCGGCAGCGGCCGACCGGCCGGACGCCGTACCGCTCGTGCGCGACCGTCAGCCGGACGTGGTGCTGCTGGACGAGAAGGCCGGCATCGGTGCTGGACGCGCGCGTGCCCAGCTTTTTCGGGCGGCGCCCGGGCTGGCCATCCGCGTGCCTGCGCTGCTCGGGATGCCCAGTGCACCGAGAGGTGCAAACAACGAGAAACGCGTCGCTATGCAGGCCCTTCCGGAAGGTGAGCGACGGGACTCGAACCAGCGAGACACTCGAACGACAGCCCTGCCCGTGGCCCTTGAGCTACCGGAGCGGGACACTTGCGACGTGACGGACTGAGAAGCAAATCGTTGCACTCGCGCGTTGAGCCGTAACGCGAACCGTCCGACCCTATCCGCATGGATTCGACCGACGCACAATGCCTCTTGATGCACACCCTCGAGGCCGAGATGTCCCCACCCGACCTCTGGCAGCACCATCGGTCGGGCGCGCTCTCCTGTGCCTACTCGAAAGGTGAGCAGACCTTCACGTGGGAAGCCGACGCTGTGGCCGACATGGCGCGCACGTGGCGCCAATC
The DNA here is from genome assembly GCA_040901445.1 of Thermoleophilaceae bacterium. Classification (GTDB taxonomy): domain Bacteria; phylum Actinomycetota; class Thermoleophilia; order Solirubrobacterales; family Thermoleophilaceae; genus JBBDYQ01. Next base: position 16,401 of record JBBDYQ010000022.1, on the reverse strand, counting down.
CGGCGTCGACGGCCCTGGCGAGCAGGCGAAGATGCTGCTGGAAGCGCACCGACGCGTCGAGGAGCTGATCCGGACCGCGGGAATTCCACCCGCGGACGCGATCCTCCACGATCTCAGCCGCCCCGAGCTACGGGCGATCTGGCATCACGACAAGCTCGTCATGGTGATCGACGACTTTCCGTCCGCCGTGCCGCCTTCCGAGGGGTGAGCGACGGGACTCGAACCCGCGACCGCCTGGACCACAAGCGGGGCACTACAGGCCAAGTTGGCGCAAGAACGCCTTGACAAGTCTGGTTCGCGGCCACCCATCCGGTTTGTCGCAGGGCGCACAGATGCCCGGATCGATGCCTCGCGAAGGGTCCGACGCGGCGCGTACGGTGGCCGGCTCCGTCGCGCCGTTCACGTTCACCGTCGTCTTCGATCCGATACCGCGATCGACCTCGCCAAGGACGCGAACTCCCGCGACGGGCGCAGTCCTTCTCGCGCTAGAGGGGTTTCATGTGACGCAGCGAGGCGTGAACGGTCTGTGGCCGACGGCAGACAGGTAGACGTCGCCCGCCACGGCTGACGTAACGCGCGCTTGCCTCGCCCCGCGCTTTCCGAGATGATCTCGGGTGGGTCTAGCGGGAGGTGGTGCCCCATGGCAGTGAATGACGCGCGAAGTCTGGCTCTGCGCATGTGCCGGCGCCTCGGTGTGGCGGCGGTGCCCGTGCTTCTCGGGGTGCTGGCGGTCGGGGTTCAACCTGCGCACGCGGTTCACCTCTTCCCGCTCACGCCGGTCTTCGACCCGCTCGGGCACGACTGCGCGAAGAACCTCCAGGCCGCGCCCGAGACGCCCTCGGCCGGGGAAGCGCTCGTCGTGGGCTTCAGCTTCATCGACAGGGACAGCAAGGGTTCGAACACGACGATCGAGGCCGGCGAATCGGTCACGTGGGAGTGGCTCGCGAACCACTGCCACTCCGTCACATTCTCCGACCCGCAGATCGGGGGGACGGCAGGGGAGCAGGGCTTCGAGCCGAACCAGCCGGAGCTGGTCCGCATGAACGGCAACGACCACGCGTTCACGGTGACTTTCGAGGAGCCCGGTACGTACAGCTATCTCTGCGTCCACCACGCGGGCGTGGGTATGACCGGAACGGTGGAGGTCACCCCGAGCTTATAGCCGGACACCGGGCCGGGCTCAAGCAGGGACCGACGGCGCGCCCGTGTCGGAGACGAGCCGGGAGACCGACCCGGTCCCTGCTTTTTCTCGCTAGCCCGCCAGAGGATCCCATCCCCTCAAGCGCGAAGGTCCCTGATGGGACGCTACTCGAACTCCAAGCGACGCCAGGAGATCGCAGAACTTCACCGGCTGACGCACCGAATCCGGGACCGGCGGCCCGATTGAATGTCAGGCTGCGGCCTCGCGTACGGCGCGCGCGTGGAGCGGTGGCAGTCCTTCGTAGACGATGATCGGGTCGAGATCGGCGCCGGTGGGCCAGGTGACTGTCCCGGACTCCGGGTCGACCTGCACCTGGGAGAACAGCGCCGGATCACGCAGGGGTTCGAAGACGGGTCCGTCGAGGTGACCTCCGAGATCAACCTCTCGAACCGCTCCATCGTCAAAGGTCACGCGAAGCGCGTGCTTTCCGACGACCTCAACTTCGATGATGTCGTGGATCTCGCTCATTTCAACGGCTCGATTCGGTCCAGTGGCTTGCCTGCTCTCGCCAGCTCCCAGTTTCGCATCAACTCGGCGCGGTGCAACTCGGCCCACTCGTGGATCAGCCGCTCGGCACGTGTAGGTAGCTGGCCGCGAATACGCTCGAACGGCCCAACTGAGTAAACGGCAATCTGCCCTGCGTAACGGGCGTGGAAGTGCGGAATGCCATGCTCCTTGAAGAACATCTGGATCGTGATCCCGTAGAAACGGCTGACCGTCGGCACAGCGGGCATGCTCCGGAGCCGCGCGGACGTCGCCTACGATCAGCGCGATGCATCACCGTCGGCACCGCCCGAAGCACCGACGCGCAGGCTGCCTGCTCTGCAAGCCGCACAAGCTGACCGCGAGCAAGAAGAGCCAGCGGCGGCAAGACCTCGAAGCCTCGCTGCCACACGAGCAACGCGGCTACTGAGCGGTATCAGATCCCGTGTGGACGTCGTCCCACGGTGCTGATCCTCCATGCCGTCATCGCTCTGACGGCGAGGAAGCGCGCCGTCCGCGGCATGCGATTGATGTCCCGAACGGCCGAACAAGAGAAAAGACCCCGCTACGCAGGGCCTTCCGAGAGGTGAGCAACGGGACTCGAACCCGCGACCGCCTGGACCACGAGCCGGGGCCGGGGTCATCTGGGTCAAGGCTACTGCGTGAGCGGGGCTGGAGCGCTTCGAAAGCGTGCGCGATTACGCGCGTCTCGGCCGACGGCCACGCCCGCTGGAACGGTGGCCGACGAGTAACCGCCGCGCGGGTGCGTCGAGGTGCCCAGGGGCTACGCCTCAGCCGTCATAGTCGACTCTCACCTGCGGCGTCGTTGGGTGCGACTGGCAGGTGAGGACGTAGCCGCGATCGAGGTCGTCCTGGCCGAGCGCGAAGTTGTGGTCCATCTCGAGGTTGCCGGAGACGAGCTTCGCGCGGCAGGTTCCGCAAGCGCCGCCCATACACGCGTAGGGCACGTCGCTTCGCACCCGCAGCGCCGCTTCGAGAATCGACTCGTCACCTTCGAGGCCGACGATGTACTCGGCCCCGTCGAGCATGAAGCTCGCCACGCATGGCACGATCGTCTCTCGCGCGGTCGAGGAGCTGCTTGCAGCGTCGTAGCCGTAGAACAGCTCGAGGCGGACGCGCTCGGGGTGGACCCCATGCTCGAGCAGAGTCTCACGCGCCGTCTCAGTCAGCCCGAGCGGCCCGCAGAGGAACCACTCGTCGATCTCGTCGGGCGGCAGGGTGGTCGCGAGCAGAATCTCAAGCTTCTCGCGGTCGATGCGGCCGGTACTGAGCAGCTCGGACTGCGGCTCCCGCGAGACGACGTGGAGGATCTCGAGCCGGTCCGAGTAGCGCAACTCGAGCTCGTCGAGCTCGTCGCGGAACATCGTCGAAGCCCTCGTGCGGTTGCCGTAGATGAGGGTGAAGCGGCTCTCGGCCTCGACCTCGAGCGTCGTCGCGAGGATCGACAGGATCGGCGTAATTCCGCTGCCGGCGGCGATCGCGACGTAGTGCTTGGCTGCAAGAGGATCCAGCTCCGCCCCGAACCGCCCCGTCGGGGTCATCAGCTCGAGTTCGTCGCCGGCCACGAGCTGCTGCATCGCAAAAGTCGAGAAGGCTCCGTCGGGGATGCGCTTGACGGCGATCCGAAGCGGGCCGCCGGTAGCCGCCGAGCAGATCGAGTAGTTGCGGCGGACGCCCTCCCCGCCAAGATCGGTCCGCACGGTGAGGTGCTGGCCGTGCGTGAAGCCGAACTGGTCGCGCAGTGCCTCGGGCACGTCGAAGGTAATCAGGACGCTGTCCTCGGTCAGCCGTTTTACCTCGGCGACCGGAACGCGGGCAAATACGGCGCGAGGGGCCGAAGAGCCCTCCGGAACCTCGACCGGTCGCAGGCGGGCGAGGGAGAAACTGTCGAGCTCACGCCAGACGCGATACTCCTCCGACGTCAGCTGGTGGCCGAAGACCGTCGCGATCGCCGCGTCCCGCTCAAGATAGGCCTCCTCGTTTCGCCGCCAGGCGGCCAGGTAACGGTAAAAGGGGATCGAGGGGTGCAGGTGGTGGACCAAGTGGTAGTTCTGGGAAAGCATCAGCGGCGTGAACAGCCACTCCATCCCGACCCGCGCGCGGGCCGCACGGTACCGGTTCTCGCGCTGCGTCTCGGCGAGCCCATGGTGAGGCAGCCAGTCGAACCACCAAGCGAGCACGAGCAGTCCGATCCGCTGCGGAAGCACGTAGGCGACGGCGAGCGTCCACAGGTTGCCGGTCGCGGCGCAGGCGGCGATGCCGACGGCCGAGAGCACGGCCACGGCAGCGGTCTCGGCAACCTCGGCCGCGGAGCGGCTGCGCCACCGGCTGGCGTAGAAGCGCGTGTACCAGAGGTCGATGCTCGCCCAGCGGAACGGGAGCTGCCACCAGCGGCCGTGGCTGGCGTAGGTGTCGGGGTCTGAGCCTTCGTCGTTCGAGTGACGGTGATGCTCTATGTGGATGTAGCTGAACACCGGGAACGACCCCCACGCAGCCACGAACGGCGCCGCCAGGCGGCCGAAAAGACCGTTCACCCAGCGGGTGCGGCTGATCGCGTAGTGGGTGGCTTCGTGGGCGACCGTGAACATGACGAAGGTGACCGCCGCGTGCACCGGGATCGTCGCCCACGGTGAGGCGAGGTCGCCGATCGCCGCCCAAGTGGCGAGGCCCCAGGCCGCGAGCGCACCGAAGAAGATCCCCACGGTTGGGAGCGCGAGGACCGGAACCGGCTCGCCAGGATGAGGGACTGCGTGGGAGACAGCCGCCGCGGGCGCCGTTGCTAGCTCCATCGCCCCGTCTCCTCATCGCTGGCAGCACTCCCTTCGGGTCGGCCGCGCAAGTCCCGGCCGTCCGGCATCCGGTGGTCGTGGTAGGCGGTCAGGCCGTCGGCGGCTGCGACGTTAATTCCCATGCCGCGAAGCTACGGGCAACGGCGCCGCGCCACTTGTGCGAAACACCAAAACGCGACCGCCGCCCTTGTCCGTTAGATGCGACAGCCGAGCGCTTCGAAGCTGGTGCGGCTCGTGTGCTGCCCGCCCGGCAGGTAGTCACCCACGACGCGATCCTCATCACCGGGGCGCTCGACGCGCTGGATCGCGTGGGAAAAGCCCGGCGCCGGAAGCATGTGGCGCAGGATGAGCAACGTCTCTGGGCTCGCACCCCAGGGCAGCCAGTTGACCCCGCATTCGCGCCGCGCGTTGGCGGGCCGCTGCGCCGGGCTGGAGACGACGAGCGTGAACCAGCCCGTCTCGTCCAGGACGAAGTCCTCGTCGGCGAGGCAGGCGACGAACCGCGTGCTGTGGCGCTCGTTCTCGCAGATCGACCAATAGCGCAACTCGCCCGAGCCCATCACCGCCGGGCCGTCGCGCGTCGCAGGGGCGCTCGGGGCCCTTCCGCGTAAGACGAGCACCTGGCCGAATCTGCGGTGGCCGGTCGCGTAGGCGTAGGCGTAGGCGTTGTGCACGTTGCTCAGGTAGCCCCCGCTCCGGTCGGCCGGCACGGTCGCGGCCGCGGGACCGTTCGCCGGGGTGCCTCGCGTGTTAAGCGTGGCCTGGGTGTAGGGCAGGTTGAAGAAGACGTCCCAGTCGAGCGGGTTGGTCGCCGGGTGGCTGACCGGGGTCTCGGGCGCGTCGGCGCTCGCGTAGGCCTCGGTAAGCGTCGGCGGCAGGTCCGCCTGCACCGCGCCGCAGCGGGCGGGAATCGTGCGCATCGCGCCCTCTGGGTCGCGCAGGAGCACTTCCGGCAGCCCAACCCCACCGGTGTCGTCCGTGCCGAGGTCCGGGATGTAGACCCGATAGAGGATCCCGCCCTCGTACGCGGCGCGGCCGGCGCTCGCCAAGTAGACCGTGTTCGGCTCGCGGCCGCCGGGCGGCGGCGTCCCTGGCACGATCCGCACCGTGTAGTCACGCATCTCGGCATCGCGGCGGGCGCCCTCGAGGAACGGGTTGGTCGACCCCGCATCGGCCACGATCTCCTGATCCGCAAGGGCGTCGGTCGGGCGCAGCGCCCCGTCGTATACGTTGAACGACATGTAGCGCGCGCGGGAACCGACCGCGCAGTACGAGCTCGTGACCCGGCGGGATGGCCATCACGAGCGTGCCCCAGTAGTTCGCGTACTCGTCAGGGTAGGCGACGTTCACTGCGTCGGGCTCGTCGACGAGGATCCACACGCAGTCGCGGTCGCCCGATCCCGCCTGCCCCGTCGCGCTCGGCGTGCCGCTGCCAGCGAGCGCACAGAGCGCGGCCAGGGTCGCGCCGAGTCTCCTCACGGGCGAGAGACGTAGTGGCCTCCGTACGCCCACTCGCCCGCCAGCTGCTGGTCCTTGAAGGCCGCCGAGGCGAGCTGATTCCGGTAGACCACCGCGAACTCGACGGCCTCTTGGCCGGAGAGCAGGCAGTTCGCGTATCCCGCCACCGGACACGTTGGCGAGACTACGATCTCGAAGTGGGTCTCACCTGGCGGGATCACGACGTCCTCGTCCTTGATGCAGTCTATGTAGCGCGTGAGCGACGAGTTCGTGCACAGCGACCAGTAGCGGACCTGCTCGCCGCCGTCGTCGCGCCCGAAGGCGTTGCGCGACGACGAGGTCAGGTCATACGTCGGCGCCTTTGCGCTGACCACGAGGTTGCCCCGCTCGTGCTGGTAGAAGATGTACGTGTACTCGTTCGCAGGCGCGCTGAAGGGACCACCCGTGCCGGACGGGTTCGGCAGCGTCGAGTTCAGGAGCGCCCACTGCGAGTCCGAGATTAGGCCCTTGGTGAGCGCGTAGTCGATCGCCGAGCCCTGGTGTCCGTGGAAGCGGAACGACCGGACCGGCGGGTCGTTGTCGGGCTGCGGGACCGGGCCGGACAGCGGCATGGAGCGCTCGAACACGAGCTCCTGGCTCGCAAGCGCCGCCTGTGAGACCGCCACGTCGCGCGCCTCGCGCGCGGCTGCGGGTAGGTCGAGGGCGTCCAGGCGCGCCTCGGCGTCCGGGCCGTCGGCCTCGTATGTGGCGCGCGGGACGGGCACGCCCCCGGTCTGGCCGGAGGCGATGTCCTCCGGCACGTACAGCCGGTACACGAGCATGCCCTCGAAGGTCGGGGTCGGGCGCTGCACACGGGTCGTGCTCAGGCAGTTCCGCTGAGCTTCCGCACACCGGTCCGCGATCGTCATCCGGTAGCTGCCGTCGGCGTCCAGCGCCATCCGGTCGCCGTCGATGTTGTCGAGCGCCCCTCCTTGCGTCTGGTAGATCGTGTGCGACCAGTAGCGGGCGGCGGGAACCTGGCCCTCGACCAGCGTGCGCAGGCCGGGCCCAGCGATGTACGGGATGACGTAGTAGACCGCGTACTCGTCCGGGAAGGCGACGTTCAGCGCGTTCGGCGCCACCTTTTGCCACGCCGACGTCGGCGTGACCGCCCGCGTGGCCGCAAACGAGGCTGCCGGCCACAGGGCGAGCGCCAGCGCGGTCACCCAGATCAGTCGGCGAATCGTCTTCATCGTTGTCATCCTTGCCTCCTTCAGCCGCGCAGGACGTAACGCGCCTGCAGCGCGTAGTCGCCGCAGAATTGCGAGACGCCGGCCGGACACTCGTGCGGCCCGCGCTCGTTCGCGAACGAGCCCGCGGCCAGCAGGTTCCTGTAGTTGATGTTGCCGTTGTTCACGCTCGGCGTCACGCCGCCGCGCAGGCAATTGCTGTAGCCCGCGACCGGACAGGCCGGAGCGACCACGATCCGGAAGAACCCGTCGGCATCGACTTGTACGCGCTCGTCACGCAGACACTCGACCGGCCGCGTGTTCTGAACGGTGCAGACAGACCAGTAGCGGACCTGCTCGCTGCCGTCGGCGCGCCCGAGGTCGTTCACCGCGGCACCGCCCGAGCGGTACGACGGCGCCTTCGCCGCAAGCACGAGGTTGCCGCTGCGGAAGGTGTACTGCGCTATCAGGTAGTCGTTGTCGGCGGTGGCGTTCAGACCGGCGCTACCTTTCGCCTGCGTCAGCGCTTCCACGACGGGCGCCGGAGCGCCCGCGTCCGCGAGGGTCTCGATCTGCTGGCCGCCGAGGCCGTCGAAGCGGCGCGGCTCGGGGTCGGCGGCGGGGGTGGCGACGGGGCGGTCGAGGCCTGACGGGCCTGCGAGGGCCTCGGGGGCCGGCTCGCCGGGGCGCAGCGGCTCGAGCAGTCCCAGCATGAGGGCCGTCCAGGTCCCAGCGGGGACCGGCGAGCGAACGTCAACGCCGTCGAGCGTGCGGTACTCCACCTCGGGCAGGGGGACGCCGCCTGTGCGGTCGCTTGGGACGTAGAGCCTGTAGAACATCCGCGCCGGCAGCGCCGAGGCGGGCGCGCCTGACACGTCCATGCAGTTCGGCCGGCCAGCGCAGCCGTGCCGGATGCGGACCGTGTAGGAGCCGTTGCCGGTCGTTTCAATATCGTCGTCTGAGAGGTTCGCGATCTCGCGCCCTGCTTGGTCGAGCACGGCAATTGACCAGTAGCGCGCGTTCGGCACGGAGCCGCGGATGGCGGTCTCGTGCGCGCTGCTGGCCGAGTAGACGCTGGTGTAGTAGGTGTTGTTGAGGTCGGGGCTGATGCTGAGGCCCGGCAGCGCGCTGACCTCGGTCCAGGCCACATCCCCCGGCTCGATCCCCGCGGTGGCCGGGGTGGGCAGGGTGAGGGCCATGCCGGCGGCGACAACCGCCAGCGAGCATCGCAGTCCTTGCATGATCTCTCCCTTTGTTCTCACCGGAGACACCCGGCGTCGTGTGTCAGGTCGTCGCAGTCAATGCCGTCGTCCGCCGAGTCGATGTTGTCGTCCGCCGGCAGGTATGCGGCCGAGGCGAAGTCCAGGCTGAGGAAGTCCGTGGTGGTCCGGCCCGCTACAGAGCCGGCGAGCAGCCGGTCGACGGCGCCCGCGTCGCCCCCGAGATAGCGGTCGAGCCAGGCCCGCGTGTAGTGGGCGAAGAGGCGAGCGTAGGTGCTGTTCGAGCTGCGCGGGTTCTGCGAGAAGTCACCGTGCGCGACGCCGCGGAAGACCAGCTCCATTGTCGGCAGCCCGCTCGAGCGCCACTGGGAGTAGGCGGTCTTCTTCTGCTCGCGGGACGGACTCGTGTTTCCAGGGCCCGGTCCGTCTGATCCCAGACCGATCGCCGGCACACGCGGCGTAACCGGGACAGGTGGACCGCCGGGCAGCTCGCCGCCGATCACCGTGCCGGCGGCGCCACCGCCGCTGGGCGAGCCGGCGTCGCCGTTCCCGTCGCTCGCGAGGTTGTCGAGCGCGACAGCCGCGTCGACGCGATCGTCGCGGCCCTGAAGCACGCTGACTGCGCGGGCGCCGAGTGAGTAGCCGACCAGCGCAGCGCGCGAACGGTCAGTCGCCGCGGCGAAAGGATTCGTGTCAGACAGCGCGAAGTCGAGCCCGCTCGACCCCGCGTCGAGCCAGTTCTCGAGCTGCTGATAGGGGATTCCGGGGCACGGGTCAACCGGGTGGTCCGCCGGGCACGGCGGGTCGCCGGCGGTGTCTGAGCGTCCGGTCCCCTGGGGGCTCAGGCTGAGCACGACGTAGCCGCCGGCAGCCAGGTCACGCGCCTGCCAGTGCATGTTCGTCTCGTTCCCGAGGCCGCCGCTGCCGGGCAGCAGTACTACGGCCGCCCCCGGCGGCCGACCCTCCGGGGGCGCGAAGACAGTGCCGCGCAACACGGCCCCACTGCGCCGCGAGCGCACCTCCACCGCCTGGCTGCGGCTCGGCCCTTGCCAGTCATAGGCCGCGCGCGCATCGCAGTACGTCGGTACGGCGCAGACCGTAACGCTCTGGGCCCGGGCTGTCACCGGTACCGCAAGCGCAAGCAACGCCGCCGCCACCGCCGGGCGCTTCACGCGACGCCCCGCTTCGGCGGCAGGGTGGCAAAGAAACCGCCGCTCGCGAACGAGGCGGCGAAGTCGATCGCCGCCTCCCGGTCGGCAGTCGGCTCAACCGCCTCTTGCAGCACGGCGTGATGCGAGACGCCGACTATCGCCGCGGCCTGCATGCGTGCACGCTCGTGGTCGGGCCGGCCAGCGGCCTTGAGTTCGCGCTCGACGATCTCGGTCACGCGTGCCGTGATCCGCTGGATGGTGTCCTCGACGAGCTCGGCATCGCGTGCGGATCGCGCGGACCGGAACAGCAGCTTGAAGCCGTTCGGGCTGCGATCGGCGTAGGCGAAGGCCTCGCCGATGCACGCGCGCATGAGCTGGCTCGGGGAACCGGCTAGCGCGCGACCGTAGGCTGCGAAGAGGAAGTCCAAGAGCCGCTCGCACTCGGCGTCGACAGTCGCATCGAACAGCTGCCGCTTCGAGCCGAAGTGCGCGTACAGCGTCGGCTTCGTCGCGCCGGCGGCCCGGGCGACGCCCTCCATGGTCGTGCCGTCGAAGCCGCCGCGCGCGAAGCTCTCACGGGCCGCGACCAGTAACCGCGCGCGGTGCGCCTTGAGGCCCGGCCGTATGTCCCTGCCCGCTACCAAGAAGCCCTCCCGCTCGGCGACGATACAGGCCTTTTTTACCCGCGGGTCAAGTCTTTGCCGCCATTTTTCAGCCTGAGTGGGCGGGTAGCAGGCTGACCGGCTTACGGGTCGGGAAATCACCCGACGACCCCACGTCGGGAGATCGAGCCCGATCGCGGGTGCAGCCGGCCGGAGGCACCCTCCGCCGGCGCGTCGAGAGCTTTCACGCGTACCCCTGTCCCATGCCGGCAGACGGTACGACGCGACTGCGCTTTCGTTCTTGGCTGCATGGGCCAACGGCGGCGGGCGCATTCGTCCGCTTCGACCAACGCGCCCGCCGTTCTTGATGTCAGCCGCCGTATGTGGCCAGCCAAACGGGCTGGTAGATCGGCGGGGTCCCCGGGGTGCAATCGTCCGTAACGGTGGAGCCATGCGCGGCGGTGGGACGGATACACGCCGGCGCGACCGATGTGGTCAGCCGGTGGCTCCCGCCCCACGGGCTACCGACAGCCTGGTCTGTCAACCCACCCGGGATGCCCAGCACTCCCCACGCGAGCGACTGGCCCGAGTACTCGCCGTCAGCGGTGTGGGCAAAGCCCCACATCACGCTGGACGAGGTAGTGAAGCCGCCCTCGGCGATCCAGTTCGCCGCGCTCGAGGCCCAGGTGTCCTGGGGTCCCGACAGCATCGCGACCTGGCGCAGACCAAAGAACTTCGACAGGTACAGCGCGATGCCGCTGCCCTGCGAGTGCCCGCCGATTCCAGCGAGGCTCCAGCGCATGTCGCAGGTGTTGTAGGTCGTGTTCGTAGACGTGCAGTTGCCGTTCACGTCACGCATCTGGAACTGGGCCCATCCCTGAGCTGCGTAGTTGGTGGACAGGTAGGTCGCGAGGTTCAGCACCCGGTTCATGACCGAGTTCGGCTTCGATACTGAGATCGACGAGTGGTCGAAGGCCTGCCCCACGGGGTCGGACACGTTCTCGCCGAAGACCGACTCGCCGCGGAAGCGGCGGAAGCAGTTCGGATCGGTTGTTTCGACCGAGTCCGGGCACGCCGACTTCGCGGTCGTGTCCGCGTCGTATTTGACGCTCATCACATGGAAGCCCTGGCCCGCCAGGTACTCCGCGATCTTGCGGTTGTTCGAGGGCTTCCCGAGGGTCCCGTGGAAGAAAATGGCCAACTGGTTACGTGCGGGGGCTGTCGGCATGTACACCTCATGCCACTTCGTCGCAAAGAACTCGCAGGACGTCGCTGAGTCCGGGGTGCACGGATTGATGACGGTGCGGGTCCAAGCTCCCGCGGGCGTCACGAACACCGCCATCGCAGCCGTTACTGCGACGAACATCAAGGCCTGACGTCTAATCTGCACGGGGTTTCTCCTCCCGTTGGTTGGGTTGCCACGTCGGCGCGATGACCGTAGGGACCGGCGACCCGCCGGGCTTGACTGGATGAGCCAAATCGTCCGGCCCGATCCGTCAGGTGTGGCCAAAAGCGATAATCGATCCCGCGGAAGCGCTCTAGGCCTCATGCCACCGACAGCGGACCCGACGCATTACATCCCGCAGATCACGCACCGCCTGGCCTCGCGGACAGGTCAGATCGCGGACGAGATGGTCGCCGAACTCGTCGCAGCGGTTCCGGAGCTCGACTCGCTGGGTTTGCGCGAGGTCGCACGTGCCTCGTGCTCTGCGAACGTCAGGGCGGGACTTCGCGCCCTCGAATGCCGCGCGCTCCCCGAACGGCCCCCGGAGGAGGCAGTCCTTGCGGCGCGGGCAGGCGCCCGCGTAGGGCTGCCGCTGGCGCTGTTCGCACAGAGCTACCGGGTAAGCCACGCGGTGCTATCCGACACGTGGGTGGCGGAGGTCACCGCCCTACACGCAAGCGACAGCGACAAGCACGAACTGCTCGTGTTGGGTTCGCGCTTCACCTTCGCCATGATCGACTGGATGATCGGCGTCCTGACCGAGGAGTACGAGGACGAGCGCCGACACCACCGTGGCCCCGCCCGGAAGTCAGTCACCGTCGTGCAGGAAACCCTGGCCGGCAGGCGGAGCGACCTCAGCGCTGTCGGCTACGACGAGACCCTCATCCACCGTGCGCTGATCTGCGCCGCGCCCGTCTCCGAAGCTCTACCGGAGCTCGCGTCGAGACTCGACCTGCGCCTCCTCAACGTGGCCCTCGAGACGGATGTCGTATGGGCCTGGCTCGGCTCCATCAGAGCGCGGGACCAGGACACTGAGCGGCGAGCGCTAACGGAACTCTGCGGGGAGACGGCGTCGGTGGTGACAGCGGGAGACTGCCTCGCAGGCGTCGAGGGATTCGTCGCCAGCCACCGGCAGGCGCAGGACGCACTCCGCATCGCGCGCCGACGAGGTGCCCGACTAACCCTTTACTCGGACGTCGCGCTTGAGGTGGCTCTGCTCCAGGACGAGCGGCTCGCGCGTGAGCTCGTTGGCCGCGAGCTCGGTGAACTCGCGGCCAACGACCCGAAGGCCGAGGTGCTGCGCGACACGCTGCGCGCGTACCTCGAGAGTGGCCAGAACGCCGTCGCGGCATCGGCGCGACTCGGCGTCCATGTCCACACCGTCAAGTATCGCCTCAGGAACATCGAGGAGCAACTCGGCCGGGCGCCCGCCACGCGTCCCTCGGAGCTGCATGTAGCCCTCAGGGTACGCGAGGTACTCGAGAACCCAGGTCAGCACTGACCGTCGACGAAGACCATTTCCATGGCGCGCAGGCAAGCTCGGGCGCAGCCGCGAGAAAACCGCGTTCTGTGCAGGGATTTCTGCAACGAACTCGCGAAGAGCGCCCCGATCGAGCTCTGCAATGGCGTCCAGGAGCTCACCCCGGCCGGAAGAGCAAAACCCCGGCTTTGCAGCGCTTTGAGGGGTGAGCGACGGGACTCGAACCCGCGACCGCCTGGACCACAAGCGTCCGCATGGAGGTCAAGTTGGCGCAGGTAGGGTCTTGACGGGCTGGTTCGAGGCGGCGTGATTCGATTGTTGCGCGGCAGATCGATGCCTCGATTGATGCCCCGGCCTGAGCTCTACTCAGCCCTCCCGACGCTCCCCCGCGAGCCGATGGAAGACGCAACGCAGCCGAGCGCTGGAGATACCCATGGCCACGGGAATTGCGCCCTCCCCTAAACGCTCGGCGGCTACTTCCGGAAGCCGCGGCTAAGGCCCTCACCGGAGGGGCACCTCTGGGCCGTGACCCGTCGAAGCTAGGCCAAGAGGACGACGGGCAGGCGTTCGGCCGCGCGACGAAGCTCCGGCGTCTGAATCGTCACCGTCTGTCCGGTGGCCTCGCTGGGGTCCAGCGGAAGCGGCTCCCACAGGGCCCAGCACTCCCAGGCCGGCGCGTGGCGGCTCTTGTACCGCAGGCCGGCGACCCTCAGTGTTCCGTCGGGCCTGGCTGCGAGCGCTCGGAAGCAGCCGGCGAGTCGCCGCGTCAAGTTGCGGCGTTCGTCCAGGAGAGCGCTTCTGTCTAGCTGTGCGCGGCCGTGCTCCACGAGGTGCGGGATCGCGCATCGGAGCACCGCGCGGTGGCTGCGCCAATGGGTGACATCAAGGCACCGAGCGGTGGGTTCAGACGGCGCCCACGCCAGGGTCCAGTTGAATGCAGCGACGTCGTCGGCGTCGAGCTGAGGCAGCAGGTAGTCGTCCTCGTAGCCTGAGTCGGGCTCGCTCTCGAAAAACCCCTCGATCCGCCGAGGAATGCGGGGGTCGATCCGGAAGTGGCCGAGCTTCTCGCCGATCGCGCCCTCGGGCTCGGTGGCGCAGTACAGCGTCCTCAACGCACCGTGAGGGTCGTCCCATCGACCAGCATCGTCCTCGTGAAGGTCGGGATGGCCGATCGGGAGAGGAGGCGGCGGCGGATCGAACGGCTCAGGCCACGTCGTGACCCGCCAGAACCCCTCGGCGGGCACGCTGACGGCGTGGTACGTCGGTGGGTTGTCGGCGAACGGCACGCGACCCCGGAGCGTATGCCGGGCCGCGGACGCCGTCCGCGCTTACCGGCGACTGACGAAGGCCTTGGCGGCACTCATCACCTCGTATGGGCGACCCTCGTGGAAGGCCTCGATCGGCGCGTTGCCCTTGAGCCTCGGGTTCGCTCCCAACATCCAGCTCTTGATTGTGCTCTCCCGCATGCCTGCACGTAGGATCTGGACCACGACAGAGAGGTCGACGAGGCGCGCATGCGCCTCGAGCTCGGGCGCCCGCTCACCGCGGGCATACCGACCGACGGTCTTCGGATGACGGTCCCCGAGAGCAAAGGCCACGAGCTTCTGCCCGAGCAGTTCCTGCAGCTCCCCGGCCAACTCGGCAGGATCGCGATCTGTCGCGATGCGCTGCGCTTCCTCGATGACGTCTTGAACGGGCACCTTCGCTCCTCTCACCGTTCCGTCAGAACCTCAGCTTACTCCTCCGGTCCTTCTATGGCTACTAATCGGCTCCCACTTGGTCCACCTTGAGCTGCGTCGCTCCCATTAGCCAGCTCACGATCTGCGCCAGGACATGCTTCTCTCGGGCGGAACGGCGGTGAGCCCACCGACGTCCGGGCCGTGGACCTCTGCCGAAGCGTCTGTGACGTCCACTCTTTTGGTCAGCATCGCCGTCATGCAGATCGAGACTGTCGCAGTCGCGATCGCAGCCGTTTCTGCGATCGCGTCGGCAGCATCCGCATACACGAACCGGCAGGCCGTCGACCGGGCCCATCAAGCCTTCGTCTGGCCCGCGATGTCACGTAGCCGTGATCCGGACGGTCGTGATGTCCTGCTCGTGAGGCTGCACAACGACGGCGCTGGGACGGCGTACGACGTCCGTGGGTTCAGTCATGGAGGGCGAGACAGGTGAGATCGTGGAGGATGCTCAGTACACCGCGGGACACGTCTCTCATGTGATCCGCGCGATCCGACCGGGCGAGATCGTTCCTCCGCCGGAGGACGGCTGGCTCGAGAGGGCGCTCGTCTTGCCCCAGACGATGTCTGGTGGGTGTTGGTCCTTTGCTCGTCACTCGAAGCGGCAGCGGCGCGGGGAAGCTTGAATCTGTCGGACAGCGAACCGACTAGCTGCCGATCCGGCCTCAGGCCGGTCAAAGACGGACCGCCCTCGTGTGGCGTCGCGCGCGCGGCGGCGAAGGGCAGTATGAGGCGCGGCCGGCGCTCAGGCCGAGAACGCCCCCGGCTCCGAGGACCCGTCCAATCTTCACGCACAGAGGTCTGCCGGAGCGCGAACGTCTGCAAGAGCGTGCGGGCTCGAACTGCAGCGTCGAGCCGATTTGCGAAGAGGTTGGGAGTCGGACCCTCAGGCAGGTACCAGGACTGGCACGACCCCGCGGTAGAAGCGACGTCGAGAGAGCACCACTTAGAGCCCCGGCGTCCCACGGTGCAGCGTGTAGCTGTTCGACGCCTTCAGCGCGGTCGACTCACGACGGACCGTCTCGAGCTTCTTGTAGGTCGCCTTGAAAGTCTGGGCGCCCGCTTCGCAGAGGACGTATCCATGCGAGAAGAAGTCGAGCTCCTCATAGTACGGCCGGTTGAGGGCGTCGTACTCGGCCTGAGGCATTGTCGGATTGTCGGCCGTCCCATATCCGGGCCTCCCTATGAGAGCCCACCCCTCAGGAGTCGACGGCGTTGTCATTGATCCGCAGACGAACTCCGTAGCTACTGTGTGTTCGGCGGCGTTCTGTACGTCGCCGGCGATGCATGCGTGCATGTCACCGGTGATGAACACGACGTCTTGAACCTCGTTCTGGCTGATGACTCCGAGCAGGGCCTCACGCTCGGCGGGGAAGCCTTCCCAACTGTCGGACCCGCCGCCGCCCATGATCATCACGGCGTTCGCGATGACCTTCCACGAGGCGCTGGATTGCGTCAGGCCGGATCGGAGGAACTCGGACTGGTCGGCCCCCAGGAACCGGCGGGACGCGACGGATCGGTACTGACGCTCATCGAGCACGAACAGGTCAACGTGCCTGCCGAACGTTGCCTTGTGGTAGAGCCGTTGCCGGCCGATGGTGAACGTCGGCATCGACTGGAAGAACGCTCGGTAGGCCGCGTCGCGGCGCTTGACCGAGTACTGGAAGGGCGGGAACTGCGGGATTCCAACGGGGATCGCGCTGTAATCGGCATCGCCGCCGTCCGGATCGCCACCTGAATAGGTGTTCTGAACCTCGTGGTCGTCCCAGCACGAGTGGAGTTCCCCCGTTTCGGTGGACACGGGTTGGTTATGCGGCCACAGCCGCG